>RFTL01000023.1 GCA_009923455.1 Actinomycetota bacterium | reverse complement strand
AGAAGAAATGCACCACTGGTGATCGGCTTCGGGGAGCACGAGAACTTCCTAGGTAGCGATGTTGCCGCCTTCGTCGAACACACCAAGCGCGCTGCATCTGTTGGTCAAGACCAAATCGTTGAGCTGCGAGCAGACTCGGTTAAGGTTTTTGACTTCGCCGGTAAGCCGGTTGAGCTCGAAGAGTTCACAGTTAACTGGGATGCCTCTGCAGCATCCAAGGGCGGTTGGTCATCCTTTATGGCAAAGGAGATTGCTGATCAACCTCAGGCAGTGGCTGACACCCTGATGGGTCGCCTTGCATCAGATGGTTCTGTAAAGCTCAGCGAGTTTGCAGGTCTGGACACCCTCAAGGATGTCAATCGCATCATCATCACAGCTTGTGGCACGGCGTCTTACGCCGGCGAAGTGGCCAAGTACGCCATCGAGAAATGGGCAAAACTGCCTACCACGGTGGAGTTGGCTCATGAGCTGCGCTATCGCGATCCGGTTATTGACTCCAAGACTCTTGTGGTTGCAATCAGTCAGTCTGGTGAAACCATGGACACCCTGATGGCAATTCGCTATGCCAAGGAGCGCGGTGCCAAGGTGCTGAGCATCTGCAATACCCAGGGTGCGACTTTGGCCAGGGAATCAGACGCCACGATCTACACCCACGCGGGTCCTGAGGTTGCGGTGGCATCCACCAAGGCATTCACCGCTCAGATCACAGCAGGTTTCCTGGTTGCACTTTCGCTGGCCGCACTCAGGCAAAGCATGCCGCAGTCTGAGCTGAATGAAATTGGTAAAGAGCTGCTGAAACTACCTCGTGCGGTGAAAGAGGTTTTGGAGTCGGTAGATCGCATGCGTGAGCTAGGCAAAGAGTTGGCGAACACCAAATCTGTTCTGTTCCTTGGCCGCAACACCGGATTCCCAATTGCGATGGAAGGTGCACTAAAGCTCAAGGAGCTCGCCTATATCCACGCCGAGGGGTTCGCAGCTGGTGAACTAAAGCACGGTCCGATTGCGCTTATCGACCAGGGGCAACCGGTCATAGTTGTGGTGCCATCACCGAGTGCCCCAGATGCGATTCATTCCAAGGTGATCTCCAACATCCAAGAGATCAAGGCCCGAGGAGCCTACGTTATTGCCATCGCCGAGCGCGGTGATGAGGAAGTTGCGAAGTTCGCCCCGGAAGTCTTCTACGTACCAAAGCTTCACCCGATGATCTCAGCTCCACTATCGGTTATTCCGCTTCAGGTTTTTGCGCTTGAGCTATCAAGTGCGAAGGGCTTGGATGTAGATCAACCAAGAAACCTAGCTAAGAGCGTTACGGTCGAATAGTGATTGTTGGGGTTGGGACCGATCTTTGTTCAATCTCAAGATTGGATGAGGCATTGGCTAGAACCCCAAACCTAAGACAGCGACTGTTTCACGAATCAGAGCAAGCTTTGCCCACCAACTCTCTCGCGGCCAGATTTGCTGCCAAGGAGGCCCTTGCCAAAGCTTTAGGCGATCCAAGGATTCTGATTTGGAATCAGATCGCCTTAACCAAGGATTCAAACGGTAAGCCAGAGTTTGAATTTTATGCAGAGACAAAGTCCAGGCTGGATGAGCTTGACTATCGGTTTTTTGTGAGCATTAGCCACGAGCTAGAACTTGCAAGTGCAATGGTTGTGGTGGAAGCTAACTAGATGCGCGAAATCCGAGTCGATCTTGACGCGATAGTGAGAAACTATCGCGCATTCAAGGCGCGCACCGAGGCTGAGGTTTGCGCAGTTGTGAAGGCAAACGCCTACGGTCACGGTATGCACGAAGTTGCCAGTGCACTCGATCGTGCAGGTGTAGATGTGCTGGCGGTTGCCGATTTAGATGAGGCGCTTGAGCTTCGGTCAGCTGGCATCGAAACTCGCATTCTGTGCTGGCTCATCTCGCCAGATGATGATTTTGAATTGGCAGCCCAAAGTCAGATTGAACTTGGAGTCTCAACTTTTGAGTCACTCGAAAAAGCCTTGGCTGCGGGTGCCAAGGTCCACGTAAAGGTCGATACCGGTCTTTGAAAGAGCTCTTTGGCCCAAGCTCTTTGAGAGGCTGGCTGGCCTCGAAATCCAGGGGCTGTTCTCTCACCTTTCAAATACTTCTGCTGAGGATGACGTTCGACAGTTTGGTCTTTTTCAAGAGGCGCTTGAGCTAGCCAAGGGACATGGTGTCACTGTGATGCAGCGTCATCTGGCGGCCACTGCAGGTTTTATCGACTACCCACAAATGCATTTCGACATGGTTCGAATCGGCATCGGGATCTATGGATTGAGTCCGTTTGAGAATCGAGAAGTGAACTGGCTTTCACCGGCTATGGCTGCGCATGCCGAGATCATCAATTTCAAGCGTATCCCTAAGGGTCAGGGCGTCTCTTACGGCTATCGATTTGTGGCATCAAGCGATACCAACATCGCTCTGGTTCCGTTTGGATACGCCGAGGGAATGCCAAGGGTCTCAGTTGGACACAAGGTTTCAATTTCGGGCAAGCAATACAAAGTCGCTGGCCGAGTGGCCATGGATCAGTTCTTAGTAGATCTCGGTGATGATGAGTATCCGCTTGGCACCCAGGTGGAGATCTTCGGTGAAGCGGTTTCGGTTGATGCTCTAGCCAAGTCCGCCGGCACGATCAACTACGAAATTGTCACCAGGATTGGTGGCAGAGCTAATCGGGTTTACGTCCAGCGATGAAGTTTGAGATTGCAACCCCCGAGCAAATGCATGAGCTTGGGATAAAGATTGCTGGCTACCTGAGAGCCGGTGATTTGGTTCTACTCAATGGACCACTCGGTGCAGGAAAGACAACGCTGACTCGCGGCATCGGTGAGGGCTTGGGCGCTCAAGGCACCGTGCAGTCGCCAACCTTTGTTTTAGCTAGGACTCACAAGACGGCTGCGGGACCAAAACTTGTCCATGTCGACGCGTATCGACTCTCCAGCGCAGTGGAGCTAGATGATCTCGATATTGATTTCGAGCGTTCAATCGTGGTGGTCGAGTGGGCACGAGACTACATCGATGGGTTAGCCGAGCACTGGCTGAATGTGAACATAGATCGCTCGAGCGAGGATGAAGTTCGTTCGGTTGAGATTCTTGGAGCGGGCTCTCGCTGGCAGGGGGTGGAGATTGCTACTGGCAATTGATACCTCGGCTGGAACTAGTGCAGCGGTCGTGGCCGGGGAGCTCAAATCACTCGTTGTATATGACGATCCGTTTGGCCATGCCGAAAACATTGGCTTGGCGATTAGGTCGGCGCTCGCAGATGCCGAGGTAAAAATCTCGGAGATCTCGGGAGTTGTTATCGGCCGGGGGCCAGCCCCATATACCGGTCTTCGAGTCGGCATGGCTGCAGGCTTGGGGATTGCAGGCGCCTTAGGGCTCCCGACCTATGGAGTGATGATTTTTGATGCTGTCGCTCACTCACTAGGGACAGGCCGGTTTGTTCTCAGCTCCGATGCCAAGCGTCGAGAGTTGTTTATTGCTGCCTATGACAACCAGGTTTTGGTTGAAGGACCAAGTGTCATGGCACCGGATCAGCTTGATAAGTTCGCGGGCTTTGAGCAGGTGAGTGCTAGCTGCGATGCCGGAAAGCTTGGCCTCTATGCTGAGTTTGCATTGGCAAAAGGTATTGATCTCAGCGATGTTTCTGCCCTCTATTTACGCTCCCCAGATGTCTCGCCTTCTGCTGGCAAAAAGGTGAGTGGCTAATGCACCTTAGAAAACTGAGCATCGATGATCTTTCTGCAGTAATGAGGTTGGAGCGAGAGAGCTTTCCAAGTGATGCTTGGCATGAGGATTCAATGCGAGCCGAACTTCAGTCGCCCAACTGTCACTATGTAGGCCTGTTCGACAATGAACTAGTGGGGTATGCAGGACTTAGCACGATCCCCGGCACATTTAGCTCTGATGTTCAGACCATCGCGGTTGCTCCAGCTCAGCGCGGTAAAGGTTTTGGAAAGCTGCTCTTTCAGGAGCTACTCGCCAAGGCCAAATCTTTGGGTTCAGAGCAAGCGTTGCTTGAGGTTCGAATTGATAATGAGCCCGCAATCGAGCTTTATAAAGCCTTTGGCTTTGAGCGAATCGATGTTCGTAAGCGCTACTACCAACCCGATGATGTTGATGCGCTAATCATGCGACTCAGAATCGAACAACCCCTGGTTTTGGGTATTGAGAGCACCTGCGATGAAACCGGAGTGGGGATTGTCAGGGGCAACAGATTGCTAGCAAATGCCCTTCACAGCTCGATGGATGAGCATGCCAAGTATGGCGGTGTGGTGCCGGAGGTTGCTGCCAGGGCGCACCTGGAAGCGATAAAGCCAACCCTTGAGAAGGCTCTTGCTGAGGCAGGGGTGGCAATGCGGGATATCGATGCCATTGCGGTTGCGAACGGACCGGGTTTGGCTGGCGCGCTGATGGTTGGCATTGGTGCCGCAAAGGGCTTGGCTCTTGCCTATGACAAGCCGATCTACGCGGTAAACCATTTGGTCGGACACGTCGGTGCCGATGTTTTGGAGCGCGGCTATGTGCAGCTTCCCACGATCGCGCTTTTAGTCTCGGGTGGTCACACATCGCTGATTCACGTGAAGGATTTGCTCGGTGACGCTGAACTACTGGGCGAGACCATTGATGATGCAGCCGGAGAGGCTTTTGACAAGGTTGCTCGAGTGCTCGGGCTTCCCTATCCTGGCGGGCCACAGATTGACACGCTGGCTGCAACTGGAAACCCAGCAGCCATCAGATTCCCCCGCGGACTATCGCTTCCAAAGGACATGGAAAAGCATCGCTACGACTTCTCGTTCTCCGGACTCAAGACCGCAGTTGCGCGTTATGTTGAGAAAGCTGAAATCGAAGGAACCGATATCAACCCCTCGGATGTAGCGGCCTCATTTAGAGAAGCTGTGGTTGATGTGCTGCTTACAAAGGCCATCGATGCCTGCGAGCGACTGGGTGTCCCGAGGCTATTGCTTGGAGGAGGGGTGGTTGCAAATGCAAGATTGCGCGAAGAGGCTGCCAAGCGATGTGAGGCCAGGGGAATCGAACTCCGCATTCCGCGCTTTTCACTCTGCACCGATAACGGAGCGATGATTGCAGCATTGGGCGCTCAGCTGGTGATGGCTGGTCACCAACCAAGCTCGCTCGGATTTGGTGCCGAATCCACGCTTGAAGTTACTACTGTTCAGACTCTCTAGGTTCTCCCAGTTTTCTTCCAAACAACTTCCAGTTAGCAGGTCTTTACTTGGTTTTGTCCGAAGTGACAGAAAGAAGTTTTGACATGGCAGAAAAGAAAGAAACTCAGCCATCAGCTGAAGTTCAAGAAACCCCAACTCCTACAAAGCGTGAAAAGTTTGATTTCACGAAGCTGAATACTCTGGCGGTGGTTTCCATCGCGTCTGCAATTAGCGGAGTTGGAGCCCTCATCGCGGTCATAACCGGCCATGTTTCGCTGGCCCAAATCAAACGCAGTGGTGAGAGCGGAAGAGGTCTGGCCCTTGCTGGTGTGGTGATCGGATATGTTCACATCGCACTCTGGATTATTTTTGTGCTGCTCGGTGTTATCACTAAGGCACTGATCTATTCAGGTGTACTCGGACTCCAGCCGGGTGGGCCTGAATTCTTCGAGTTCCAACGTGGATTCGACGGCATGCACATGTGGCGTGACCGTTAGCCACTCCGCTGGGAGAGCCATCTAGCGGATTGGCTTACAGAAAAGTGCTCGGCGGGCATCGCCTATCTTGGTGAGAATCAAGGTGGCGGTGCCCGCACCTTTTAACTTCAGTTTGGGTCTGAGCTGCTCAGGGGTGATGTCGACTCCGCGCTTTTTGATCTCCAAAACTCCAACTCCGCGCTCTTTGCACCAGGCTGCAATCTTCTTTTCATCCAGGTTTAGAACTTCCAACACTTCGTAGCCTCGGAGCCAAGGCGAATCGATGACCTGGTCAGAACTGAGATACGCAATTCCTGGGCTCACTGTGTGGATCCCCAATTCCTTTGCCAGGTTTCCCATCAGGCCCGAGCGAATCAATCCGGCATCTGGCTCATAGAGGTATGCCCTTAGTTCTCCAACCTCTGCATTCAAAATCTCATCGGCACTGAAGGTGTGGCTTTCTTCGGCAATCTGAAGCACATTGAATTTGGCGAGCTGGTCAAAACCAAACCACAGTGTCAGCTCTACCAGGTCTCGGTTGTGGGTTACCCAGATGGCTTTGGCATCATCTGGAATTAGCTCCTTGGGAAATGCCGGTCCTAACTTGACCCCTGAGATTCGTGTTCTGGCCGTTTGAAAAACCCAATTTAGGCTGGGAGAGAAGTCCTCCGGCCCAACCACTTTGTGCTTTTCTCCCTGGTGTTCCAAATCTCTTCGGGCGGGATCGAACCAGAGTGCTTGAGTGGTCAGCTCTACCTGTGAGGCATCCTCGGCCAAAACCTTGGCATTTTCAAACACTGCCAAGTTAAAACTCGCAATGGCAGCGGTCTCGATGTCGCGTTCAACGGCCGTGACCTCAAAACCTGCTGCGGCGAATGCCAGGGCATCGGATCCAATTCCACAACCTAGATCCGTGATTGAGTTGACACCGGCAGCTCTGAAGATTCCAGCGTGATGGGCGGCTACCCCCAAACGGGTTGCCTGTTCAAGGCCATCTTGGGTGTAGAGCAGTTGGTTGGCAAACTCGCCAAACTTAGCCTTTGCCTTGTTTCTCAGTTTCGCCTGGGTGAGCACCTGAGAAATGAGCTCTGGGTCATGCCCATTTTTGCGCAGCTCATCAATCAGTTTCAGGCTCGATTGTGACTCAGCGACAGACTCAACCTGCTGTAGAAGAGCAAGACCTTCGCTGCTGAGTAACTTCTCAATTCCGGGCACACACCAACGCTATCGCCAAATCACTAGCACTCGCCTTGACTGAGTGCTAATTAGGTTCTAATCTTTTATTAGCACTCGCATAACGAGTTTGCTAAAGACAAATCTTTAGAAAAGAAGAGGTCAAAGTGTCGGTTTCTATCAAGCCACTCGAAGATCGAATTGTTGTTCGTCCAGTTGAGGCAGAGCAGGTAACTGCATCCGGTCTGGTTATCCCAGACACCGCAAAAGAGAAGCCACAGGAGGCTGAGGTTATTGCGGTTGGCCCAGGCCGCTTCAACGAGGCCGGTGCTCGCATCCCAGTAGACGTGAAGGTTGGCGACCGTGTCATCTTCTCGAAGTACGGCGGCACCGAGCTGAAGTATGAGGGCAAGGAGTACCTGGTGCTCTCTGCTCGCGACGTACTGGCAATCATCGAGCGCTAGTCAAAGCATTAGATAGAAGGCGGCCCCTCGGGGCCGCCTTTTCTATTGCCGCTAGAGTAAGGCCGTGCCTAAAGCATCGAAAGTCACCACCGGATTACTGCTCGGTGTCTCGGCTTATTTGATCTGGGGATCCTTCCCGCTAATCATCACGGCGTCAACATTTGCCAACCCGTTTGAGGTTGTGGTCTGGCGAGTGGTCTTCGGTTTTGGGTTCGCAGCTCTATTGCTAACCATCACACGTGGTTGGGGTGAGGTTATAGAGCTGGTCAAGAACCCTGGGCGACTGAAGTGGTTGCTGGTTGCCGCATTCTTTATCTTCATCAACTGGGAAACTTACGTTGTCGCGGTAGCGACCAAGAACACGATCGAGACCTCACTGGGCTACTTCATTAATCCACTGATCACAATCGTGTTTGCAGTTGTGTTTTTAGGAGAACGCCTGAGACGCAACCAATGGATTGCGCTGAGCCTTGGTCTGATTGCCGTTTTGGTGTTGACCTTTGACTACGGTCGCCCACCTTGGATTGCCTTTGTTCTAGCGCTGAGCTTCGCGATTTACTCACTCGCCAAAAACAAAGTCGGCGGCAAGGTCAAAGCCCTGCAGTCCTTTGCTATTGAATCTGCTTTGGTTATGCCAATCGCGCTGATTCAACTTGCGGTAGTGGCCGCCAGCACACCAATCATGCTTTTCAGCGGCGTTTGGGAGTTTTCGGTACTCGTGGCATTTGGAATTCTCACCGCTGTCCCGCTGATCTTGTTTGGTGCTGCAGCTTCAAGAATTCCACTGAGTTCAATCGGGTTTATTCAGTACCTGACGCCAACGCTGCAGTTTCTAACCGCCTACTTCATACTCCAAGAGCCAATGCCGACGGTTCGTTGGATTGGATTTGCGTTGGTGTGGGCGTCACTGGTGGTTTTGTCTCTGGATGCACTTGGAAACAAAAGGCAACAAACGAAACGCTGAAACTGAATTGTTACATACCTCTTACATGCGAGGCTTGGCAACTGAATTCGAAGCAAAATATTTCAAATTATTCTCATATCAAGATACAACGATTGATTTCGCAACGAAATTCGAATTCAAAAAACTGATTTTCCGAATCTTCTTCGAAATCGACCCTTGGCAGCGGTGGCTGCATGGCTAAGCTGTAGAAAGCAGCCGAGGTTTGTGACTTCGGCTCGCCTTTAGATTGCTATTTCAAGGAGCAAGAATGACTGAATCCACAAAGAAGTCACGCTTTGCCATGAAGAGCATTGCTGCTGCAGGTGTTTTCGCACTTGGTGCAGCTGTTCTGACTGGTTGCAGCGCGACCACCACTGCTGGCGGTTGTGAGCTTGGTCCTGAGGAGAGCGGTGACCTAGTTCTAAAGCTAGGTACAGCACTACCTCAGACCGGTAACCTCGCATTCCTCGGCCCACCTGAGGAGGCCGGTGTTGCACTCGCAATTGACGAGATCAACGCTGCTGGCAAGGGCATTACCATCGACGTAACCTGGGGTGACTCCGGTGACACCGACAACAAGGCCTACGACACCGAGATCCCACGTCTTCTGAACGCAGGCGTTCAGGCGATCGTTGGTGCTGCATCTTCCGGTACTTCGCTGCAGTTCATTGACCGCGTTATCGCTGAGTGTGTAGTTCAGTTCTCACCAGCTAACACTTCCGCAGCTTTCACCTCCTACGAGGACAAGGGTCTGTACTTCCGTACTGCACCTTCTGACGTTCTCCAGGGTGAGGTTCTAGGAAACCTAATCGCTGAGGACGGACACCAGAAGATCTCCATGATCGTTCTGAACGACTCCTACGGAACCGGTCTAGCTGAGTTCGTTACCACCGCCTTCGAGGCTGCTGGTGGCGAGGTTCTAGCTGCACCTACCTACAACACCGGTGACACCAACTTCACCAGCCAGATCAACGAGGCACTAGCCGGAGACCCAGACGCAATCGTTCTGATCACCTTCGACGAGGCAAAGACCATCGTTCCTCAGCTGGTATCTCAGTTCCCTGCAGAGAACCTGTACTTCGTAGACGGTAACCTAACCGACTACTCCGCAGACTTCCCTGCTGGCACCCTAAAGGGCGCTAAGGGTACCTACCCAGGTGTTAACGAGTCCAAGATCGGCGACTTCCTAAAGAAGATGGACGAGAACTGGCAGGCACGCGGCAACGAGCCTCTGAAGCTTGCTGCTTACGGTCCTGAGTCATACGACGCTGTAGTTCTGCTAGCTCTAGCAGCTCTAGAGGCTCGTAGCGCACAGGGTGCCAACATCTCTGCCAAGCTTCAGGAAGTATCTGGTGGAACCGGCAACGGCACCAAGTGCACCAGCTTCGCTGAGTGTGCTGACATCATCGCTTCTGGTGGCACCGCCGACTACGACGGCCCATCAGGTGCAATTACCTTCAACGAGGTCGGAGACCCAACTGACGGTAACATCCTGATCCAGCAGTTCGACGAGAACAACAAGCCAAGCACCATCCGTGGCTAAGTTCTAGTCCGCTAGACAAAAGTGAATCCCCTCCGGGCAACCGGAGGGGATTTCTTTTTTCGCCAGAACTGACAATTGCAAGGTAATGGAAAAACCCTCCCGAATCCGGGAGGGTTTTGTCCGACTAACGGGGGTTAGGAGCCAAGAGTTCCTAGGTAGAGGCCAATGACCTGAGGGTCGTTTAGCAGCTCTCTACCGGTTCCTACGACCGCGTCCTTACCCTGGTCAAGAACATAACCACGGTCAGCAATCTGGAGGCAGCGACGAGCGTTCTGCTCAACCATGATGCAGGTCACACCAGCCTTGTTGATCTCAGAGACGCGAAGGAATGCCTCATCTTGACGAACTGGGGACAAACCAGCCGATGGCTCATCCAGCAGCAAGACCGCTGGGTCCATCATCAAAGCTCTTCCCATTGCAACCATCTGGCGCTCTCCGCCGGAGAGTGAACCAGCACGCTGCTTTAGGCGCTTACCCAGCTCAGCAAATATCGAAACCACGAACTCGAGTCGCTCGTTGTAGTGACTTGGGTCCTGGAAGATACCCATCTGCAGGTTCTCTTCGATGGTTAGCGAAGGGAAGACGTTATTGGTCTGCGGGATAAAGCCAACACCCTTGGTAACCAACTGGTTTGGCTTCAAACCGGCGATTTCTTCGCCGTTTAGTTGGATAGATCCCTCACGAACCTTTACGAGTCCAAAGATTGCCTTGAGTAGGGTTGACTTACCGGCACCGTTAGGTCCGATGATTCCAATCAATTCACCCTTATCGGCGTAAAGATTTGCGCCATTGAGGATGTTGACGCCGGGTAGGTAGCCGGCAACCAGATTCTTTACATCTACAACTCTGGTCACTTTGCATCTCCCTCGGAAACGATCTTGATTCGGCCGGTAACGACACCCAGGTCGGTGTCCTGGTGAGCACCGAGGTAGGCATCGATAACAGCCTGCTCCTTCATCACGGTGTCAGGTGATCCTTCGGCCACAACGCGACCCTCAGCCATTACGACTACCCAGTCAGCAATGTGGCGAACCATGTGCATATCGTGCTCGACGAACAGAACGGTCATGCCCTGTTCCTTCAAACCAAGCACATGTTCAAGTAGGGACTGGGTCAACGCTGGGTTAACACCGGCCATTGGCTCGTCGAGCATCACCAAAACCGGATCGGTCATCAAAGCTCTTGCCATTTCGAGAAGCTTGCGCTGACCACCAGATAGCGAGGCAGCGAAGTCATCCTTTTTGGCATCCAGCTTGAAGCGCTTTAGCAGCTCCATCGCCTTCTCGCCGATGGCATCGTCTTGCTTCTTCCAAATAGATGGCATTAGGGCGTTTAGTAGGCTCTCGCCTTTCTGACCCTTAGCGCCAAGCTTCATGTTCTCCAGGACGGTGAGCAAGCTCAGCGCCTTGGTTAGCTGGAAGGTGCGAACCTGGCCCATCTGGGCAACCTTGAAGGATGGGACTCCTGCCAAGCTGGTGCCCTGGAAGTCCCAGGTTCCGGTGTCAGGGGTATCAAATCCAGTCAGCAGGTTGAACAGCGTGGTCTTACCCGCACCGTTTGGACCAATCAAGGCGGTGATTGCACCGCGAGGAATCTCGAGGTGTTCAACGTCGACAGCGGTTAGACCACCGAAGGTCTTCTTGACGTTGTCAACCGTAAGGATCGGGTCGACCTTCTTGCAGCCAGGAGCAGCCTGGCCAACGTGAAGGCCAGTGCTCTTTTGTGGGGTTGGATTACTTGACAAAGGTCAACTCCCTCTTGTCTCCGAAGATGCCCTGTGGTCGATAGATCACCAGCAGCATCAAACCGATTCCTACCAGCACAAAGCGCAGGGTTGATGCCTGCTGCGATGACACTGGCAAGATTCCTGCGTTTGCTAGCTCAGGAAGAATGTTGGTCAAGAAGGCCTGCATCACCCAGAAGATGATTGAGCCGACAACTGGACCAAAGATTGTTGCCGCACCACCAAGTAGGAGTGCAGTCCACACAAAGAATGTCAGCGAGGTGACGTAGACACCTGGCGAGACGTTTGAATAGGCAGCCAAAACCATGCCACCGAGAGACCCAAACAAACCACCGATGATCAGTGCCTGCATCTTGTAGTTGAAGACGTTCTTTCCCAGTGCGCGAATCGCATCCTCATCCTCGCGAATACCCTTGATCACGCGTCCCCAAGGTGAGCGCATTAGGGCCCACAGTAGGAAGGTGCAAACCGCCAAGACGATAAGACCAAACAAAATCACCCAGATGGTCTCGGCGTTATAGGTCCAAGGTCCAAATCCATAGTCACCAGGAGGGAATGGGTTTGAGTTTGCAAAACCAGAACCGTCCGGACGGGAGTTGTACCCGAACAGACCATCGGCAGAACCGGTGATGTCTTCGAATGCGGTGGTGAGGAACAGAAGCCTGAGGATCTCGGCCGCCGCAATAGTCACGATTGCCAGGTAGTCACCTCTAAGTCGAAGTGTTGGAATACCCAGCAACAGCGAGAACAGCACCGAACCGACCATGCCCACGAGCATTCCAGCCCACCATGGCAAACCGAAGGTGAGCACTGCGATTGCGTAGCCGTAGGCACCAATCGCCATGTAACCGGCGATACCGAAGTTCAATAGACCTGCAAAGCCAAAGTGCATTGCAAGACCCAGAGCTGCTAGAGCAAAGGCCAAGGTGGTCGGGGTTAGCAGACCAGCTGCTGTGTTGTTGATAATTGCTTCCCAGTTCATCGCTCTACCTCCTAACCAATCCTTTGTTTTCGACCCAGAAGTCCCTGAGGTCTGAAGAGCAGAATCGCAACCAGTACGACCAGCGCACCCACGTACTTGAGGTCGGAAGGAATGATCATGGAGGAGGTCTCAACCAAGATACCCACCACGATCGCACCAACCAGGGCACCGAATGCGGTTCCCAAACCACCAAGGGTCACGGCTGCGAAGATCAAGAGAAGAATCTGGGCACCCATGTCCCACTTAATACCCGGACGGAAGTAAGCCCAAAGCACACCGGCTAGGCCAGCCAAACCAGCGGCTACGATCCAGACCGTTCTGATGACCTTCTCGACATCGATACCCGATGCGGCTGCTAGATCTGGGTTGTCAGAGATCGCTCTGGTTGCCTTGCCGGTCTTGGTGCCCATTAGCCACCAAGCAAAGCCGAGGATGACTGCAAGGCTGATGCCCATCGAAGCCATATCGATAACGCTCAGTGCCAAGGTTCCGAAGATTGGAATCTTCGGAGCATCAAAGCCCGGTAGCTGCAGTGTTCCACCACCAACGAAGAACTGGAACACGTATCTAACTGTCAGCGAGAGACCAATGGAGACAATCATTAGCTGAACAAGACCTAGACCGCGTCTGCGAAGCGGTCGCCACAGACCGGAATCCAGTAGCCAGCCCGAGGCACCGGAGACGATGACGGCAAGCGGAATTGCAACCCAGATCGGAAGCGGCAAAACCACTCCGAACAGGAAGGCCATCAGCGCACCGAAGGTGACCATCTCAGCGTGAGCGAAGTTTGATAGACCAGTAGTACCAAACACCAGCGATAGTCCAACCGCTGCGAGGCCAAGCATCAGACCAAAGTTGATTCCATATATAAGGCGTGTGAAGAACTGCTCAACACCACCTGAGCTATTACGAACTCCCTCACCAATGAAGAAGTTCTTTACAACTCGATCGCTCTTGCCGATCTGCACCTCGTCCGATGCCCCACCCTCAACCACTGCGATGCCCTCGGGAAGAGTGGTCTCATCCAGGGTCACGGTGTACGGGTTGGTGTCAGGAATGCCAATGAACCAGCGGCCATCGGCACCGGTAACGGTCTCTGCCTCGTAGGAGCCGCCCTTCACGAAGATTCTCACTCCAGAAAGCGGTTCACCATCGAGCTTCACGTTTCCCGTGATGGCATAGGGCTGGTCAGTACCAACCTCATCTGCCGAGGCCGATTGACCCAGACCGGCAACGCTGAGTAGCGCTACTAGCAGGGTGGCAAAAAATAAGTTTGACAGCTTTAGGCTGCGCGAGAGGAAGGTCACATGTCCTCCAGTCCGTAAGAGCCACTTTGCTCTTCTACATACCGCTTGGGTACTGAATCACTTTAGCAGCGGGCCCAGAAACTTCTAGCCCCGTTGAAACACATTAGCGCAGTAGTTGTTTCGAAAATGTTTAACTCTCCAGACCTATTTTCTCGCAGGTAGACTTTGACCAAGCCAGCCAGTTTCTAGCAAAGGATGAGCCTTGGAGCTTCCAGACCCATTTGCACTCATTGGACTCACCTATGACGATGTCCTGCTTCTACCTGGTCAGTCCGATGTTGTGCCCTCAGGCGTGAACACCAGAACCCAGGTTTCCAGAAACATTTCGGTCAACATTCCGCTGATCTCCTCCGCAATGGACACCGTCACCGAGGCCAGAATGGCGATTGCGATGGCCCGACAGGGTGGGCTTGGAATCTTGCACCGAAACCTCTCGATTGAGGAGCAGGCAAACCAGGTTGACCTGGTAAAGCGATCAGAAGCCGGAATGGTCTCTCACCCAGTGACCACCACCCCATACGCAACCATTCAAGAGGTGGATGACCTTTGTGGGAAGTATCGCGTCTCCGGTCTTCCGGTGATTGACGAAGAGGGCAAGCTGGTTGGCATTGTCACCAACCGCGATATGCGATTTGTTCTAGAGGTCCAGCGCACCACGACCCTGGTTAAAGATGTAATGACCCCAATGCCTCTTATTGTGGGGAAGGTGGGAATCAACCCTGACGAGGCGATGGCACTGCTGGCCCAGCACCGAATCGAGAAGCTTCCGCTAATCGATGAGGATGGCAAGCTTCGAGGTCTGATTACCGTGAAGGATTTCGACAAGAGCGAGAAGTATCCAAATGCTTCCAAAGATGGGGCTGGCAGATTGTTGGTCGGTGCTGCCGTCGGAGTTGGGCCGGATGCCTGGGAGCGAGCGATGGCTCTAATCGAGTCCGGTGTGGACATGTTGGTTGTTGATACCGCTCACGGTCACAACTCTGCAGTTCTAGACATGATCAGAAAGCTCAAGCTTGAGCCATTTGCCAAGCACACCGACATCGTCGGTGGCAACGTTGCAACCAGAGAAGGCGCTCAGGCGATCATTGATGCCGGTGCCGATGGGGTAAAGGTTGGAGTTGGTCCAGGCTCAATCTGCACCACGCGTGTTGTCGCTGGTGTCGGAGTTCCTCAGGTTACCGCGGTTCACCTTGCTGCGCTGGCGGCTCGTCCAGCCGGAGTCCCGGTTATAGCTGACGGTGGCTTGCAGTACTCCGGAGACATCGCTAAGGCTTTGGTAGCTGGAGCTAACTCAGTGATGCTTGGTTCGCTGCTCGCCGGTACCGACGAGTCTCCGGGAGATATTACCTATGTGGGCGGTAAGCAATACAAGACTTACCGCGGCATGGGATCACTCGGGGCAATGCAGTCACGTGGACAGAGCAAATCCTTCTCCAAGGATCGCTACTTCCAAGACGATGTACTTCGCGAAGACAAACTGGTCCCCGAGGGCATCGAGGGAAGAGTGCCCTATCGTGGCACAGTCGGATCTGTGGTTCACCAGCTGGTTGGGGGATTACGAGCCTCGATGGGTTATGTCGGTTCCGCCACAATCCCAGAGCTTCAAACCAAGGGCAAGTTCGTTCGCATTACCGCAGCCGGTCTGCGCGAATCTCACCCTCACGATGTTCAAATGACCATCGAAGCCCCGAACTACGGCACCCGTTAGGAGAGCGCTGTGAATGAAATCGAAATTGGCAGGTCCAAGCGCGCCAAGGTTGCCTACGCATTTGATGACATCGCGATAGTCCCAACCAGAAGAACCAGAGACCCAGAGGATGTTTCAACCTCGTGGTCAATTGACGCTTATCGATTCGATCTTCCGGTTGTTGCAGCCCCGATGGACTCGGCAATGAGTCCCGCCGCTGCGATCGAAATGGGAAAGCTCGGTGGTCTTGGTGTTTTGGACCTCGAGGGTCTTTGGACTAGGTATGAAGACCCCACTCAGCAGCTTGAAGAGATTGCAGCTGCTAAGGATGCAGATGCCACTGCTGTTTTGCAGCGTGTTTACTCAAAGCCAATTCAGCCAGAGCTGATCAAGGCCAGACTCAGCGAGATTAGAGCAGCGGGTGTGACTGTTGCCGGTGCGCTCTCTCCGCAGCGAACCGCAGAGTTTGCCGATGTCGTTACAAAGTCAGGTGTGGATCTGTTTGTGATTCGCGGTAACACTGTCTCGGCAGAGCACGTTTCCAAGACCCGTGAGCCACTGAACCTCAAGGAATTCATCTACAAACTAGATGTTCCAGTCATCGTGGGCGGGGCTGCGACCTACACGGCAGCGCTGCACTTGATGAGAACCGGAGCTGCCGGTGTGCTAGTTGGATTCGGTGGTGGCGCAGCAACTGCGACCCGCAAAGTTTTGGGCATTCACGCTCCGATGGCGACTGCGGTCGCCGATGTCGCTGCAGCTCGACGTGATTACATGGATGAGTCCGGCGGACGCTATGTGCACGTGATTGCCGATGGCGGACTTGGAACATCCGGCGACATCGTAAAGGCGATCGCATGTGGCGCCGATGCTGTAATGCTGGGAACAGTTTTGGCGCGATCTGCATCAGCTCCGGGTAGAGGGTGGCACTGGGGCAGTGAGGCAGTAAGCCCATCGCTGCCTCGCGGACAGCGCGTTTGGGTTGGCACTCACGGCACAATGGAGAGCATCCTGCTCGGCCCAGCCACCACCTCGGGAGGCACTGAAAACCTAATTGGAGCACTTCGCAAGTCGATGGCAACCACCGGTTACTCAGATGTCAAAGAGTTCCAGCGCGTGGATGTTGTCGTCAACCAATACGAGTAATGAACCCAACTTTCTGGCAAGTCGCAAAACGTCCCAAGTGGCTGTTCGCGCTCTTGGCTGCTGCGATCATCGCCACGATATTTGCCCTCCTGATGCAGTGGCAGCTGGAGCGCACATTTCGAGTGGTTGGAGTCGAGGTCTCCGATGCACCCCCGAGGCCGCTCGATGAGCTAATCCAGCCGGGTCCAATTACAGCGAATGTTTTTGATCGACTGGCGACCACCAAGGTTACGCTCGATCCCGAGAATGCATTTGTTGTTGCAAACCGGTTGCAGCTCGAGAGTGGAAACCAGGTCCCTGGCTACTGGGTGATCAGCAACTCGATGGTTGATGGTAAGAGCCTGACTTTGGCACTTGGTTTCTCGGAATCCCTTGAAGAGGCGAACCAAGCGGTTAGCGAGCTTGAGCCCATTGAGGCAGAGATTGTTGGCTACGTTGAGCCAACCGAGGCACCTAGAACCAAAGTTGATGGTGTGCTGCAGTCACTCTCGTTAGCCCAGCTCGTGAATCTCTATTCTCAAGAGGAGATAGTTAGCTATCCGGCATATTTGATCGTTCAGCAAGGCATCGACATCGGTCTTGAAAAAATCACAATCGGCATTCGCCAGCAACAGATCGAGATCAACTGGCTCACTGCCTTCTATGCGGTTGAGTGGGCCTTCTTCGCAGTAGCCGCTTTTTACATTTGGTGGCGTTTAGTTCGAGATGAGCAACTACGCATCGTCGAAGAGGGCTAGCATTTAGCTCGGAGGTCCTAATGTCCAGTATTTCTGCCACTGTAACCGTTTTAGATCCGATCGGACTGCATGCCAGACCAGCCGGTCAAATCGTGAAGCTTGTCAAAGAGTCCGGCATCGAAGTTCGCATCGGAAAAGCGGGTGAGGAGTTGGTTAAGGCAAATTCACCTCTTCGCATGATGGCGATGAAGGCTAAGACTGGCGAAGAGTTGTTGGTTGAGATTGATACCGATGACCAGGCGCTCGCAGATTCTCTAATCTCTCAGATCCAAGACTTTCTCAAGGGTTAGACGTGTCAGCTCCAGGAGCCATTCTTGCCGGAATGGGAGTCGGGCTGAATGCAGTTCGCGCAGAAGTTTTTCGCGTCAAGCCGGCCAAGCCAATTCCAAGTGCTCACAAACACTCAGGTGATTCGGAAACCGAAAAGCACACCTTGAAAGGCGCCATCAGCGCGGTCGGGCATTACCTAGATGAACTCGGGCTGAAGGCTGGTGACACCAGCGCTGAGATCTTTGAGGCACTTAAGATGCTGCTTGAGGACGAGGATCTTTTTGAAACTGCAGCTACCCAAATTGATGAGGGCTGGAGTGCTGCAACCGCATTCATCATGGCGGTCGATGAGTTCGGTGAGTTGCTCGCAGGTGACGCGGCATTTGAAGAGCGGCTGGCAGATCTGAGAGATCTGGCAAAACGAGTAGCAGCACACATCCACGGAATTCACCTGGGTCTTGATCTGCCAGAGTCCGGATCTTTCGTTTTGGTGGGAGAAGATTTCTCTCCTGCCGACACCGCTCAATTCACCAAGGCGGTGGTTGGAGTTATCACCACAAAAGGTGGACCCACCTCCCACACCGCAATCATTTGTCGATCAAAATCCATCCCGGCTGTGGTGTCCTGCTCTGAGGCCACCGAGTTGCTAGATGGTCAGATGGTGCTGGTTGATCCAGTTGGGGATCGAGTGGTGGTTGATGGCGATGAATCAATGGCAACCAAAACCATCAGCTTTGTCGCAAAGTCTGTCGAACCGATCATTCCGGTCCGGGCCAATATTGGCTCGCTTAGCGACGCAATCACTGCCGCTACCACCGCTGCCAATGGAGTCGGACTTTTCCGCACCGAACTGCTCTACCTGTCAGCTACCAGCATGCCTAGTGTGCAGGCGCAGGCAGCCAGCTATGCCGAGATTCTGAAGGCTGCACCTGAGGGCCCGGTGGTGGTTAGAACTATCGATGCCGGAAGTGATAAACCGGTTCCATTTTTAAATATGCCCCACGAGGAAAACCCAGCCTTGGGTGTTCGTGGTTACCGTTTGATTCAAGATCACCGGCAGTTCATCGTTGACCAACTCACCAGTTTGGAAATAGCCAGAGAGCAATCTGGTCGTGAGGTCTGGGTAATGGCACCAATGATTGCGACCGCAGAAGAAGCAATCGAATTTGGAAGTTTGGCGCGTAAGGCGGGCAAGTTCAAAGTTGGTGTCATGGTTGAGACACCATCGATTGTGATGGCGCTCTCTGATCTGAAAAACCAGCTTGATTTCATCTCGGTTGGCACCAACGACCTATCCCAATATCTGTTCGCAGCTGACCGAATGAACTCGAGCCTGGGTGCACTTTTGAATCCTTGGCAACCGGCTCTGATTCGAGCACTTGCCAAGATTGCTCAAGATTCAGATGCAGCGAATCTCTCCTCGGGAGTCTGTGGCGAGAGTGCATCCGACCCAGCCTTCGCTGTTGTCTTAGCAGGCCTTGGCTTTAAATCGGTGTCGGCATCGATGAGCCAAGTTGGCGCAGTTCGTTCGGCGCTGTCTGCGGTAAGTGCCGAGCAAGCCAAGCAAATTGCTCAGCTCGCACTCTCCTCGGTAAGTGCTGAGCAGGCAAAGAGCAAGGTGCTTGCGGCGCTCTCTAATCTCTAGTCCGATTAGACTTCTTGGCTATGTCGGCTAAATCAGAAAAGCTAAGAAAAGTAATCGGTTTCTATCGAGTTTCGTCTTATGTGACCGGCATCTTTCTGCTGCTTCTGATGATCACCTGGGGTATTCGACGTTTGCCGTTTTTGGGTTATGACCTTTGGCTTTTGGGTCCCAACGGTTTCATCACATTCGAGAGCTACGGAGTCGAAGGTGAAGGGCTGCCTGATGTTGGCGTCAACCTCACGGTTTGGATTTTGATTGTTCACGGCTGGCTCTACGTGGTTTACCTGATGGCCGATTTCAGACTTTGGACTCTGCTTCGTTGGCCGTTCACCAGGTTCCTCTTTATCGCCCTCGGTGGGATTGTTCCGCTTTTGAGCTTCTACACCGAGGCGAAGTATGCCAAGGTGGCAACTGCTGAGCTAGAGAAAATGGAGCGCGGCGAATGAGCAACGTTTTAGTTGTTGACTTTGGTGCGCAATACGCACAGCTGATTGCCCGCAGAGTTCGTGAAGCCAACATCTTCTCGGAGATTGTTCACCACAACATTTCAGCCAGTGAGGTTCAGAAGAAGAATCCTGCCGCCATCATTCTCTCCGGTGGTCCATCGAGTGTTTACGAGGCAGGTTCTCCGCAGCTCGATCCAGCAATACTTGAACTTGGCATTCCGGTTCTAGGCATTTGCTATGGCTTTCAGGTCTTAGCTCAAACACTTGGTGGCAAGGTCGACCAGACCGGCAAGCGCGAGTACGGAGCAACTGAGCTAAAACTGACCGATGGCGGAGTACTCCTCGGTAACCAACCGCAGTTGCAGATCTGCTGGATGAGCCACGGCGACCAGGTAGTTCAGGCACCAAGTGGGTTTACGGTGCTGGCTTCAACGGAAACCACTCCGGTGGCAGCGTTTGAGAATTTAGAGAAGCGGATCTTCGGCGTGCAGTGGCACCCTGAAGTTAAGCACTCCGAGCAGGGTCAGCAGGTCCTAAGGAACTTCCTATATAAAGGTGCGGGAATTGAGCCCACCTGGAACTCAGGCAATGTGATTGCCGAGCAGGTGGAGAAGATTCGTCAACAGGTTGGCGATGCTCGCGTTATTTGCGGGCTCAGCGGCGGGGTTGACTCAGCGGTTGCCGCAGCCTTGGTTCACCGGGCCGTTGGTGATCAATTGACAGCTGTATTTGTCGATCATGGGCTGCTGAGAAAGTTTGAGCGCGAGCAGGTGGAGCGCGACTATGTAGCGGCTACTGGCATTCGCCTGGTCACGGTTGATGCACAGGAAAAGTTTCTATCGGCCCTATCTGGAGTTTCAGATCCAGAGACCAAGCGCAAGATCATCGGACGCGAATTCATTCGCACCTTTGAAGAGGCAGAGCGCAAGCTGGTTGCTGAAGCTAAAGCGGATAATCGCCCAATCAAGTTCTTGGTTCAGGGCACGCTCTATCCGGACGTTGTGGAATCTGGCGGTGGTGTAACTGCGGGAATCAAATCTCACCACAATGTCGGTGGACTTCCAGATGATCTTGATTTTGAGCTTGTAGAACCACTGCGAACCTTATTCAAAGATGAGGTCAGAGCCATCGGTAAAGAGCTTGGCCTCCCAGCGGAAATTGTTCAACGCCAACCATTCCCAGGACCTGGACTTGGAATCCGCATTGTTGGTGAGGTAACCAAGGAGCGCTTGGACTTGCTTCGAGATGCCGATGCAATTGTTCGCGAGGAGCTCACCAAGGCGGGCCAAGACTCTCAGATTTGGCAGTGTCCAGTTGTGCTGCTGGCCGATGTTCGATCGGTGGGAGTGCAAGGTGATGGCCGAACCTATGGTCACCCGATCGTGCTTCGTCCAGTGTCCTCAGAAGATGCGATGACGGCCGACTGGTCGAGATTGCCATATGAGCTCTTGGCCAAGATTTCCAATCGCATCACCAATGAGGTTGCCGGCGTGAACCGAGTCGTGCTGGATATCACCTCCAAGCCCCCCGGGACTATTGAGTGGGAGTAGAGCCGTGTTAGTTTTCGGGCACCGTGGAGCTTGCGGTTACCTGCCCGAAAACACCATGGCTTCCTTTGAACTAGCCTTTGAACTTGGCAGTGATGCCATCGAGTTTGATGTGGTGATGACCTCGGACGCGGTGCCAGTGATTCTGCACGATGATGACCTTAGAAAGACCACCACATATCAAGGTGAGAACTACCTGGTCTATAACTGGACATCGCAGGAGCTGTCTCGGTTGAAAGCGAAAGAGCGATATCCGCACCGCACACAGAGCGCTTCCCACGATGGAGAATTTTCCATCCCAACCCTGAGACAGGTTTTAGAAAATCGAAACTTCGATGGCAAGCACCTCATTATTGAGGTGAAATACGGCAAACAGTTTCTAGCTCAGGGGCTAGACATAGTTGCTGCAGTTCAAGCAGAGATTGACAGCAGTGATTACCAAAAGCGAGGCATGCAAATCACCATCGAGTGTTTTGAGTTTGGAACTTTGCGTCAGCTCAAGAGCGCAATCTCTGGACCGGAATTCGTATTCCTCTCAGCTCCAGAGACGCTGCCCTCTGGGTTTACTGAGCTGACAGATGAACTTCTTGATGAGATAGCCCAAGAGTTTGATGGCATATCAGTGGCATTGCAAATGCTGAGCTCAGAACTTGTGCTTCGGGCGAAGGCTCGTGGCCTAAAGGTTTATGCCTACACCGCAAGGGTGGAAACTGCTCAGGGCGAGGTGAATGGCTGGTTCAAATCGCTTGCCTCCACTGGAGTCGACGGTATCTTCAGTGACCAACCCGACGTTTTGCTAAAAAGCGTCGGTCGCACCCTCTAGGCTACCTGCGATGCAGTTAGACCTATTCGACACCCCAAATGAAGACGCTCTGCTGGCGGGACTAAATCCGCAGCAGCGCGAGGCTGCGATACATCCCGTGCACCATCTTGCTGTAGGGCGCGGCAACAAACAGCGCGAGCACGAGGCCAAGATGCAGCGCGAGCATCAGCCCCATCGCCCCGAAAGAACTTTGGCCATCTCAGATTTTGGCAATCACCTTTACGAATAAGGCGGCCGCCGAGATGCGCGAGCGAGTTGAGCACTTGGTCGGCCAATCAAGCGAAGGCATGTGGATCAAAACCTTCCACTCGGCCTGTCTGCAGATTCTTCGCCGGGAAGCCGACCGTCTCGGACACGATGCCAACTTCACGGTCTACGACACCGGCGATACCAGAGCGCTTCTGAAGCGTTTGCTCAGAGAGGCCGGGGCCGAGGATGCGGACATCAAGCCACAACAGGCTGCGGCGATCATTTCGAATGCCAAGAACGAGCTGAAAGATGCCGAAGATTTTGCGCGCAATGCAGATCGCTCCAATCCCAAGGAACGAATCGTCTCCGAGGTTTACCAGGCCTACACCTCAGAACTAAAGCGAAACAATGCCTTTGATTTTGACGACCTAATTTCAGAGACCGTTCACCTGCTGAGGGCTTACCCCGAGGTGAGGGCTAGGTATCAGAAACGTTTCCGCCATGTGTTGGTTGACGAGTATCAAGACACTAATCATGCGCAATATGCATTGATTCGCGAGCTAACGAGAGCCCTACCCGAGGAGTATGCCAACTTCGATGAGCGCACCGGCGAGGTGATTCCAGCTGCTGACCTCACCGTGGTGGGTGACTCCGATCAATCCATCTATGCCTTCCGCGGGGCAGACATTCGCAACATCACCGAATTCGAACGCGACTTTCCTGGGGCCAGAACCATCCTTTTGGAGCAGAACTACCGAAGCACCCAAAACATCCTCTCGGCAGCCAATGCGGTGATATCTCAAAACCCATATCGCCCAGCTAAGAACCTCTGGACTGACTCGGGAGCGGGAGAGAAAATCACGCTCTTTACCGGTTACGACGAGCGCAATGAAGCTGCTTTCGTGGTTGATCGCATCAAGCGCTTAGCGGATCAAGGGGTTAACTACTCGGAGATGGCGGTGCTCTATCGCACCAACGCCCTCACTCCGGCACTCGAAGCTGAGCTGAAGTCTCAGCGCATCCCCTACGCAGTTATTGGTGGCCTCAAGTTCTTCGAGCGCAAAGAGATTAAAGATGCTTTGGCCTACCTCTCGGCAGTTTCAAACGGTCGAAATGATGAGGCGGTTCGTCGGGTAATCAATCTTCCGGCTCGAGGCATCGGAGAAAAAACCGAACTCAAGATTGCCCAGTTCGCCCGCACCAACGATATCTCTTTCCGCCAAGCGCTATCCCATGTTGGTGAACTGGCGCTTGGGCCGAAGCTGACCGCGGCCATCACTGAGTTCGCGGATTTACTGAACGAGATGGATGCGCTGAGCGCAACCGATGGCCCAGCCGATGTAATGAAGCTGATCCTGCAGCGAAGTGGATATCGAGCCGAGTTGGAGGCATCCCGCGATCCTCAGGATGAAGCGAGAGTAGAAAACCTCGATGCTCTGCTGGGACAGCTTTTCGACTGGCAAGCACAAAACCCAGAGGGTACCGTCGCTGACTATTTGGCAGAGGTGACCCTGGCTGCCGCGGCAGATGAAATCGAAGATGAATCCGGCTCGATTTCGTTGATGACCCTCCACACCGCAAAGGGTCTTGAGTATCCGGTGGTATTCCTAATGGGATTGGAGCAGGGGACTCTGCCACATGTCAGGGCCTTTGACGAACCAGGCGGATTGCAGGAGGAGCGCCGACTTATGTATGTCGGTCTCACCAGAGCAAAGGCAAAGCTGTTTTTGTCGCATGCGCTCCAGCGAACCTTGTTTGGCAATACCGCAAGCTTCATTCCCTCCGGATTCCTAAATGACATTCCGCAGGAGCTTCTGGAGATTGAGGGTGCTGAGCGAGAGGCAATCAGACCGGCTGCCTCTCAGCCTCGAAGCAGCTGGCAGGGAGCTATCAACACCCCTGCGGCGATTCGAGACAACAAAGACTTAGAGCTAGCAGTTGGCGATCGTGTTCGTCATGAAGCATTTGGTGAGGGCAAGGTTATTGCCGTGGCCGGCAATCCACCGCGCCAAACCGCTGAGGTCAGATTCGCCTCCGGAGGCACCAAGCGACTGCTTGTCAAAATGGCTCCGATTGAAAAGCTCTAGAGCTCAAACCTGAGGTCCATTTCTCGCTAAACTTTGAAAAGTTGTCCCTTTCTGAAACGGAAAAACCGTGGATCTATTTGAGTATCAAGCCAGAGACCTTTTTGAAAAGTACGGTGTTCCCGTGCTGCAGGGTCGTATCGCAGACACCCCAGCCGAGGCCGAGAAGGCTGCCGCTGAGATTGGTGGAACAGTCGTTGTAAAGGCCCAGGTCAAGACCGGTGGTCGAGGCAAGGCAGGTGGAGTCAAGGTTGCACACTCCCCAGCCGAGGCCAAGGAGAAAGCCGAGCAGATTCTAGGACTCGACATCAAGGGTCACATCGTCAAGCGTGTGATGATCGCCCAGGGTGCTCAGATTGATCGCGAGTTTTACTTCTCAGTGTTGCTCGATCGCTCCAACCGCACCTTCCTTTCGCTTTGCAGCGTTGAGGGTGGAATGGAGATCGAGCAGCTTGCAGTGGAGCGCCCAGAGGCGCTGGCTCGCATCCCGGTTTCTGCAGTCTCCGGTATTGATAAGGCTAAGGCGGTTGAGATTGCCAAGGCGGCTCACTTCCCAGCCGAGCTGGTCGACGAGGTTGCCAACGTATTTGTGAAGCTCTATGAGGTTTTCAAGCAGGAAGACGCAACCTTGGTTGAGGTGAACCCGCTGGTTCTAACCAAGGAAGGAAAGATTGTCGCCCTGGATGGCAAGGTGTCATTCGATGACAATGCCGAGTTCCGTCACGAGCGTGAAGCCATGGAGCGCGATGAGCTCGATCCACTAGAGGCCAAGGCCAAGGCCATGGACCTCAACTATGTGAAGCTTGATGGCGAGGTCGGAATCATCGGCAACGGTGCTGGTCTTGTGATGAGCACCCTCGACGTTGTTGCCTACGCAGGTCAGCGCCACGGTGGTGTGAAGCCAGCAAACTTCCTAGACATCGGTGGTGGAGCCTCGGCTGAGGTTATGGCAGCTGGTCTGGATGTGATTTTGAATGACCCACAGGTCAGAAGCGTATTCGTCAACGTCTTTGGTGGCATCACCGCCTGTGACGCAGTGGCAAACGGAATTGTCGGTGCGCTAAACACTCTTGGAAACCGCGCCACCAAGCCGCTTGTAGTTCGCCTAGATGGCAACAACGTGGAAAAGGGTCGCGAGATTTTGGCTCAGTTCAACCACCCGCTGGT
>RFTL01000022.1 GCA_009923455.1 Actinomycetota bacterium | reverse complement strand
GTTCGAGCGCTTCTATCGCGCGGATAGTTCAAGAAACCGAAATACCGGTGGATCGGGCCTTGGATTGGCTATTGCCAAATCAATCGTTGAGGCCCACGGCGGAAAGATTTGGGCGACTGAAACACCAGGCGGTGGAGCAACGTTCGTATTCACGTTGCCATCCACAAAGATCAGCAAGTCTTAGTTCTCCACAATCTGAACCAGACCTCTCGCGAGGAAATCTCTTTGCGAGCAGAGTTTGTCCATGACATTTTTCTCTGTAGACAGCGAGCGCATCAGCGCAGCAAACTCAACTATTCAAGCCACAATCACCAGATTGCAAGCTGAGGTCAATAATCTCCACGGGCAGCTCGGTGCCCTCCAAGATAGCTGGCAAGGAGTGGCAGCCACATCGTTTCAAGAACTGCTGGGTCGCTGGAGGGTTTCCTCAGATGCGGTCGAGCAGAGCCTTGGCCAAATCGGTCAAGCGCTAGCCATGGCGGCGTCTCAGTATCAAGAAATTGAGCAGGCGAATCAGCGGCTGTTCATCTAAAAAAGAAAAGCCGGAGTCTTTCGACTCCGGCTTTCTTAGTTTGACTTCTAGAAGTCCATTCCGGCGCCAGCATCGGCTGCCGGAGCAGCAGCTGGCTCTGGACGCTCAGCCACGACAGCTTCGGTGGTTAGGAACAGACCTGCGATGGATGCGGCGTTCTGCAGTGCAGAGCGGGTCACCTTCACTGGGTCGTTAATTCCAGCCTTGAGCATGTCTACATACTCACCGGTAGCTGCGTTTAGGCCCTGGCCATCTGGAAGGTTTGCAACCTTCTCAGCGACCACACCTGGCTCTAGACCGGCGTTGACGGCGATCTGCTTCAGTGGAGCAGAGATCGCAACCTTGACGATGTTTGCACCGGTTGCCTCATCACCAGTTAGGTTCAGGCCGTTGAATGCGACCTTTCCAGCCTGGAGAAGTGCAACACCACCACCGGCTACGATGCCCTCCTCAACAGCAGCCTTTGCGTTGCGAACGGCGTCCTCGATGCGGTGCTTGCGCTCCTTGAGCTCAACCTCGGTTGCTGCTCCAGCCTTGATGACTGCAACACCTCCGGCAAGCTTGGCTAGGCGCTCCTGGAGCTTCTCGCGGTCGTAGTCGGAGTCGGTGTTTCCGATCTCGCGACGAATCTGCTCAACGCGACCCTTGATCTGCTCGGCATCACCAGCACCCTCAACAATGGTGGTCTCGTCCTTGGTGATGACCACCTTGCGAGCGCGGCCAAGCATTGCTAGGTCGGTGTTCTCAAGCTTCAGACCAACCTCTTCGGCAATTACCTGTCCACCGGTCAAGATTGCGATGTCCTGGAGCATTGCCTTGCGACGGTCACCAAAGCCTGGTGCCTTGACGGCAACTGAGCGGAAGATGCCACGGATCTTGTTGACAACCAAAGTTGCGAGAGCCTCGCCCTCGATGTCCTCGGCAATGATCAGAAGTGGCTTGCCACTCTGCATCACCTTGTCAACCACAGGCAGTAGGTCCTTCATGTTAGAGATCTTGGAGTTTGCAATCAGGATGTAAGCATCCTCAAGGACTGCCTCCTGGCGCTCTGGGTCGGTAACCATGTAGGCGGAGACATAACCCTTGTCAAAACGCATACCCTCGGTTAGCTCGAGCTGGATGCCGAAGGTGTTGGACTCCTCAACGGTTACAACGCCCTCCTTGCCAACCTTGTCAATTGCCTCAGCGATGATCTCACCAATGGTGGAGTCACCAGCAGAAATTGAAGCGGTGGCAGCAATCTGCTCCTTGGTCTCAACTGGCACAGCCATCTTCAGAAGAGCTTCGGTAACAGCAGCAGAAGCCTTGTCGATACCGCGCTTTAGGCTGATTGGGTCGGCGCCGGCTGCGACGTTGCGCAGACCTTCCTTGACCAGTGCCTGAGCCAGAACGGTTGCGGTTGTGGTTCCGTCACCGGCGACATCGTCGGTCTTCTTGGCAACTTCCTTTACAAGCTCTGCACCAATCTTCTCGAATGGGTCAGAAAGCTCGATTTCCTTTGCGATTGATACACCATCGTTAGTAATGGTTGGGGCGCCCCACTTCTTCTCGAGAACGACGTTGCGTCCACGAGGACCAAGGGTCACCTTTACGGTGTCAGCAAGCACGTTTAGACCGCGCTCTAGGCCACGACGTGCCTCTTCATTGAAGTGAATAATTTTCGCCATTTGGGTCTCTCCCGTTTGCACTAAGACATGTTCTTAGCACTCTCGATAAACGAGTGCTAATACATTTTTAGCACTCTAACCCTCCGAGTGCAAATAAACCCGGTACGTATGTCACGCACCGGGTCTAGATGATTGGTATTGCTTAGGCCAGCGGCACTACGTTCTCTGCCTGAGGGCCCTTGTCGCCACTCTTGACATCGAACTCAACGCGCTGGTTTTCCCTTAGCTCGCGGTATCCATCGGTCTGGATTGCGGAGAAGTGAACGAATACGTCCGGTCCGCCATCCTGAGTAATGAATCCAAAACCCTTTTCAGAGTTGAACCACTTTACGGTTCCTTGTGCCATGTACTGCTCCTGATGCTAGTTACGCACCCGCGTAACTCACGAATGCATCGGGCTGAAATGCTACAACTCGACTCTCGCAACTTTACGCTGTACTGAGGGAAATACAAGGGTTTATTTACCGGCATGAAATTAGTTACTAAACGGTTATAAAGCTCTAAAGGAGTGCATGAATTGAAGTACGAGGTCTATAAAACCGACGAGCAGTGGAAAGCTGAGCTAACAGAGTTCGAGTACCACGTGCTGCGCATGGCAGGCACAGAGCGCGCATATACCGGTGAACTACTGAATGAAACCAGATCGGGTAGCTACCACTGCCGAGGCTGCGATGCTTTTCTATTTGAGGCAGATACCAAGTTTGATTCGCACTGCGGCTGGCCAAGTTTCTATAAGCCTCAGGACAATGATGCGATCGAGTACATCGAAGATCGCTCACACGGCATGATCAGGACTGAGGTCCGCTGTTCCAAGTGTGGTTCCCACCTCGGACACGTTTTCGATGATGCCCCACAAACTCCTACCGGAGACCGCTATTGCATCAACTCGGTGAGCATCACTTTCAAGCCATCAAACTAGGCTAGCCCTATGGCTAAGTTTTCTGCTGGTACTGGATCGATCTACGGCGTTGGGTTTATCGGTGCGGTTATCTACTACATTTCGACCGCGACCGACTTTTGGATGGGTGTGCTGGGGTTTCTCAAAGCTCTGGTATGGCCAGGTTTTCTGGTTTACGAGCTCTTGAAATTCCTGGGGGCCTAGTCCTCAATGGGCATCATAAACGTCCTCGCGATTCTCGCGGGCGCAACTATCGGTGTTCTGCTCGGAAACCGACTACCCGAGCGCATGTCAAAAACTCTCACCGATGCTATGGGCTTGGTGGTCCTGGTAATTGGCGCCTTGAATCTGTCCGCACTGCAAGACAAAGATTTCGTAGCTGAAGTTGGTGCTGCTGGCACGCTTCTGGTGGTGCTGGGCGCTTTGCTCTTGGGTGGTATCACAGGCTCGCTTTTGAAAATCGAGCAGCACCTGGAGGACTTCGGCGGCTGGCTGCAGCAAAAAACAGCAGGAAGCGGCGACAGGAAAAAGTTCATTGAGGGATTTGTCAATTCCTCACTTCTCTTCACAATCGGTCCAATGGCGGTACTGGGCGCTCTGCAGGATGGATTAGGTCAGGGTTTTGACATCCTTGCCCTAAAGTCCACGCTCGATGGTTTCACCGCGATCGCATTTGCCGCAGCGCTTGGTTGGGGCGTGGCATTCAGTGCTTTGCCGGTAGGAATCTGGCAAGGACTCCTGACCGTGGTAGCGATCGGAGCTGGTTCACTCATGCCAGCAAGCGTGGTGGCTTCAATCACTGCGACCGGAGGCATTTTGCTTCTGGGAACTGGTTTGCGCCTGTTGCAACTGCGAATGGTTAGCGTGGCTGATTTGTTGCCCGCACTGGTTTTTGCGCCGCTAACAACTCTGGCGGTTCAGTACGTTATCTAAGACTGCCCACTTAGTTTGTCGACATCTCCCAAAATCTCGTCAAACTGTTCTGCGCTCAGTAGGCCAAGTTTGATTGCCGCGGTCTTGACTGTCGTGCCGCTTTCCTGAGCGTATTTTGCAATTGCGGTCGCGTTCTCGTAGCCAACAGTTGGCGCGAGTGCGGTAACCAATCCGATCGAATTCTCAACTGTTGAGCGCAGGTACTCTTCGTTGGCGGTGATATCGGATACGCAGTAATCTGCCAGCACCCTGCAGCCCTTTCGCAGATAGGTGATACTCATCATCAAAGATCTCGCGATGATTGGCTCGAATGCGTTGAGCTGAAGCTGACCGCTCTCAGCGGCCATTGTGACCGTCAAATCGTTTCCGATCACAGTGAAGGCAATCTGGTTAACCACCTCTGGAATCACCGGGTTTACCTTGCCAGGCATGATTGATGACCCAGCCTGTCGAGCCGGAAGGTTGATCTCGCCAAGTCCAGCTCTTGGTCCAGAAGAGAGCAATCTGAGGTCGCTGGAAATCTTAGAAATCTTGGTGGCAAATCTCTTCAGCACCGAAGATGTAGAAACAAAAACACCGGTGTCACTGGTCGCCTCGATTAGGTTCTCGGCCAGCACGAACTCGTGCTCACAGAGTCTTGAAAGCTCCCTCACCACAGTTTGCGGATAGCCATCTGGGGTGTTGATTTTGGTGCCAATAGCTGTGCCACCGAGGTTGATTTCGCTGAGCAGTGGAATGATCTCTCGCAGTCGACCCTCGTCCTCACCAAGGGTCTGGGACCAGGCCGCAAACTCTTGACCAAGGGTCATCGGAACCGCATCCTGCAGCTGCGTGCGGCCCATCTTGATTACCTTGGAGAACTCTTTGGCTTTGCGATCAACCTCTGTTCTAAGGTGAGCGATCTCCTTTAGTAGCGCAAGGATTTCGATGATTAGTGCGATCTTCACCGCGGTGGGGTAAACGTCATTGGTTGATTGAGAGGCGTTCACGTGGTTGAGCGGATGAATCTTGGCGTAATCACCCTTTTGAGCTCCCATGATTTCAAGAGCGCGGTTTGCAATTACCTCATTGGCGTTCATGTTTGAGGAGGTACCGGCACCACCCTGAATAGCGTCCACCACGAATTCTGAGTCCAGCTTGCCGTCTCTTACATCGATGCACGCCTGAATGATTAGCGGAGCAAGCTCTGGGTCCAATGCGCCAAGTTCGAGGTTTGCTATTGCGGCGGCCTCCTTGATGAAACCAAAGGCCCTGACAAAAGAGCGGTAGTGCCCGATTGGGACACCGCTAATGGGAAAGTTTTCTATTGCCCTGAGGGTGTGAATACCCCAGTAGGCGGAATTGGGAACTTCTCGTTCACCGAGCAAATCATGCTCAAGCCTCGTTGCCTGCACAATTTCTAAGCCTATTCGATGATTCGGACCGGATATTCAGATTTGGTCCCTAGACTGCACAAATGAGCGCAACTTACACTGGCCAATCCACCACTTTGTTCCACCAGGTTCTGGTGCAGGTAAGAGATGCTGGGCTACTGCTGAAGAAGCCCTCGTTCTACATCATTCGACTAGGCATCATCTCGCTCTTAGCCATCGGCATCTGGGTGCTAACCGGGTTATCGGCGGTCGCCTATGACGAGTCCATGCTTTGGATTTTGGCTGGGTTTGGATTGGCGGGTTTGCTTGGCATCCTTAGCGCTCAGTATGGGTTTATTGCCCACGAAGCGGCCCACCGCCAAATCTTTCAGAACAACAAGGCCAACGACTGGTTGGGTTTGATTCTGGCCAATTTGTTTGCCGGATTGAGCTACGGCTTTTGGCTAAGAAAGCACAACAAGCACCACCAGCGACCGAATCAAATTGGTGAAGACCCCGATATTGCCATTCGAGTGCTGAGCTTCACAACGGAGTCAAAGGAATCAAAAAAGGGCATTGAGCGCTGGTTCTCAGACCGACAGGGATACTTATTTCCGTTCCTGTTGCTCTTCACCGGATTTGATCTACTGCTGGACTCTTTCGCTGGACTTGCACGCAAGGATCGCAAGCTCTCGATTCGAGTCTTGGAATTCTCACTGATGATGATTCGCCAGAACGCTCCCCTTGTGATTCTGGGTCTGATGTTTGGATTTTGGTGGGGTATCGCACTTTGGTTTTTCATGATGATGACCTTTGGTTTTTTCATGGGAGCAGCGTTCGCCCCTAACCACAAGGGCATGCCGCTGGTTGCCAAAGACTCAAACTTGGACTTCTTCTCGCGTCAGGTTTTGACCTCGAGAAACATCAGGGGCAGCTGGCTCAAGGACAACTTGATGGGTGGCCTGAACTACCAGGTTGAGCACCACCTTTTCCCATCTATGGCCAGACCCTATCTGAAGAAGGCACATGCGATCGTAAGTGAGTTCTGCAGACAGAACGACATCACGATGGTTGAGATGGGGCTAGCAAAGAGCTACCTGGTCATCATGAAGCATTTGAACAAGGTTGGGCTGAGCAATAACGCAGACCCGTTTGTCTGCCCTATGGTCGCAGAGCTAAGGCCTCGAAACTAAATCATCGATGCGATGATTGCTCCCATAACGGCGAGCGAAACAATGTCTTGCCCAACCTCCAGAACCCACACCTTCAAAGAGATTCCGCCAAACAGTTTGTGACCTAGGACAGTTGCCGCTGCAAATCCAACACCCATAAGCGCTCCGGTTGCCAAGCCACCAAACCAGTCCAGGTTGCCGTTGGCAGTCTGGGCCAAATCAATCACCACATGAAGCACTGCTGCCTGGACAAAAGCGCCCAGGAAGGTGAGCCCGAAAACAACCCCCATGTTTGCGCCACCGGGCTGGTCATTTGGTGATTTGCCCATCAGCTTCCACCAGATCGGGAAGAAGGTCTTTGGTCCAAACCAGACCGCACCGATTGCAATGCCTGCGACAGCAGCTAAAGCCCAAGCGAGAAAGTTGAATTCCATGGTTTCCTCTCCAGTATTTGGTTCCCCATGGAGCCGACTACGGGACTCGAACCCGTAACCCCCGCATTACAAGTGCGGTGCGCTACCAATTGCGCCAAGTCGGCCTGTTGCGCGAAAAGTTTATCGGCGTTTGGCCGTTCTCGCGCTAGGACAAGCCTGCTTGAGTTGGGCTATTCCTTGATTTCAGCCTTGTTCTTCTTCGCCTCGCCTGCGGTTGCAGCAAGAGACCAGATGGTGGTGATGATTAGAGTCACCAGAATCACCATCAAAGACAACTCGGTCGGGATTTCTGGGATTACCTTGATGGGCTCACCACCGTTGATGAATGGCAGCTCGTTTTTGTGCAGGGCGTGGACGACAAGCTTGAATCCGATCCAGGCCAAGATTAGCGAGAGGCCAACACCGAGGTACTTCAGTCTCTCCATCAAGCCACCGAGCAAGAAGTAAAGCTGCCTCAGGCCAAGCAGCGCAAAGACGTTTGCCACAAATACGATGTAAGGCTCTTCGGTAAGTCCGTAGATTGCGGGAATACTGTCGAGGGCAAATAGCAAGTCGGTGAATCCGATGGCGATCATCACAAGCAGCAGCGGAGTTGCATAGCGCTTTCCGTTTTTGACAATGGTCATCTTTGAGCCGTGATACTCATCAGTGGTGTTCATCTTGCGTTGCAAGAACTGAATGAGCTTGCCGCCGGCGAACTCCTCATGCTCAGACTCTTTCAGGCCGTTGAAAGTGTCCTTCATGATCTTGATTGCGGTAAGCAGCAAGAAGGCACCGAAGGCGTAGAAGGCCCAGCTGAAGTTCTCGATGAAAGTGGCACCCAACAGGATGAAAACAAATCTCAAAATCAGCGCGATGGCGATACCAATTAACAGTGCCTGGCTGCGGAGCGCTCTTGGAACCGCGAACTGAGTGAAGATGACCAGGAAGACAAAGACGTTGTCCACCGACAGCGACTTCTCTGTAATGAACCCGGCCAGATACTCCTGGCCAAACTGTGGTCCCCAGACCCAGCCGATTACAAAAGTGAACAGCAATCCCAAAGTGATGTAGATCGAACTCTGAATCGCAGATTCCTTAAAGCTGGGATCGTGAGGATTCTTTGCCTGATAGATGAAATCAATCACTAAAACTGCGGTAAGGATGAAGATTGTGAGTCCCCAGACCCAAAGTTCTACGTTCACTGTTTCCTAGCTTGTCTGTCGGCAATTCCGACTCATCCTAAAAGTTAACTGAAATTTGTTTCAGCTTTATCCCGAAATTCAAATCTGTGAGTTTGCCGAGAATCAGACCCCAGAACTGCACCTATGGCTGCGATTTGGTCGCCGACGGTGAAATCCAGACTTACTCGGCCATTGAGGATGACACGAACTGAGCAAATCGCTCAGGTGAGACGAGTTCATCACCGGTATTCCAGGTGTATTGCTTTCCATTCACCAGGATTGTCGGAGTTCCCGAAACGGTCACTCCATCCTGCGGATTGGATAGCACAAACTGAGTGTGCTGTTCGACGTACTCGCCAAAACTCTTGGCCTGGATGCAGCCCTTGATTTCTTCAGTTCCAGCTCCTGCCTGGGCGGCAAAATCGAAAAGCTTCTGGTCGCTTGGACCTTCGGTGCCTTCCTGAGGCTGGTTCTTCATCAAGGTTCCATGGAAGTCAAAGAATGAGTCCGGCTGGAAGTTAGCGACACAGAATGCCGCATTAGCAGCTCTCGATGAGTATTCATTTAGTGATGCGCGGTCCAGGAAGCTAAGCGGGCGAATTTCAACTGTCGCCGCACCGGTATCAACCCAAGAACGCAACTGAGACTCATTTGGAACGTCAAAGGCCTGGCAAATCGGGCACTGATAGTCGACGTAAAGGATGATCTCAGGAGTCTTTTCAGTCGAGTCAGGGGTTGGTGTGTTGGTTGCGGTAAACGCCTGCAGGCCAACTCCAACCTTCAAACCACCAAGATCAGTTAGGTTTGCAGGGGTTGAATCCACTACTGGAGCCTCGGCGCGGTTCGCAGCTTCATACGCAATCACACCGACCACGCCACCGATGATTGCAAGTGCGACACCAACGACCGAAAGCTGAAGGGTTAGCTTGGAACGCTTTTCCTTCTTAGCATTTTGCTCGCGCAATTCCCTTGCCTTCTGGCGGGCCTGCTCACGCTGCTGAGAACGGGTTGGCTTTGGGTTGGTCATGGTTCGCATCCTGACTGTTTGGTATCGGCTTTATTACAAGCGCTCTAAATTCTAAACGCGGTGCCATACTTATAAAGTTCGCCAATGGCAAACACCTATCACTACGGATCGTCCGGCACGTACCTGCCGGTGAAGGAGAAATCATGGCATCAGTGTCATTTCGCAGCGCAACCCGCCTCTACCCGGGTGGAACCAAGCCAGCTGTAGACAAGCTAAATCTAGAAATCGCCGACGGTGAGTTCCTGGTTTTGGTTGGTCCTTCTGGTTGTGGAAAGTCCACCTCGCTAAGAATGCTAGCCGGCCTCGAAGAGGTAAACGAGGGTGCAATTTTCATTGGCGACCGCGACGTCACCGACATTCCACCAAAAGACCGCGACATCGCGATGGTCTTCCAGAACTACGCGCTCTACCCACACATGACCGTGGCTGAGAACATGGGCTTTGCCCTAAAGATCGCTGGAGTGAGCAAGGAAGAGCGCGCCGAGCGCGTTCTCGAGGCAGCAAAGCTTCTCGACCTCGAGCCATACCTAAACCGCAAGCCAAAGGCTCTCTCCGGTGGTCAGCGTCAGCGCGTTGCCATGGGTCGCGCGATTGTTCGTAAGCCTCAGGTGTTCCTGATGGACGAGCCGCTATCAAACCTTGACGCCAAGCTTCGCGTCCAGACTCGTACCCAGATCGCTTCACTGCAGCGTCGCCTAGGTGTAACCACCGTCTACGTGACTCACGACCAGGTTGAAGCTATGACCATGGGTGACCGCGTAGCAGTCTTGAAGGATGGCATCCTGCAGCAGGTTGACACTCCAAGAAACCTCTATGACCGTCCAGGCAACGTTTTTGTCGCAGGCTTCATCGGTTCCCCAGCCATGAACCTGGTTCAGCTACCAATCGTTGATGGTGGCGTTCAGTTCGGTGACGCAGTGCTACCAATTTCTCGCGAGGTGCTAGCCAAAGCCAGCGGCTCGAGAGTTACCGTTGGTATTCGTCCAGAGAAGCTAACCGTGGCTGAGCACGGTCTAGTTGTGGACGTCGATGTAGTTGAAGAGCTGGGCTCTGATGGCTACCTCTACGGTCGTGCGCAGCTAGATGGCACCGAGCACAACATTGTGGTTCGTGTTGACGCCATCAGCCACCCACGTGCTGGCGAGCGAATCCACCTTCAGGCTGAGGCTGGCTCAGTTCACGTTTTCGACGCCGAGAGCGGACTAAGACTGAACTAGTGGCTTCACAACTAAGCATCACAGCTGCCACGGCGGAACCAGCTCTGCTGGATCTGCCGTGGCAGTTGCCATTAGAGGACTGGCCTAAAGAAAACATTGCGGCTCTCCCCAAAGGACTCTCTCGTCACACGGTTAGATTTGCGCATCTTGAAGATCATGTAATCGCCATAAAAGAGACCTTGTTCGATCTTGCAAAGCGCGAATACGACATGCTCCGAAGGCTCGAGAAGCTGGACGTGCCTTGTGTTGAACCATTTGCCATCATCAACAATCGAACTGATGTTGATGGCAATCCGCTACCGGCGGTTTTGATAACTCGGCACCTCAAGTTTTCGCTGCCCTATCGCGCGATGTGGTCGCAGGGATTGCGCGAGGCAACCGCCAAAAGACTGGTGGATGCGCTGGCGCTGCTGCTGGTTCGCCTGCATCTAATTGGGTTTTTCTGGGGCGATGTCTCGCTTTCAAACACTCTTTTTCGGCGCGATGCGGGAAAGTTTGCCGCCTATTTGGTCGATGCTGAAACTGGCCAACTCTATGACTCACGTCTATCCAATGGCCAGCGCGAGAACGACCTTGAGATTGCTCGCGTGAACATTGCGGGTGAACTAATGGACCTCTTGGCATCTGGTAAAGCTGTGGACATCGACCCAACCAGCGTGAGCCAAAGAATCGTGGATAAGTATCACGAACTTTGGCGTGAACTAACGGCAGTCGAGAGCTTCGACACCTCTGAGCGCTGGAGAATTGCGAAGCGAGTAAAGCGGCTGAATGAACTGGGTTTCGATATCGAAGAGCTCTCTATGGTTCAAGAGGCCGATGGCAAAACGGTGAGAATCCAACCCAAGGTTGTTGATGCGGGACACCACGCCAGACGACTACTTCTCCTGACTGGACTTGATGTTGAGGAGAACCAGGCTCGGAGACTCCTGAACGATATCGACGAGTACCGACTTTCAAATGCTCGATCGGGAGCGGATGAGGAGGTTATGGCCCATGAATGGCTTAGCGAGGTCTACGAGCCAGTAATCACGTCCATCCCCCATCACCTCACTGGAAAGTTGGAGCCAGCTGAGATTTTCCACGAAGTTCTAGAGCACCGCTGGTATATGTCGGAGCGGCTCGGCAAAGACGTTCCAATGTTGGACGCGGTTCGGTCGTATGTTGCAGAAGTTCTAAGCGTTAGAAGGGATGAAGAAGCTCTGATTGGACCCACCACAGAGCTGATTACACTCAATGATCCAGTTCCCTCAGGGACCATCCTGGTCACAGATGATGACGAAGATGGTGATTGGAGAGACAAGGTCTAAGCGCGAGCCATCGCAATCTGATAAAGCGCGACGCTGGCAGCGATTCCGGCGTTCAAAGACTCAGTGGCCGAAGAAATCGGAATGGAAACTACCTGGTCGCAGTTTTCCTGGACCAACCTTGAAAGCCCCTTGCCCTCAGAACCAACAATCACCAGAAGCGGCCTGTCAGCCAATGCCAGATCGGGCAGGCTTACTTCGCCCTCGCCATCAAGACCAATCACGAAAAGACCCTTTTGCTTGTATTCCTTAATGGCCTGATTCAAATTTGAAGCGAGTGCCACCGGGATTCTGGCAGCCGCACCAGCGCTGGTTTTCCAGGCAGCCGCAGTCACACCAACACTTCTGCGCTGCGGCAAGATGACACCGTGCGCGCCGAATGCAGCGACCGACCGAATGATCGCACCCAGGTTTCTTGGATCGGTGATTCCATCCAGTGCAACCAACAATGGCGGCTGGCCGGATGCTTTTGCTCTATCGAGCAATTCCATTGGGTGCTTGTAGTTGTAGGGCGGGACCTGAAGTGCGATCCCCTGGTGGACCGCATCTCCCCCGGTCATTCGATCAATTTCAGGCCTGGTGACCTCATTGATAGGAATTCCGCGGTGATTTGCAATTGCAATCGCTTCCTTCACCCGGTCATCAATTTCAATTCGTTGCGCAATGAACATCGCAGTCGCCGGCACCTTGGTTTTCAGCGCCTCAACCACCGAGTTTCTGCCAGAGAGAACTTCGCCTGAAATCGCGCGCTGCCCCATTCCCGAGCGACCAGCAACAAACTCACCTTTGCGAACTGGTTTGACGGCGGATTTTGAAGACTTTGGACCAGCTTTGAGAGCAGCCTGCTTTGCCTTGTGTGCTTTGTGATAGGGGCGATCCTCGGCCTTTGGTGTTGGGCCCCTGCCCTCAAGTGCCTGTCGCCCGTGACCGCCGGTTCCCTTGGTCGCGCCTTTTTTGCCCTTTGAAGCGCCGGGTCTTCCCAATTTAGCCATCAGTCAATCTCCAGTGTGTTGAGTCAGCAGAGTCATAAAGTTCAATTCCGCTGCTGGCAAGCTGATCACGGATTTGATCAGCGCGAGCATAATCTTTGTTGGCACGGGCTTCATTGCGCTCCGCAATCAATCCGGCCATCAGGGAATCCAAAGCGTGGTGCTCTTTGGATACTTCGCTACCCCACTGCTCAGGGGCTAATCCCAAAACCGAGAGCATGGCGTGCAGCTGGCAACGCTTTTCGTGAGCATCGCGAATTCTCTCGTTATCCAGATCGGCATTACCCGCTCTTACCAACTCGTGCATAACCGCGAGCGCCGCTGGCACATTCAAATCATCATCCAACTCGGATACGAATTCATCAGGCAATGCGGAAGCCTCAATCTGAGCAAAGCGTGAACCTGATAACTCACGCTGGGCTCGCTCTAAGAAACCATGCAGGCGTTCCAGCGCAGTCTGAGCTTCCTGAAGGACGCTGGCCTGATAATCAAGGACCGATCGATAGTGAGCGCTGAGTAGGTAATAACGAACCGCTGCGCCAGGAGCCAGAGCAAATAGCTCACCCGAGGAAACCGAATTGCCCAAAGACTTAGACATCTTTTGGCCCAAGGTCGTGATTAGCCCGTTGTGGATCCAATAGTTCGCAAACTTGTGTCCCGCTGCCTGAGACTGTGCGAGTTCGTTCTCGTGATGTGGGAATCGAAGATCGAGCCCGCCGCCATGAATATCGAAATGTTCACCCAAGTATCTAGTTGCCATCGCCGAGCACTCAATGTGCCATCCAGGGCGACCAAATCCGAATGGAGTTGGCCAACCGGCGCTTTGTGGCTCACCCGGCTTCATGCTCTTCCAAAGCGCAAAGTCCTGAGCTCTCTTCTTATCGGGGGAAGACTGCTCGGATTCCATCTGATCGGTGGATTGATTAGTGAGCTCACCGTAGCTTGGCCAACTGGCGGTGTCGAAGTAGACATTTGCGCTTCCATCGAGCGCTTTATAGGCATGCCCGCGCGCGATGAGCAGCTCAATCAGCTCAACCATCTGCGGTATGTGCCCGGTTGCTCTTGGTTCATAGGCCACTGGGCGAATGCCAAGCCTCTGATAATCCTCCGAGAACTCGCGCTCGTTCTTCAGCGCAAGGGCCCACCATTCGATGCCCTCTTGTTGGGCCTTCTCCAAAACCTTGTCATCGATGTCGGTAACGTTTCTAACCAGCGTGACTTTGAACCCGCGATATTCAAACCAGCGCGCGAGTTGGTCATAAACCAAAGCAGATCTGAGATGACCAATGTGTGGGGCTGACTGCACGGTCGGACCGCAGACGTAGATTGACACCTCATTGGGCCTTTGCGGGACAAACTCTCTTATCTCGCCAGCGCGGGTATCAAACAGCTTCATGGGCTAAAGCCTAGCTACGCACTTTCAATAGCGCGGTTGCCACCGCGGCAACACCGCGAGCATCCGAAAGAAAACCCAGACCATCAGTGGTGGTGGCTGCCACCGACACAGGTGCACCAACCACCTCACTGAGTCTTGCCTCCAGCTCGGCACGACGTGGTCCAACCTTGGGCTTGTCACCAACTATTTGAACTGCGATGTTGGAAACCTCAAAGCCTGCGGATTTGATCATCGACAAGGTCTCTGAGATGAACACCTCCCCAGAGGCTCCCTTGAACTGAGGCCTATCCACCCCGAAATTACTTCCGATATCCCCAAGTCCTGCGGCGGTTAGTAGTGCATCGACGATTGCGTGCGCTACCGAATCGCCGTCTGAATGTCCCTCGAGCCTGGGATACTCGGGCCAGCTGAGGCAGCCCAGCACAAGCTCACCGCTGTCTGAAAACTTGTGGGCATCGGTGCCAATACCGGTTCGGAAGTTTGCTTGCCCTACTTCAGCCCGATCTAGGTCAGCCGGGGTGGTTACCTTGAAGGCCCGGTCGGAACCTGCGACGACACAGGTCTTGTGACCGAACGCTTCCATGAGCCCAGCTTCATCTGTGAAATCAACCGTGGCAGCGTTTATTGCGGAGCGAAGTGCTGAAACTTGAAAACCCTGTGGGGTTTGAACTGCGGCCAGCTTTGCTCGCTCCAGGGTCTTTTCGACCCAACCCTCAGAAACCTCTTTGATGGTGTCGGAAACCCCAATTCCTGGCACGACACTTGCGGCCTGATCAAGGGCGCTCTCAACGCTCAGGAAAAGCTCCCTGGGTGCGAAGCAACGTGCAGCATCGTGAACTAGAACATTGTCCGTGTCGACAACCGCTAGCCCATTTTTCACCGAGGCTTGCCTGGTATCTCCACCGGCAACGACTTTCAGGGGTAAGCCATAAGGTTTGACCAGCTCTTCAAATTGGGCCAGGTGATCTGATGGCGCCACAACAACGACAAGTGGTGGCGAGAGATCCCTCAGGACGTCGAGGCAGTGCTCGAGCAAGGTTTTTCCAGCGACTTTTGCTAGCGCTTTTGGAATTCCAAGCCCCAGTCGCTCACCTCGACCGGCGGCAACCAGGATTACGGAAGATTTCACGACTAAGAGGCCAGAACCTTATCTAGTTCAGCCGAGGCCTTTTCCTCGTCGACTTTTCTGGCCAGGGCCAATTCAGAAATCAAAATCTGCCTGGCCTTAGCAAGCATGCGCTTCTCTCCAGCCGAAAGTCCACGGTCCTGATCACGTCTCCAAAGATCTCTAACTACCTCAGATACCTTGACCACATCACCAGATGCCAGCTTTTCTAGGTTTGCCTTGTAGCGCCTTGACCAGTTGGTCGGCTCCTCCACAAACTCTGCTCGCAAAACATCAAAAACTTGCTGGACACCCTTTTTATCGATGACATCTCGAACGCCGACCATCTCAACATTTGCCGCAGGGACCTGAATGATCAGATCACCCTGTGCCACCTTGAGCTTGAGATAAGTCTGGGTCTCGCCACGAATTGTCTTTTCGGAGACTTCGATGATTTCTGCGGCTCCGTGGTGTGGGTAAACGACGGTCTCGCCAACTTCAAATTTCATAAACTTCTTTCGGCTCCAAAAGCCTGATTTTACCACAGGAAAGCCCATTCTCCTAGGTTAGAATTGCCTCAGAAACGGCCCCCGGAGGACCCTTGCAAATCAAGAAGATTGCTACCTTGACTTCACTCGTGCTAGCCACCACCTTGCTAACTGGCTGCTCTTTCTCTCGCGAGATTGCATCCTTGGATATGTATTCACCAAGCGATGGCACGATGCTCGATGTTGACACCTTGAAGGCAAGAAACGTGATGATTATCAAGGGTTCTGGCAACAAGGCGATGCTGATTGGAAGCTTTGTGAACTCTGGAATGGAGCCGGTTATGGCATCGATTCAGACCAAAGATGCATCCGGCGAGGACATACGAGTTGCTTTTGAAGTGAAGGCTTCGGGCAAGTTTGACATTGGTTACAACGGCACCGAGGGTGTGGTTTTCAACCTCGATGAAAAGCCTGGATCGCTACACAGCATCTTCGTTTCAAACGGCTCTGATCCGATTGAAATGCTGGTCCCGGTGATGGATGGCTCGCTAGCTGAGTACCGTCCGTTTGTCGAAGCGTTGAACTAAACCTCGAATTTATATCCCAAGCCTCGCACGGTTAGCAGGTGCTTCGGCCTGGACGGATCGTCTTCGATTTTTGATCTGATTCGCTTAACGTGAACATCCAAGGTTTTGGTATCGCCGAAATAGTTGGAACCCCACACTCGGTCGATGATTTGTCCTCGCGTGAGCACTCGATTCACGTTTTCTAACAAAAGCTCCAGGAGCTCAAACTCTTTCAGCGGCATGGCTATTGGTTCGCCATTAACAGTTACGGTGTGGCGCTCGATGTCCATCACGACATTTCCTGCACGTAACAACCCCGGCTCCTGCTGCACGGACTCTCGGCCGCGACGCAACACGGCCTTCATTCGAGCGAGCAATTCTCTTGTGGAGTAGGGCTTTGTGACATAGTCATCCGCACCGAGCTCTAGCCCAACGACCTTGTCAATCTCCGCATCTTTTGCTGTGAGCATGATGATTGGCACCTGAGACTCGGTTCGGATCTGCTTACACACCTCATTGCCCGACATGCCCGGCAGCATCAAATCCAGAAGAATCAAATCAGGATGGTGTGATTTGAATAGTTCAACCGCGGCATTGCCATCCTCGGCCTCGATGATGTCGTAGCCCTCTTTTTGCAGCAGGTAAACCAACGGCTCCCTGAGACCGACTTCATCCTCAACAACAAGCACTCTTGCCACTTAGTCCTCCTGGAGCGTGATTGGTAGGCGAAGCGTGAATGTAGAACCCACGCCAGGTTGGGAGAAAAGCTTTACTTGGCCACCATGGTTAGCAGCGATGTGCTTCACGATCGCCAAGCCCAGTCCGGTGCCACCGGTCTCTCTTGAGCGCGATGGATCGACGCGATAAAAGCGCTCAAAGATTCGCTCCTGCTCCGACTCAGGTATTCCGATTCCAGAGTCGGTTACCGAGATCTCAGCAACGCCATCTACCTCTTTCAAGCCAACCCCGACCTGGGTACCGGGCTCGGAATAGACAATTGCGTTTTCAATCAGATTCTTTACCGCCGTTGCCAACATTTCGTAATCGCCAAGAATTTTGAGACTCGGGCTGGTACTGCCCTGCACCTTGATGTTGCGCTTTTCAGCAAGGACCTGATTTCGGTCGATGGCATCGGAGACCACAACTGACAAATCGACCTCAACTGCGTTTTCTAGCCCAGCTGCACTTTGCACCCGAGAGAGCTGCATGAGTTCTTGAACCAGGCTCGCCAATCTTTGGTTTTCACGAATCAGAGAGCTAGAGAACTTACGAATCATCTCCGGGTCATCACCAGCGCCTTGAATGGCTTCTGCCAGCAGACCAATGGCGCCGATTGGGGTCTTGAGCTCATGAGAAACATTTGCCACAAAATCGCGGCGGGTGTCCTCGAGTTTTTTAGCTTCGGTGCGATCGTCAACCAAGAGCATCATGTATTTGTCGCCGAAGCGAGCTGCTCGCGCCTGCACCCAAACCGGCTCACGCTGCAGGCCAGATTCGAGCAGCATCTCCTCAACCACAGCTCCGGTTTGATTGCGGGCTCGATCGCACAGCCTCACCAGCGAGGAATGAACCAGTCGCCGATTTTGCACTAAACCAAATTGCACGGCTCCCGGAGATGCTCGCAAGACATTGTTCTGAGAGTCCAAGACCACACCCGCGGTTGCGATGACGTCCACCACCTGGGACGCGACCTGCTCAAAAGCATCCACCTCTGACTCAGAGGTTTTGCTTCTGGAGGACCACAAGCCCATTTCGCTCCGCTCTAACTGTTTACCAAGTTAACTGGCACCATATGTGCCTAGACTAAATCAGGGTGTGCAAATCTGACACAGAGTTATCAGCTGGTTTGCAACGAATTAAGCAATTGTTTGCTTTGGGTCGGGAAGCTTAGGGCACCCAGTTAGGAAGCAGGGATGAGCATGCGACAGGTTTTTCAACAGGAGCTCACTGAGGTTCAGGAGCGTCTTGTACAACTTGCTGAGTCCGCAGAAACCATCATGGACAAGGCCTCCAGAGCTTTTTTGAACTCAGATGTTTCGCTAGCCGATGAGGCTCTTGCGCTCGCTGCATCCAACGAAGAGCGCGCTCTAGGACTGGACGAGCTGGTCATCAAGGTTTTAGCTACCCAGTCTCCGGTTGCTCGCGATCTAAGAATCTTGGTTTCGGCACTGAGAATGAGTGCCTCGATTGAACGCATGGGAGCGCTTGCTTCTCACATTGCCGCAATCGCTCGCTATCGCTTTCCAGGCAGCGCCGTCCCTGCCTCGCTTCGCAAGACTTTTGAAGATATGGCTCGAATTGATTTGGAGCTTGTTGGTAAGGCAATCAAGTTGCTCGGTAACACCGACCTAGACCTCGCTCGAGAAATCCAAGCCCAGGATGAGGCGGTCGACCGACTGCACCGCAAGGTCTTCGAGGTTGTGTTGGCAGATGACTGGAAAGAGAACGCCATGTTCACGGTTGATGTGACACTGGCTTCTCGTTACTTCGAACGCTTTGCCGACCACGTGGTCGACATTTCAGCCAAGGTCAGCTTCTTGCAGACCGGTGAATGGACCGAGAACTAGTTACTTCTTACCCTGGTTGGCAACTGCTGCTGCTCCGGCTGCAGCCGCTTCGGGGTCAAGGTATTCCCCGCCCTTGATTAGTGGCTTGAAATCTGCATCGAGCTTGTAGTGCAGCGGGATCCCGGTTGGGATGTTTAACTCCGCAATCTCCTCATCGGAAATGCCATCTAGGTGCTTTACCAGTGCACGCAAAGAGTTTCCGTGAGCGGTGATTAACACGGTCTTCTGCTGCTGAAGCTTTGGTGCGATGGTTGAGTGCCAGTAAGGGAGCATACGAACCAAAACGTCTTTGAGGCATTCAGTTCTGGGAAGCGCTGATCCCAAATCTGCATATCTCTCATCGTGGGCTTGAGAGAACTCGTTGTCGTCCGAAATCTCAGGCGGCGGGACATCGTAGCTTCTGCGCCAGATTTGGAACTGTTCTGGACCGTACTTCTCCAAGGTCTCTGCCTTGTCTAGGCCCTGCAGCGCACCGTAGTGACGCTCGTTCAGTCTCCAGCTGCGCTCGGTTGGAATCCAGTTTCGATCGATCTGATCTAGCGCGATGTGAGCGGTGTTGATTGCGCGCTTGAGTACCGATGTGAACAGCAGATCTGGCTTAAGTCCGGATTGACCGAGCAACTCACCTGCCCGCTTCGCCTCCTCGCGGCCCTGATCGCTTAGGTCAACATCCACCCAACCGGTGAAGAGATTCTTTTGGTTCCAAATGCTGTTGCCGTGACGAAGCAGGATCAGGTTGTAAGTCATGGGCCTCAGTTTACTCAACCCTAGGAAGCAGGCCTTTGGCTTGTTCGGGATCTATGCCGCTGGCCTGGCACAAATCAACAAACATTGGGCGCAACTGAAACACAATCACCTGCTCGTTCAGGCTTAGCTGCGGATAAACCCCAAGCTCAGGAGCCACCTTCATCAAATACTTTCTGGCCTTTTGAGCCAAGGAGAAGTCATCGAGCGAACTCTCTAAAAGGTCAACTGCAATCAGGAACTTGGCAACCAGTCTCGCCAGCTCTGGTCTAGGTTTTTGATCCCTGACTAGGAAGTCGATTCTGCGAACCACCACCCTGAGGTTCCTCGTGGCTAAGTCCATTCCCTCCAATAGAACTTGCTGGTCTGCGATTTGCTGCCTTGCCCAGCGATAAACGGGGCTTATCTTCCCGATTGCCACGGCGCTCTCTAGTGATGAGCGCCAGTGATCAAGTAGTGGTTGGGTTTTTCTAATCTGCTCCAGCGTGCTGTCGGCCTTAGCAACATCCGCATTCAAAAGCACGGAACGTAAATCGCCCAGAGTTTGTTTGAAGATCACAAAAAGCTCAGCAGCATCCGCGCGAGCCAATTTCACTGGATTGCGTGGAAGCAGAGCGGTGAATAGCAGAGCAACCAAACCACCAATCACGCCATCAAGCACCCTCGCGAATACTCCGCCAGTTGGAAACTGCAGCATCTGCACTAAAACCGCTTGGATCGTTGCGGTTAGGGCAAAGGCAGGATTTGAGGAGATGAAGCGAGCGACCACCAAGGCAAGCAGAATCGCAAAAAGAAGCTGCAGCACTCCGGATCCGAAGAGTAACAGCAGCGTCTCACTCAATCCGATACCCAAGGTCATGGCAAGAGCTGTTGCGGCGACCCGATCTGGCCTAGTGTCTCGACTCAAACCCAGGGACGCGATTGCAACAGTCACAGCAAGCAGTGGAACTGGATGCCCTAACAGAAAATGCGCAATTGCATAGGCAGTGGTTGCCGCCAAAGCTATCTGCGCGATGGCCCACCAAGAGTCCTTGATTCGCGGCCAACCGGTTCTAATCTCAAACATTTTTCCGGCTCAGCTTGAAAGCGGCGGGTCGAGGAAGGTTCGCAGCTTTACCAGCATCATGAGGAACTAAGACCTCTTGACTTGCACGATATTTGGATTCACCCACCGAGATATCCAGATCCAGATATGGAGTATTGCGAGAGAGCAGTGCAAGAGCAATTGATCCCTCTTCGAAGTGAAATGCTCCAGCTAGGACCTTGCCGACCGGCTTGCCCTCATAGCTGACCTCGTCGCCGCGCTGGCAGAGCACGTCCCCCTGCTCCAAGTGCAAAATCGCAATTCGTCTTGGCGGATGACCTAGATTGTGAACCTTCGCCACCGTTTCTTGGCCACGGTAACAACCCTTGGACATATGAACAGCACTGGAGAGCCAGTCAAGCTCATGCGGCAAAGTCCGCTCATCAACATCTGAAAGCTCTGGCCTTCCGGCCGCTATGCGCAGTGCCTCATAGGCCATCAGTCCAGCGCGCGGCAGGTCTGGAAGTGAAATTACCAAGTACTCCCGATAGGGAAACTCGGTGCGAGATTTTGCATATCGAACACTGGCTTTTGGCTCAACAGAAAATGCATCCACCCAGCAAGGGGTCCCAAGAGCTAAGTCCCGAAAAACACCGAATACCAAGTAGTTCGAATCCGTGATTGACACCTTCGAGCGAAAAATCATTTTGCCCAGCCATGTCTTCAGCTCTTCAACGCGCTTCTTGGGCGTAATGATCAGCAACGAGGAATCGGCTGCAATGACTTTGAGCTGGTGTTCGATATGGCCGTTGGGGGTCAGAAGTAGTGCCTCGGTCGAATCACCTGGCTTGAGGTTCAGGATGTTTTGGCTTGTCAGCGAGTGCAACCACTTCTTGGCATCCTCCCCAGAAAGTTCGATGACTGACATGTCATCTCTGAGGACCATGGCCTCCCCCGAGAGCAGCTGACGCTGTTCCTGCAAGGGATTACCAAAATGCTGATTACTCAATCTTTTCCAACCTCGCTGAGGCGTGAGACTTCAGTGGTTGACCTAAGGCAGCCATATCCCAAGCCCAAAGCAAAGCGCCCTCGACTAAACCCATCAGTCTGGTGCCGGCGTTGTATTCCTTGGCATTTGGTGAGCGCAGCACAGCATCGGTGGCTAGGTCAATCCGAGCACCCTTGATCTGACCGAAGTAGAGCTCGGCAACACCTTGAGGGCTAACAATTAAGGCTTCGATGTCGAACCCACCGTTTTTGTTGCGCCAAAGCTCGAGGTCCTCGCGAACCGTGAGTAACTTGGTGCCATCGCCAGGAATCAAACCCGGACCAGAGTCTGACTCAGAAGCTGGGCGCGATATCGAAAGGTATCCGCGCTCTTGTGAGATGAGCTTTCCTAGCGAATCAGTAACCTCGGCGAAAAACTCGAGCTTGCCAAGCTCTAAGGGTTTGAAAGTAGCAGTTTGAAAGAACTCGATTTCTTTAGGGCTGTCATCAACTGCATAGCTGACGATTCCACTGCCGCGCCAGCTACCTAGTAGGAAAGCGAATGGAGTTAGCTCAATTGGCAGATCGTCTGGAATGACGAACAAGTTAGCGCTGGCCCTTAAAGAGCTTGTAGAGAACTAGGACAGAAATGCCGCCGATTGCCAAAGAGGCCAGAATCAGCAGACCAGTGAAGAAAATCTCAAGCGCCAAGAGCATGCGGAAATTCTAACCCAGCAGCTTGAAAAGCGTGAGTAGCCCAAGAATTGCGAAGCTGCCGGCCGCAACATAGACCTGCTGCCTAACGGTGTCTTTTGCCTTGGCGGAAATCAAATGCTCGATGCTCACCAGGGCGATTGAAGCTCCTGCGATTGCGGCAAAAAAAGTGAAGTGACGTTCTGGTTCGACATTGAGCAGCGTCAAAATGCCGGCGATTAGCACCCCCAACCAGATCAGAATGATCTGTAACCACTGCTTGCTCACAGCACAAACTCTATCCGCAAAGCCAATCGCCACTATCATTTGGGTATCTGGAGGGCGGGTATGGCGACAGTTCTTTTTATCACCCCCTCGAAAGACGCGCTCGCATCGCAGTTCGAGCTGCTTGGCCATTCTGTTACCCAGGTTGCTCAAGATGCCGCCGAAATTGCCAACGCAAAATCCCATGACATCACGGTCTTGGACTGCCGCGAAGACCTGGTGTCGGCGCGTGGAATCGCAAGAATTCTTATTGCTGCAGCCTGGGATAGGCCGGTCATTCTCTTGGTTCCAGACCAAGCATTGGCAGTCATCACCCCTGAGTGGGGAGCTGCTGATTTCATTTTGGCCAATGCATCTCTGGCCGAAATTGACGCCAGATTGAGACTGGTGGCTGGCAAGGGTCAGACCCAAACCGTAAAGATACAAACCGGATTGGTGATTGACGAGGTCAGCTACACCGCCAAGATAAACGGAAGAACTCTGGATCTAACTTTCAAAGAGTTTGAATTGCTTCGTCACCTAAACGACAACCCAAGCAGGGTATTCACTAGGGAACAACTGCTGAGTGAGGTCTGGGGATACGACTATTTCGGTGGCACTAGAACGGTCGATGTTCACATTCGAAGACTCAGAGCCAAACTGGGTGAATTGGAATCACTCATTGGCACCGTAAGAAACGTTGGTTATCGACTGGACCCGAGCCAAGGGGCAGCGAGTGAAGAAAATTAACCTTCTGAAAACCAACAAACTGTAAAGATTTATCTATGTCAGAAGAGACCACGGCAATTTTCCGCCCCGACTCGCAGCCAGATTTGCCCGAGGATCGCTTTCTCGATCGCGAGCTGAGCTGGCTGGACTTCAATCAGAGAGTGTTGGAGTTAGCCGAGGACGAGAGCGTTCCCCTGCTGGAGCGAGTCAACTTTCTGAGCATTTTTGCCTCAAACCTGGATGAGTTCTTCATGGTTCGAGTTGCATCGCTGAAGCGCCGTGTGGCAACCGGGATTGCTGTCCAGTCCGCGGCTGGATTTAGCCCGCAAGAGGTGCTGATCAGAATTTCAGAGCGGACCAGACAGCTCCAGGCTAGACACTCCAAACTTTTCCGGGACCAGATTTCACCCGCGCTTACTAAGCACGGCATTCAGGTAATGCACTTTGGGCAGCTCAACGAGGAGCAGAAAGCTTCGCTCCACCGATACTTCCAACTAAATGTGTTTCCGGTTCTAACCCCACTCGCGGTCGATCCGGCGCACCCCTTCCCATACATTTCAGGTCTATCTCTGAACCTTGCGGTTGTACTGCGCAACCCAACTACAGGTGGCGAACACTTTGCCAGAGTGAAGGTCCCGCCGCTACTACCGAGATTTGTTGAGGTGGAGGGAACCGAGAACTGCTACATCCCGCTCGAGGATGTGATGGGTGAGTTTTTGGCTGAGCTCTTCCCAGGCATGGAGGTTGTGAAACATCACGCCTTCCGTGTCACCCGCAATGAAGATCTTGAGGTCGATGAGGATGAGGGTGAGAACCTGCTTGTGCAGCTTGAGAAAGAGTTGCTGCGCAGAAGGTTCGGACCTCCAGTCCGCCTTGAGGTAGCCGAAGACATCGACCCTCAGGTTTTGGAACTGCTCTCCCGAGAACTTGATATCGAATCCCACGATGTCTATCACCTGCCAGAGCCCCTCGACCTAAGGGCGCTAAATGCAATTGCATTTTTGAAGATCCCAGAGCTTCACTTCGAGCCTCACCAGATAACCACCAATCGCTATTTGCAATCTGAGGATGATGAAGCTGCAGACATTTTCGGAGCGCTCAGGCAACGTGAGGTCCTGGTTCATCACCCTTACGAATCTTTCGCAACCTCGGTTCAGGCATTCTTGGAGCAGGCAGCCGCCGATCCTCAGGTATTGGCCATCAAGCAAACCCTGTATCGAACCAGCGGTGACTCCCCCATTGTTGATGCCCTGATTGATGCTGCCGAAGCCGGTAAGCAGGTTCTGGCCCTGGTTGAAATCAAGGCTCGCTTCGATGAGCAAAACAACATCGGCTGGGCAAGAAAGCTAGAAGCTGCTGGTGTGCACGTGGTCTACGGCATTGTCGGACTAAAGACCCATTGCAAGCTGGCGCTGGTTATTCGGCAGGAGGGAAGTCAGCTACGTCGTTATTGCCACATCGGAACTGGAAATTACAACCCAAAGACTGCTCGTTACTACGAAGACTTGGGCCTTCTAACCTCAAGGCAGTCGGTTGGCGAGGATCTAACCAAACTGTTTAATCAGCTCTCTGGTTTCTCCTCTGCACCTGAATATCAGTCGCTACTTGTCTCACCAAATGGAGTTCGCAACGGTCTAACTGAGCGAGTTCAGCGCGAGATTGAGCACAGTAAAGCGGGTAGGCCAGCAGGTATTCGTCTAAAGATGAACTCTCTGGTTGACGAGCAAATCATTGATGAGCTTTACCGAGCTTCGATTGCCGGTGTCAGCGTTGAGGTGCTGGTACGCGGTATGTGTGCTCTGAAACCCGGAGTTCCAGGCCTAAGTGAAAACATCAGGGTCCACTCGGTTTTGGGTCGCTATCTAGAACACAGCCGCATCTTTTACTTTGAAAACGGCGGGGATCCGGATATATACATCGGCAGTGCCGACATGATGCACCGCAATCTAGATCGCCGAGTTGAGGCACTGGTGAAGATAACCCAGACTGACCAAATCAAGGAGCTTCGCGATTTGATGGATCTTGGTATGAGCGACCAAATCTCGGTCTGGAAACTCGCAAGCACAGGTGCTTGGCAGCGCCATACCGTCGATGAGAACGGCAAGCTGCTGGCGGACATGCAAGACCAGATTATGTCTAGAACCCTCACCAAGAAGCGGAGTAGATAGTGACGATATTTGCTGCCGGGGTCGTTCCGTGGCGTGAGACAAAATCCGGCCTTGAGGTTTTAGTTGTGCACCGGGAAAACTACAACGACTGGGGCTTCCCAAAGGGTAAGCAGGATCCTGGCGAGGTGCTGCCAGAGACCGCAGTGCGCGAGCTCAAAGAAGAAGCTGGAATCTCAATTCGTTTGGGCAGAAAGCTCGACATCGTTCGCTACCAGGTCGGTAGTGAAGACAAAGAGGTGCACTACTGGG
>RFTL01000021.1 GCA_009923455.1 Actinomycetota bacterium | reverse complement strand
GAGCTTGGCTTCCGAGTCACCGTCAACACCGATAACCGTTTGATGAGCGCCACCAATCTCACCAAAGAGCTAGAGATTCTGGTGGATACCTTCGGATACTCACTGGCCGATCTGGAGCAATTCCAGCTCAATGCCGCCGCGGCTGCATTCCAAGGCTTGCCAGAGCGTGAAGAGTTGATGGACATGATTGAGATTGGATTCGCCAGTGCCGCTAGCTAGCGCATTTGGGCCAAATTCAATTTCTCTTCATTCCCAAGCTACAAGCTTCCACGAAGCGGTTACCTTTGCCGTTGGCAATCTGATTGCCGACCAGGCGGTCACCCCGGACTACCTGGTTGACGTCATCGCGAACCTAGAATCCCTCGGGCCCTACTTTGTGGTTGCGCCTGGGATTGCAATTGCCCACGCCAAACCATCAGAGTTTGTGCTCCGAAATGCCTGGGCACTGGCGAAGTTTGATCAAGGTGTGAGATCGGGCAGTCACAATGATCCTGTGCAGCTGGTTTTTGCATTCTGCGCAACCGATTCGAGTTCACATCTTGAACTCTTGGCAGAGTTTGCGAACTGGATGGCAACACCTGGCCTAGTGAATTCTTTGCAAAATGCTTCCGCTGAGAGCGTGATTCGGAACCTCCTCTAGCCGACTGCGGTTAGATTCGATATATGAAGATTTATGCGGTCTGTGGAGCTGGGATTGGAACCAGCGTGCTACTCAAATCCAACGCTGATCGAGTGCTGCAGGATTTGGGAATCGAGGCAGAAGTTCAGGCCGTGTCGATTGAGCAGGCCCTGGAAGATCAATCACCGGCGCAGATTGTCTTGGCAACCGAAGAGTTGGTTGGCAAACTTGCAGGGATTCGCTCCGAGGTCGTCCCGGTTCGCAACATTTTTGATCTGCAAGAGCTAACCGAAAAACTTCAGGCATCCCTCGGGTAATCTGAGCCTATGGCTCAACCTGGTAGCACACCACGCACCGAACTAAAGCGCATCGCGCACAAAGCCTCACACTCTCAGCAAGAGCTTTATCGGGTTTTAGATTCCAACCTTGTGGCTCACGTTGGCATCATTTTCGATGGCTATCCGCTGGTGATCCCCATGGCCTATGGCAGAGTCGGTGACACGCTCTACCTGCATGGTTCGTCTGGCTCAAGACTGATGCGTGCCCTCTCGCACAACCCAGCGGTTTGCATTTCCATCACCAAGCTGAACGCGCTAAAGGTTGCTAGAAGCACCTTTAACTCAGGTATGAACTATGACGCAGCTGTGATTTTTGGCGAGGCAAAACTGGTTCCGGACGACAAAAAAGCCTGGGCACTAGATGCCATTAGCGATGCAATCTTGCCAGGCCGTATGGATGAGGTTCGCCCAAGCTCCAAAAAGGAAGCTGCCGCGACCTTGATTATTCAGGTTGAGCTCAACGAAACCTCAGTCAAGATTTCAAACGGCGCTGTTGAAGATGAACCGGAAGACCTCGGGACCGGAGTTTGGGCAGGATTAATTCCAATTAGAACTGTGGTGGGAGAGCCAATTCCAGCAGACGATGAAACTGCTCAATTGGAGCTACCACAAAGCGTGAAGCGGTTTATTTCAGACTATCCAGATAAGCGGTTGCGAAGCTCTTGAGTGCACTGAGTCCCTGAACCGCATCGGACTCACTGGCACCAAGGTATTGCAGATAGCACTTGAGCTTGGGTTCAGTCCCGCTTGGCCTGATAATCATTCGAACCTTCTTAGACTCAATGATTACGCCATCGGTTTTCTGAATTTTCTTGCCAAGAGCCAAGTCTTCAAACTCAACCTTTTCGTCCAAAACTGAACTCAGGGGAGTCTCCCTAACCCCGCTCATGATCTTGCTGATCACCCCGAGGTCGGTCACGCGAATTGAAACCTGACCGGTCTTTAGGTGTCCGTAGCGCTCATTCAAGCTTGCAAGATGGGTGGCCAATGAGCTGCCCTGAGCCTTCAGTCGCATTGCAAGATCGACCATGACCACCGCTGCGGTAATGCCATCTTTATCCGGGGTATGCGAGGGGTCCACGCAGTAACCAAGTGCCTCTTCGTAGCCATACCCGAGACCTGGCACCTTTGATATCCATTTAAACCCAGTCAGGGTTTGCTGATACTGAACCGAGTAGTAGTCAGCCAAGGGGGCAAGAGATGCGGAAACAATTGAATTTGCGATCACTTTTGCTCGGCCGGATGCGACCAGCTCTTCGGCCAGGATTAGCCCCACCTCGTCACCGGTGAGCATTCGATATCCATTGGCAGTTTGAACAGCCACTGCAAGGCGGTCGGCATCCGGATCGTTAGCAATTATGAGCTCCGAGTTGTTAGCTTTCGCTGTCTCGAAAGCCAAGTCCATAGCCCCTGGTTCTTCAGGGTTTGGAAAGCTCACGGTTGGGAAAGTGCCGTCTGGCTCCTGCTGCTTCGAAACCGAAACCCAATTAAGGCCAAGGTGGTCAAAGATTGGCTTGATGATTCGATAGCCAACGCCGTGCATTGCGGTGTAGGTGAGGGAAATTGGAAGCTTGGGCGATTCGGAGACCAGCTCTTTTGCTCGTTCGATATAGCGCTCAAGCTCTTGCTCGCCTAGGGTCTCGAAGTCTTTGTCAAACGGAATCTCTTCGAATCTAACCTCATCGGCAATCCGGGCAATGTGACTTGCGATTTCCGCATCCTGGGGAGGAACGAGCTGGGAGCCAAAAAGTGCGCCACCCAGATAGACCTTGTAGCCGTTATCTCTTGGTGGGTTATGACTTGCCGTCACGACAATTGTTGCGCTGGCACCTAACCTAGCGCCGGTGAAGCAGGCGACCGGGGTTGGCACCTTGAAACCGAAAAGCTTTGATTTGATGCCTTGAGCTTGAAAAATAGCTGCGGAATCGGAGGCAAAAACATCCGAATTGATTCTGCCGTCAAACCCAATTACAACGCTTAGCTCACCATTTGAATCTTGATATTCGGCTTTGTTTTCTATCAGGAATCTTGCAATGGCTAGCGCCGCCTGCGCCACCACAACTCGGTTCATACGATTTGGACCTGCACCCAGTTCGCCACGCAAACCTGCGGTTCCAAATTCCAATCTCGAACCAAAGCGCGACTTCAGCGCTTCTTGGTCGTTTTTATCAAGAATCGCCTGGAGCTCGGCCCGAGTTTGCGGATCGGGATCCTGGCTCAGCCAGGCTTGAGCTTGTTCAGTGAAATTCATTTAGATCTTTGCGACAATCTTTGAAAGTAGCTCCGAGATGCGAGCCTCGGCATCCTTACCGGCCTGGATCACCTCTTCGTGAGATAGCGGAGTTGTCTGAATTCCAGCTGCCAGGTTTGTAATCAGTGACATGCCCAAGATTTCCATGCCGGCTTCGCGAGCAGCGATTGCCTCGAGTGCGGTCGACATTCCAACAATATGACCACCCATGATTTTCGCCATCTGAACTTCGGCAGGAGTCTCATAGTGTGGGCCACGGAATTGCACGTAAACACCCTCGTCCAAACCTGGGTCAACTTCACGAGCAAGGGCCCTGAGTCGCTTCGAATACAGATCCGTTAGGTCAATAAAGGTGGCGCCTTCTAGAGGAGAGTTTGCTGTGAGGTTGATGTGGTCTGAGATTAGAACTGCAGCACCGCCTGCCCATTCGGGCTTGATGCCCCCGGCACCATTAGTCAAAATCATGACCTTGGCTCCGGTTGCCGCTGCCGTCCTCACCGAGTGCACCACCGAGCGGACTCCGTGGTTTTCGTAGTAGTGAGTTCTCGCACCAATCACCAGGGCAAATTTGCCACTTGGAAGCTTTACCGATCTCAATGTTCCGACGTGTCCGTGGACCGCTGGCTTGGAGAAACCGATGATCTCCGGCGCTGCAATCACAGACACCGTCTCACCGATTAGATCTGCCGCCTTGGCCCAACCAGAGCCGAGTGTGAGAGCAATGTCGTGCCGCTCAATTCCTGATTTTTCAGCGATTTGTTGGGCAGCCTGTGCCGCAATTTCAAAAGGGTTTGCTTGCGCATCATTGAGCGGATTAACCATGAAATTCAGTCTAGCTAACCCTGGGGTGGCTCGAACTACGCGAGAATGTCATGGTGAGCTCAAACTCAGTACAGCACAGAATTGTCATTATTGGTGGTGGCCCAGGTGGCTACGAGGCAGCAAGGGCTGGTCGTCAGCTCGGAGCTGAAGTGGTCCTGATTGAAGAATCAGGAGTTGGTGGCAACGCCGTGCTAACTGACGTGGTTCCCTCAAAGACTTTGATCGCAACCGGTGAGGCTGCTCAACGAGTTGCTCTAGCCCAAACTCTCGGTGTCAGTTTCTCGGTCGACGGAAAAGAGGTCAGCCCCAAAGTTGAGGTTGACATCGCCGCTATGAACAAAAGGCTTCTTGCATTGGCAAAGAGCCAGTCTGAAGACATGCTCACCACCCTGAAAGACGAGGGAGTTCGGGTCATTTCTGGACGGGGCCGACTGGATGGAAATCACCACGTAGTTGTTGAGCCGACAGTAGGCGGTGAGCCAGAGCGCATCGAGGCAAAGACCATCATCGTCGCAACTGGCGCCTACCCAAGAGAGCTTCCGAATGCCAAGCCTGACGGCGAGCGCATTCTCACCTGGAAGCAGCTCTACAGCTTGGACACGGTTCCAGAGCACATGATCGTGGTCGGTTCTGGTGTAACAGGAGCAGAATTTGCCTCGGCGTATCTAGACCTGGGCAGTAAGGTGACACTGATTTCTTCCAGAGACAAGGTGCTTCCTGGAAACGATGCCGACGCAGCAGATTTGATTGAGGCCGTGTTTAGGCGTCGGGGAATGCGAATTCTCAATCAATCCAGGGCCGAAAAGGTTGACGCGACCTCAACCGGAGTGAGAGTGACTCTGGGAACTGGAGAGGTAGTTGAGGGCTCACACTGTTTGATGGCGGTCGGAGCGATTCCAAACACTGCAGGTCTTGGCCTGGAAGAGGCAGGCATTCGCCTGACCGAAACCGGTCACATCATCGTGAACAAAGTGGCAAGAACATCGCGGGCCAATGTTTATGCCGTGGGTGATTGCTCAACGGCACTGCCGCTGGCATCGGTCAGCGCCATGCAGGGTAGAACTGCCGTTTATCACACCATGGGTGACGTTGCTGCTCCTACCAGATTGCGAAATGTGGCATCCAACGTCTTTACCTCCCCAGAGATTGCCTCGGTTGGTTGGTCGCAAGCAGAGATCGAGCAGGGCTTGGTTCGCGGTGAGATTGAAAAGGTGATGCTTGAGGTAAATCCGAGAGCCAAAATGCAAGGTATTCGTGAGGGCTTCATCAAGCTATTTGCATCTGTCGGCTCTGGAACCGTAATCGGTGGAGTTGTAGTTGCACCGAGGGCCTCGGATTTGATTTACCCAATTGCAATGGCGGTGGAAAATCGTCTCACCGTCGATCAGTTGGCCAGAACCTACACCGTCTATCCGTCGCTATCGGGGTCAATCGCGGAAGCAGCATCTGCGCTGCACCAACCAATCGACTAGTCGACGATATCTAGGATTCTGGTTCCCGCTGAGATAGTTGTTCCAGCCTCTACGTTGATTCCAGTCACGGTTCCAGCTCGGTGAGCAGTCAGGGGCTGCTCCATCTTCATGGCCTCAAGCACGACCACCAGGTCACCCTCGGAAACCTTTTGGCCTTCACTCACAGCAATCTTGACCACGGTTGATTGCATCGGCGCAGTAAGACTGTTGCCTTTGGCTCCGGTGTGAGTTGAGGCGCTTGCGCTCTTGGCTCGCTTTGGAGCGTGACCTGCAGCTGATCCAATTTCCCCCACCAACAGTCGCTTTGGTACTGAAACTTCTAGTCGCTTTCCTGAGACCTCGACCACTATCTCGTGTCTTGGTTCAGCGCTGGGTAGGTCCTCCGCTTGTCCACTCCAGGCAGGAATCTGGTTGTCCCACTCGGTCTCAATCCAGCGGGTGAAGACCTTGAATTCTCCATTCGGGGCAGTGAATGAAGGATGGTTGACAATCTCTCTGTGGAAGGGGAGCACTGTGGGAAGACCAAGCACTTGCATCTCAGCAAGGGCTCTTCTTGATCTCTCGAGGGCCTGCTCTCGAGTGTCACCGGTGACAATCAGCTTGGCCATCATGGAGTCAAAGTTGCCGCTGATTACATCGCCTGAAACCACACCGGAGTCGACTCGAACACCAGGACCACTCGGTGCCTGGAAAAGGTGTATCGGTCCAGGAGCAGGGAGGAAGTTTCTTCCTGGATCCTCACCGTTGATGCGGAATTCAAAGCTGTGACCACGAACCTCTGGGTCTGAGTACTCAAGCTTCTCACCCTGGGCAATGCGGAATTGCTCCCGAACCAGATCAAGGCCGGTTACCTCCTCGGATACCGGGTGCTCAACCTGCAAGCGAGTGTTGACCTCCAGGAAGGAAATGGTTCCATCCTGGGCCACCAGGAACTCACAGGTTCCAGCACCCTGGTAACCAACTTCTTTCAAAATGGCCTTGGAGGATTCGTAAAGGCGCTGGTTCTGCTCGGCCGTGAGAAACGGAGCCGGTGCTTCCTCAACAAGTTTTTGGTGTCTGCGCTGTAGCGAGCAGTCACGGGTGGAAACCACGACGACATTTCCATAGGCATCGGCAAGGCACTGCGTCTCGACGTGACGAGGTTTGTCTAGGTACTTTTCGATGAAGCATTCGCCGCGGCCAAAAGCGGCAATTGCTTCTCTAGTTGCAGATTCGAAAAGCTCTTTGATTTCGGAGTTTTCGCGAACGATTTTGATTCCTCGGCCACCGCCACCGTAGGCCGCCTTAATTGCAACAGGAAGGCCGTGCTTGGCAACAAAATCCTCAACCTCTTTGACGCTCTCTACCGGGTTGATGGTTCCAGGGGCAAGCGGTGCACCAACTTTCTCTGCCACCTTTCGAGCAGAGACTTTGTCGCCAAGCTGCTCAATGGCTGCCGGCGGCGGACCAACCCAAATTAGCCCTGACTCAATCACCGCTCTCGCAAAATCCGCATTCTCAGAAAGGAATCCATATCCAGGGTGCACGGCGTTTGCTCCGCTGCGTTTGGCGACCTTGATGAGCTTTTCAATAACAAGGTATGTCTCAGCTGCAGTGGTTCCAGAAAGCGCATAGGCCTCATCGGCCAACTTCACATGCTGGGCATCTCGATCGCCGTCTGCGTAGACAGCGACTGTGAGGATGCCCGAGTCCTTTGCGGCTCTGATAATGCGAATGGCAATCTCACCGCGGTTGGCGATAAGAAGTTTCTCGATGCGGCGAAAGCTCATAATCCGATAGCTTATTGGCGATTTGACCCGTTATTTTGGCGGCTTGCAACAAAAAAACTTGAAAATCGTTTGGGTTATCTCCAAAGGTCCTGGTAGTCGTGACCCAAATCGGTAACCATCGACCGAAGCCCAACCAATGACAGTCCCACCACGGTGTGATAGTCCCCTTCGATGCGCTCAATAAACGCGCCACCGATTCCGTCGATGGTGAAAGCTCCAGCAACATTCAGCGGTTCGCCGGTTGCCACGTAGCGTTGAATTTGCCCATCCGACAGACTGGCGAAGTGCACCTTGGTTTGGGTAACCAAGGTCACCGCTTTTAAGGTCGCAGTGTCGATCAGATGATGACCAGAGTGCAGCCAGCCACTTTGTCCACGCATGCTTTTCCAGCGCTCAATCGCGAGCTCTGGCTTTAGTGGTTTACCCAGAATCTCACCAGCAAATTCAAGTGCGCTGTCGCATCCAAGTACCAGGGAGTTAGGAAACTCTGCAACCACAGCCTCGGCCTTGGCTTTTGCTAATAGCCCAGTTAGTTCAGTGGCCGATTGTGGGTTCAGCTCTGCTACCAATGCCTCTTCATCGACACCCGGGGCGATGGTCAGAAATTCAATCCCGGCCTCGCTAAGGAGTTTCCTTCGAGCGGGAGATGTTGAGGCAAGCACTAGTTTTTGCACATTCCATAGGTTAGCTGTGGAACACTTGGCGAGTGATCCTGGAACTTGAAATAGAGCGCGTTGCGCACGGTGGTGTTTTTGTCGCAAGACACGAGGGCAAGGTTGTCTTCGTAGAGGACGCCATTGATGGCGAACTTGTGAAGGCGCAGGTCTACCAAGATCAGGGAAGTTTCCTACGAGCCAAAACTATTGAGGTTCTCAGGCCGAGCGAACATCGCGTGAAACACTTTTGGAAGGCAGCAAGCCAAGGCGCTGGAGGCGCGGAATTTGGTCACATCGAGCTCTCTCACCAAAGAGAACTCAAAACACAGGTGCTTTCGGAAGCGCTGGAGAGAATGGCTGGGCTTGAGCTCAATGTGCCAGTGCAGGCCATGCCATCGGAGCAGTTTAGAAATGGTCTGCATTACCGAACCAGAGTTCAACTCAATGTCGATGCCGGTGGAACCGCTGGACCTAGTCGCATCAGAAGCAACGAGATTGTCTTCACTAAGGATTTACCGCTGGCAGTGCCAGAGATTGAAGAGTTGGGTTTGCAGCTCAAAAACTGGTCTGGTGTTGAGAAGATTTCCATCGCTGCCAGCTCAACCGGTGACTTGCAATGGCTGGTTGACAAGAAGGTGAATGGCTCAGAGCGTCTGGTTGAGAGGGTAGCTGATCGAACATTTCGACTCAGTTCTGGAGCCTTTTGGCAGGTTCACACCGATGCACCAGCGGCACTCACCAGCTCTGTAATCAAGGCTGCGAAATCCGTGGATTTCAATCCAGAGAAGCAAAACCTTGATCTTTACGCTGGGGCTGGTTTGTTTAGTGCGACCCTGGCTCAGGCCTTCGGAGGTGCTCGATTCTTAGCGGTTGAAAATAACAAGCAGGCTGTCGCCGATGGCGAGAAGAGCGCCAGGGATCTCACCGATTTGAAGTTTGAAAAGTTTGATGTTTTGGAGTTTCTAAAGCGCACCAAGCCCGGCTATGACACCGTCATCATGGATCCACCGAGATCGGGAGCTGCAGCGAAGGTGATTTCTGCACTTACAAAACTAGAACCCAAGAACATCATTTACGTTGCTTGTGATCCGGTTGCTCTGGCTCGAGATCTAAAGCAGCTTCTTGCCGCGGGTTACCAATTGAGGGGACTAGAAAGCTTCGATATCTTCCCTCACACGCACCATTTTGAGTGTGTGGCAACGCTTTCTCGAGGGTAGCCTTATTTGCCATGGAGACTGTCCGCGTAGCAATAGTTGACGACCATGAAGCTGTTCGTTTGGGGTTCGCCGGAGCCTGCAAAGAGTACGGTTTCGAACTTTTAGGTTCCGCTCCCACAGTGCCCGAGTTGCTCAGACAGATCGAAGGCGAAGATGTCGAGGTGGTGGTCACCGACCTGTCTTTGGCCGATGGCTCCCTGGTGTCCGAAAATGTGGAGTCGCTTGTTGAGTCTGGACCCGCAGTTCTCGTCTTCTCAATTGCCGACAAGCCCTCTCTCATGCGCGCTGCTCTTCGAGCTGGAGCAACCGCAATTGTTCCAAAATCGCAACCGATTGCGGAACTGGCAGAAGCAATCCGATTGGCAGCCAAAGGCGTGATAATCAACAACCCAGAGACATCCGCCACTATTGACGCCGACCTGTTATTCAGAGAAGCGAAGCTTTCGGCTCGTGAACGCGAGGTCTTATCACTTTACGCATCCGGGATGAGTCTGAAGCAAGTTGCATATCAGCTTCAAATAAAGCAATCCAGTGCCAAGGAGCACATCGACCGAGTCCGAGTGAAGTATGCCCGATTGGGTAGAGAAGCTGCGACGAAGGTAGATCTATTCAAGCGTGCAGTTGAAGACGGAATTCTGACTGGGGAAATGCTCTAGTGAGCAAACAGCTTTCTTCTGCGGCTCAGTTCAAACTAGAACAGCTCATTCGAAGGCTTTTTTCTCTGACTATTGCTTTGGCAAGTATCGAGACATTCGCGAATGCCATCGATCAGATTCCGCAGCTGAATACCTTTGGACTAACCGCGATTTGGCTACTTTTCATCAACGTGATCTTCATTGTTCTGGGCACTTGGACAACTGTTGGCCCAGACAGCTTTATCCGAATCTATGGATTGCTGGCCTTCGTCTACCTGCTTCTATGGCCACTGATGGTTCGAGACCCGAACAGCCTTTCGCAAGACTTTCAGCCATGGATCTGGTGGGCGATTGGAATGGGTGTTGTAGCAATGGGAGTAGTGGCACCAGCGTGGCTGTCACTTGTCTACCTTTTTCTTAGCACGCTCAGTTGGTACATCCTCAACACCTCGGTCTATGGCGGATTAGCTGACCCACTTGTCACGCTGCAGGACTCGACCTACATTTTCTTGTTCGGCGGCACAATACTGGGCCTATTCATGTTGGTGCGAGATTCGGTCGCGAAGGTGGATCTGGCAAACTCTGCGGTGATTCAAGCTGCTGTGACTCAAGCGTCGATAGACGCTACAGAGCGCGAGCGCCAAAGAATCGATGCCCTGGTCCATGACAAAGTTCTAAACACTCTGCTTCTGGCTGCTAACGCAAAATCAAAAAGCGAACAACAGTCGGCCGCCAAGCTTGCAAATGAGGCAATCGTTTCGCTTAACCGAGCTCAACAAGAATCCGAAGAGTCTTCGAATGTAAGTCAACTGGGTTTGTTTAGGGCGCTGGCGAGAGTTGCCGAGCAGATGAATCCTGCAATCTCGGTTGAGATTGAAGGAGCTGGTGCGGAACTACTTCCCAAGCAGGTCGCACAGGCAATCACCGAGGCTGCCATTCAGGCCATCGACAATGCCGATCGTCACTCTCAGGCCAAAGCAATTACGCTTCGACTTCAAGCACTTGAGCCTTCTGGGGTTCGAATAGTGCTGCATGATGATGGCCTGGGATTCCGCCTCGATCGAATTCCTCGCGATCGCATAGGTGTTCGGACCAGCATTTTTGCCCGACTCGAGTCGGTTCAGGGAAAGGCAAAGATTGTATCGACTCCGGGAAGTGGCACCACGGTTAGTTTGGAGTGGAAGCCATGATCCAAATACCAAGATTTGCTCTCAGTGCATTCACACTCGCATTTGGCATCTACCACGCACTTCTTGGAATCAGCAACCTCTCTGCTTATAGCAACACCGGCTTTGCTGTAATCGCGCTTGCCTTGTATCTGGTGTCGCTGATTGCTGCGGTCGCAACTAGGCCAGGACTTAGGTTGAAGACCGGAATTGCCTGGATGGTCTTGTTCGCTTCTATATCTGTGCCGCTCTTTGTATCTGCGGCGATTTCGCCGGAAAACACCTACGGTTACACAACCTGGCACGTCTCGGGAATTGCAACGGTGATGGCCATTTTGTCAGTGCGTCAACACCCCTATATCGCTTGGATTGGCACCGGTTTTCTTATTACCCAGACTTTGATTTGGGGTGGTTTGGATTTAGTTTTCAGCTCTGGAGTCGTAGGTGCATTCCTCTTGGTTTTAGCCGCTCAGGCCACCGCGACACTGCTTGCCAGATCGGCTGAGGCAGCTCAAGAGTTTTTGGAGCAGGCTGTGGCAACTGAAGCTGCTACGGCAGCCACGACAGCTTCAAGACAGGAGCGACAGGCAAGAATTCAGGAGACCTTGGCCGAGTCATTACCGCTATTAGAACTAATTGTTAAGCATCGGGGAAACCTCAGTAAATCCGATCGGGAACTCGCGCTACTTAAAGAGCACGAGCTTCGCGATCAGATTCGCGGTCGAGCGCTAATGAATGCTGCCTTGACAGCAGCAGCCAGGAAAGCCCGAAAACGAGGCGTGGAAGTTCAGCTTCTAGATGACGGAGGCTTCGATGATCTACCAGCAAACGAGATCGAGGAAATTTTGAGTCGGGTCGTCCTTGAGCTCGATCGAGTAAAGTCCGGAAAAGTTGTGGTTCGAGCATCTCGAGGAGACTCTTGGCGTCTGACAATGGCGGCAATGCGCAAGGGTACTGATAGACCAGATTTGTTTCTCAGGCTTTAAGAGTGAAGGGGCGGATTGCTCCGCCCCACACCCCAGCGACCTCGAAGGTCGAGAGCCAAGCACCCTTTTTGCTTACTGGCTCAATCAGAAAGTTATTGTTTTTTGAGCCCGGAAGAATCCAATGTACGGACATTAGTTTTTCCTATTTAGGGGGACAGTTACTTCCCTAGCCAGCTACCCCAGCCACCGCGCAGTTCTCCGCGGAGCTGTTGCTCTGATCGATGCCATGTTGTCTTTGGCGGCCTAAGCGCAATGCGACCCAGGCGGCGGGATTCCAAGATTGCAGCCTCAACCACCGCGAGTGCGGCGGCCTGTTCTTCGGCATCTCCTCCGGTCACGGTTAGGAGTTCTTGAATCTCTTCCGCGGTGTACTGCTTCATTAGAGCGGAATGTTCCCGTGCTTCTTAGGCGGCAAGCTCGCGCGCTTTGTCTTTAGTGCACGCAGCGAGCGAATGATTGCCGTGCGGGTCTGAGAAGGTTCGATGATGCCGTCCAGCTCCCCGCGCTCTGCCGCCAGGAATGGACTTGCAACGTTGTAGGTGTATTCCTTGGCGAGCTGGTCGCGCACTTTTGCGATATCGAGACCCTGTTCCTGAGCCTCTTTGATCTTGTCGCGGAAGAGGATGTTCACGGCGCCTTGACCGCCCATGACGGCAATTTCTGCGGTTGGCCAAGCAAGGTTTATGTCAGCCCCAAGCTGCTTGGAGCCCATGACGATGTAAGCACCACCGTATGCCTTGCGGGTGATTACGGTGACAAGCGGGACCGTTGCTTCGGCATAGGCGTATAGCAACTTTGCTCCGCGACGAATCACTCCGGCCCACTCCTGATCTGTGCCTGGTAGGTATCCAGGAACATCGACCAAGGTCAAGATTGGAATTGAGAATGCATCGCAGAACCTCACGAACCTGGCTGCCTTTTCACCGGCATCGATGTTCAGTGTTCCTGCCATCTGCTGGGGCTGGTTGGCAACAATACCGACGCTAGCTCCATCAACCCTTGCAAAGCCAATGATGATGTTTGGAGCAAAGAGCGGCTGGACTTCCAAAAACTCGCCCTCGTCAACCAAGGCCTCGATGATGGTTTTCATATCGTATGGCTGGTTCGGGGAATCCGGGATTATGCTGTTGAGCTTCTTGTCTGCCTCCGTGATTTCGAGCTCTGCCTCAGACTGGTAAACCACTGTTTCGCTGAGGTTGTTCTCCGGCAGATACCCAACCAACGATTTCACATAGTCAATAGCATCGGCCTCATCGTCTGCGAGGTAGTGCGCAACACCAGAGGTCTCGTTGTGGGTTCTAGCACCACCGAGATCCTCCATGCCGACGTCCTCACCGGTGACGGTCTTGATTACATCGGGTCCGGTCACAAACATGTTTGAGGTCTTATCGACCATCACCACGAAATCGGTGAGGGCGGGGGAGTAAACCGCACCACCAGCCGCGGGTCCCATGATTATGGAAATCTGCGGGATTACACCCGAGGCCATTGTGTTCAGCTTGAAAATCTCACCGTATTTGCCCAGGGCGATAACACCCTCCTGAATTCGAGCACCGCCCGAATCCAAAATGCCAATCAGTGGCACACCAGTTTTGATTGCGTGCTGCATTACCTTGATGATTTTGTTTCCGGCTGCCTCACCAAGTGATCCACCGAAGATTGTGAAGTCCTGAGAGAAAACCGCAACCTGGCGTCCGTGAATCGTGCCAACACCGGTGATAACCGAATCACCGTATGGGCGCTTGGCATCCATTCCGAAAGCGGTGGAGCGATGGCGGACGAACTCATCAAATTCAACAAATGACCCCTCATCGAGGAGCATCGCAATGCGCTCGCGAGCAGTCAGCTTCCCCTTGGCGTGCTGCTTTTCGATGGCGGCCGCTCCGGCTGCGGTCACGGCCTCGTTGTATCGAGCGCGATAGTCCTCAAGTTTTCCTGAGGTGGTGGAAAGATCTGGGCTTTGTGACACGTCTGCTCCTCGTTGCTCGCCTACTTTATCGGGGCGAGAGCGCACCGCTTTTTAGCACTAACCACAAGTAAATCTCAGAATCGTTGTGAATACCTACAACTTGAGCTATTCCGCTAGCGTTTTGTTGTGATTACTAAATCTCGAGGGGCAGTGCCCAAGCTGGAGTTTTTTGAGACGATCGACTCAACCAACCTAGCGTTGGAACGCGCCAACCGTTCTGAACTTCCCGAGCTCACAGCTTTTATCGCAGCAGCCCAATCCGCAGGTCAGGGGAGATTGGGTCGTAACTGGGTCTCCGAACCTGGAGCGTCGATCTCGCTTTCTTTGCTTCTAAGGCCGGTTAGCCAAACCCAGAAAGGTTGGCTCACGCTCATGATGGCCGGTGCAGTTCGGCAGATGGTCGAGACTTTCGCACCGGATGCTAACCCCCGGATTAAGTGGCCAAACGATGTGCTAACAAGCGAGCGAAAGCTAAGTGGAATTCTGGCAAGGGCAATTGGCGATGAAGTGATTCTTGGGGTGGGAATAAACCTCAAGACTCAAGCTCTTGCTCCGGAAACCGCAATCGCACTAGAGGAATTGGGCGTCGATGCCAGTTTTGACGATGTCTTGCTTGAGGTCTTGACCCAATTCCGAGCACGCTATGAGAACTTTCAATCCGATCCAGTCTGGGCGGTTGAGAACTGCGCAAATGAGTTCAGGGAATTCTCCAGCACGCTTGGTTCTAAGGTTGCTGCCCTGTTGCCATCGGGCGAGACGATACGAGGCGAAGCCATCGATATTGATGCGTCGGGAAATTTGTTGATTCAGAATGATCGAATCCACGTTATTTCTGCTGGCGACATCGTTCATCTGAGAAACTAGGGTTTCCCAAGGAGGTTGTGTGCCGGTAGTTGGTGTGATTGGTGGTGGTCAGCTCGCCAGGATGATGCATCCTGCCGCAATCAATTTAGGAATCGAACTTCGGGTATTCGCAGAGAGTGAAGACTCCTCAGCGCACCAAGCTGCTTATCGGGTCGGCAACTACAGCAGCATCGACGCCCTGAACGAGTTTTGCCTCGGACTTGATGCGCTCACCTTCGATCACGAGCATGTTCCACAGCAGTTACTTGCGACCCTCGAGGCAAATGGTGTCAAGGTTCGTCCAGGTTCGAATGCCCTCATTCACGCCCAGAACAAGCTCATCATGCGAGAGAAGCTTCAGGCCTTAGGGTTACCAATGCCAGCTTGGCAAAGGGCAACCGAAGCAAGTGATATTGAGAAATTCATCTCCCAGCATGGACCAAAAATCATCGTCAAAACTCCAATTGGTGGATATGACGGCAAGGGTGTCCGGGTCGTCAGCGATGTTGGTCAGGTGACCGACTGGCTGGAGAACATTTCTAGCTTTGGCGGTGCTTTGCTTTTGGAGCAAAAGGTTGAATTTGTTTCGGAGTGCGCGCAGCTTTCAGCTCGCAGACCCGCTGGTGAGTTCCGCGCCTGGCCGCTAGCGGGGACCTATCAGCACAACGGGGTTTGCTCTGAGGTGGTAGCACCATTTGGAGATCAAACTCTGCAGCAGCGTGCTGTTGAAATTGCCCGGAAGGTTGCCGAAGGTTTATCGGTGGTCGGAGTCTTGGCTGTTGAAATGTTTGTCTCTGCTGAAGGCGATTTGCTGATTAATGAGTTGGCGATGCGCCCTCATAACTCAGGCCACTTCACCCAGGATGCCTGCGTCACCTCGCAGTTCGAGCAGCACCTGCGCGCGGTTTTAGATCTACCTCTGGGCGACACCGCTATGCATGCTCCGGCCGCCGTAATGATTAACCTGCTCGGTGTTGACGACCAGAACAATCTTCAGGATTACTTTCCGGCTGCGATGCAGCGATACCCCGGAATTAAGTTTCACAGCTATCAAAAATCAGCACGGTCAGGGCGCAAGATGGGCCACCTGAATCTGGTCGGAAACGATTTGGCGGCGCTTCTGGAGCAGGGTCGACAGGCAAGAAAACTTATCTACTCAAGAGGAGAGGGCTAATGTCCAAAATCGCGATAGTCATGGGTTCGGACTCCGATTGGAAAGTGATGGAGCTCGCGCACCAGCAGCTTCAGGAGTTTGGAGTCGAGGCTGAGGTCCAGGTCCTCAGTGCTCACCGCACCCCAGAGCAGATGTTGACGTGGGGAGCTAACGCTGCCGATCAAGGCTTTGCCGTAATCATTGCGGGTGCCGGTGGAGCAGCGCACCTGCCGGGCATGATTGCCTCTGTGACTTCACTTCCAGTAATCGGAGTGCCAGTGTCGTTGGGCAAGTTGGATGGTATGGACTCACTGCTTTCGATTGTCCAAATGCCAGCTGGAGTGCCGGTTGCAACTGTCTCCATCGATGGTGCAAAGAATGCCGCACTTTTGGCATTGCGAATTCTGGGCTCCCAAGACGCTTCGATCAGAGCCAAGTTGGATCAGTACCGCGAGTCTCTGAAGGAGATCGTGGCTCAGAAAAACTCAGACCTGAGAGCTCGCTTGAAATAATCAAAAACCGCGGGTTTTGGAGGGAATTCCAAGATTCTCAACCTAGGGTTGAAGCTGGCCGGAGGTGAGCTTTGACTAAGTTTTTGACGTTTGTAACTCTGAGCGCAAGCACCTTTGTTCTCACCGGTTGCAGCCTGTTCTATCCGAATTGGGGAGCAACCTCATTACCTGAAGAACCAACTGAGCAGGTGACCGCTACAGAGACCGTCACCGCCGAACCCACCGAGACTGCCTCGTCCGAGGAGACTGCTACCGAAGAGCCTCAACCAACCGAAACTGCAACTGAGAAACCACAGCCGAAAAAGACCAGCGTAGAGATCATCATGGCTGTTGCTGAGCCAGACTTTGGAGTTTTGACCGTGGTTGCCCGCATGCCCGAAATCATCGATGAGGGTGGTAAGTGTGTGGTTCGGTACCAGTCTGGAAACTTCGACAAGAAATTCACAGTGAAGGCCGAGCCATCGGCTGATTACACCCAGTGCCACCCGATTGAGATCCCACTTAAAGATCTAGTAGCGGGGGAGGGGATTGTCACCGTCAGCTACTCCTCGGATAACTTTGTCGGCACTTCGGCAGCTAGCTCGGTGGTGATTCCGTAGTGCGGAAGCTCTTAGCACTTTTTACATCCGCTGCACTGACCGCGGTTGGTCTTATCTTTCTTCCGGCGCCAGCTCCCAGGGCGGAAGCAGCCCCACCAGGATCGGCTTTTGATCCGGGTCTGATTATTTCTGACAGCGTTTTCTACGACTTTGGGTCCATGACCCTAAAGCAGGTCGAAGACTTTCTCGATTCCCGTGTGACCAACTGTCGGGCGACCGATCCCGCAATTGACTGTCTAAAGAACTACAAAACAGATATTCCTGAGACTCCCGCCACAGGACCCAAAGAAGTGGGTCCTTGCAAGGCAATCCCCGCCAAAGCGAATGCCACTGCAGCCGAGGTCATTTACCTGATTGCCCAGGCTTGTGGGATCAGCCCGAAGGTCTTGATCGTCACACTCCAGAAAGAGCAGGGACTGGTCAGCTCCACTCGGCCAACCGAGTACATGTATCGAGCTGCGATGGGGTTCGGATGTCCAGATTAGATTCCGATCCTGGGATTTGCGGCAAGGTCTATGTCGGTTTGTTCAATCAGGTATACCGAGCTGCCAAGCAGTTCCGCTGGTATGGAAACCCTGAGGGGTCATTTACCTACTGGCGACCTGGCAGAGTCATTTCGATGCGCTACAACCCCAAAGCATCCTGCGGCTCGACAACTTTTCAACTGAAATCCCAGGCAACTGCAAATCTCTACTACTACACCCCTTACACCCCAAACCGCGCGGCGCTCGCCAACCTGTACGGGACCGGAGATAGCTGCAGCGCTTACGGAAATCGAAACTTTTGGCGCTTTTTCCACGATTGGTTTGGCTCTCCAATTGGCGGTAGCTACCTGCTCAAAGCAGAGGGCCCGGAGACCTATCTGATTGTTGACAATCTCAAATACCTGGTTACTGACCGAAGATTGCTAAAGACCTTAGCTCCGCTCGGTCCACTCGGAACAATCTCGCAGCCCTACCTCGATAGCTTCACAACTTCAGGAGAAATAAGGCAGCTGGTTCGAAATCGAGACACCCAAGCCACTTTCTTGCTAGCAGATGGTGCTCGGTATGCAGTCGATTGTTCAACCATCAATCACTTTGGCCTCAGTTGTGACGCTGCGATTCCGCTCACCTCGATTCAAATCAACCTGTTCACTAACGGTGGCAATCTAACCAGGTTGCTGGAGACTGATTCGGTTCGCTACTGGATCGAAAATGGCAGCTATCGAGCGGTCGTGGGAGACCTCGCGCTGAGAGCTGTTGGTGGCGAATCAACACCTGTCACCAAACTCGATGTGACAGAGATATTCAGTCTCACACCCGGTGCCCCACTTGCCTCTGATCTAGTGCTATTTGGAGTTGCTTCCAGTTCCGACCTAGCCATGGTTCATCAGGGGGTTGCCTATCGATTCGGGGCAAATCTTGTGAGTACCTTGCCACTTAGGACTTGGTTTGAATCCACCAGCGTCTCGCTGGAGATCTCAGCGTTGGGGGCTGCGTCTGACACCAGGCTGGTGCGAGGTTTTGTCTCAAGCAATGCCGGCAGCTCCTACGTCCTGACCTCGCAGGGCAAGCTAGCGGTAAACGACATCGCAAACTGGACTTCGAATTTGCAACAGCTGCCCGATGCAGCATTGGCAAGAATTCCAGATGCGGTGGGCTCGCTGGCAGCGCCTGCGATAGTCACTTCCAAGGGCAATAACCTCAGTTACTTCGTTCACGATGGCGAACGAAGAGTGATTCAGAGTTCAAACATGGCCACGGAGTTTTTGGATCTTCTTAGACAGCCCAAGCCAATCGAGCTGCCGCTGAGCGCAATCAACAGCATCCCGAATTCCGGCAACGCATTCGCCCCTGGAGTTTTGGTCAGAACCCAAAATTCCAGCCAGCTGTTCTTGGTTGATGACCTCACAAGAAAGATCCGCATGCCATCTGAAGCCCAGGCTAAGGCTCAGATAAATGCTCCAGTATTCACTCTTAGCCGCTCAGATTTGGACGCCCTAACTACCAGGACGGGATTCAACTCGCTCAAGGTGATCTGTGCTGGCAATGGCTATCTGCTTGATGATGGGACTCTGTATCCGATCTCTGCCGCTGCTCTCGAACAGTTCCCGGGCAAGCCTTATCCGCTGGCGGACTCAACTTGCGCCGCCTTCAAGCTAGGAAAACCGGTTGGCCAGTTCATCAGGGATGGCTCCGGAAAGCTTTATCTGATTGAAGCTGGCAAGAAGCGAAGAATTGCAAACTGGACGCAGTTTGCGGCCCTGCGGGGTGACGCGCCTGGCTTTATTCAAGCCACCAGTTTCTTTACTAACTCAATCCCCGAGGGAGCTAAAGCGCCGGCGACCACTCAGCTGGCCTCAAATGCCAACATCCCAGCTGGCAACTTTGCGGGCTTTAGTTTTGGAGGCACGATAGTGACCCCTACGCCAACTCCTACGCCAACTCCAACGCCAACTTCAACCGCAACTCCTAGACCTACAACTACTCCTAGGCCAACCGTTAGTCAAACAGCTACTGCAACCCCGAGACCAACCGCGAGCCCAACTAGGTCGGCAACGGTTTCTTACACGGTAGTCGCAGGTGACACATTGATTTCGATTGCGAGAAAGTTTTCTGTGAGCACTCGTTCGATTGCGGTTGCCAACGCAATCACGAACCCAGCCAACCTAAGAATTGGTCAGGTTTTGAAGATCCCACCAATTGTTTCGGTGAATCCAACTACTTCAAGCCCAACTTCGAGCTCAACCACGTCCCCAACTCGACCCAAAACCTATACCGTCAAAGCCGGTGACACTCTGGCCAGTATCGCAAGATCATTGGGGGTGAGCGCGACCGCGCTTGCAACTTTGAACGGAATTACAAATCCGAACCTGATTCGGATTGGACAGGTGCTAAAGGTTCCTAGCTAGCAGCCCAGGCTGAATCAACAATCTCTTTCAGCCCATTCTTAGCCTTGAATCCGAGCACCTTTTCGATTCGATTAACCTTTGCCACCAACTGAGGCGGGTCTCCTGCTCGGCGCGAAGCAATCTCGTACTTGAAGTCGATTCCGGAGGACAGCTTTAGCTGATCCAGGACCTCAATAACCGACGCTCCTTGCCCGGTGCCAACGTTGAAGGTGCTGTAGGGGCGGTCATCGCGACCGAGGTAATCGACGGCAGCGATATGTGCCTCGGCAAGATCTTGAACGTGAACGTAATCGCGAATGCAACTGCCATCTGGGGTTGGGTAATCGGTGCCAAATACCACTGGTGATTTCCCGGCTTTTAGAGCGTTGATAGCAATCGGAATCAGGTTTAGTGCCGCGGTGTCAGCTAGTTCCTTCGGGCCGCAACCCGCAACGTTGAAGTAGCGAAGGTTAACCCCGCGCAATCCCCAGACCGATGCATTGGCAACCATCCACTCGCCGATTAGTTTGGTCTCTCCGTATGGGTTGATCGGTCTCCCCGGATAATCTTCATCAACTTGGTCGACATCCGGCATCCCATAGGTGGCCGCAGAGGAAGAGAAGACCAGCTTCTTTACGCCCGTCTCCCGCATTGCCAATAGCAAATTTGCCAAACCGCCGAGGTTGTCTAGGTAGTAGGTTTCTGGAATTTGAACTGATTCGCCAACTTGTTTTCGAGCGGCAAGGTGAATCACCGCATCAACGTTGTTTTTGGAAATGATCTGGACTAGTTCGGTCACCGCATTTGGGGACGCGAGGTCTAACTTGATGCTTGGACAGCTGATTCTGTTTGGCACACCGGTTGAGAAGTTGTCTACCACCACGCATTCGTGGCCGTTTTGTTCGGCTGCCCGAACAACATGGGAGAGCCGATGTAGCCAGCACCGCCGGTAACCAAGAGTTTCATGTCTAAAGGCTACCTTGAGCCTTTGGTAACAATTCGTGACTAGTGAAAAAAACTCAACTTGACACGGGCATACTTACACCGTTGTAATTACACCAACAAGATTCAAAAGAAGGCAGGGTAAAGGCATGGAACAACGCGGTCAGGTGCCTGCAAACTGGTTCATCGATGTCCTAAAGCTGGGGGTTTCTGGGGCATACGGCGATGGCGAGACCGATCCCCTAGCCTGGCAAGCAGATGCGCTCTGCTCACAAACCGACCCAGAAGCTTTCTTCCCAGAAAAAGGTGGCTCCACTCGCGATGCGAAGCGCATTTGCGCTCAGTGCACCGTGAAGTCTGAATGCCTCGAGTATGCGCTGAAGAACGATGAGCGCTTTGGTATTTGGGGTGGGCTATCCGAGCGTGAGCGCCGCCGTCTTCGCAAGCGCGCCTAGTTAGTCATGTCCGCGCTGTCGGTAGCAGCTGTAGTTGTTTCACACGCCAAACCTGAGTATCTAAAAACCACTCTTTCTGGCCTCTCAGCCCAGTCCCTAAGACCTAAGCACGTCATAGTTGTCGAGACCGCGGCCGATCAGCTATCAATGGATCTAGCCAGGAACGCTGGTTTTCAGCTGATTACTCCAGGGAACCTATCGCTGAATTCTGCAATTAACGCAGCCCTTGACGCTCTTCCCAAAGACTTCGGTTGGATTTGGATTCTGCACGAAGATTCCGCTCCTGAGCTCGGTGCCCTGCATGCCTTAGCTCAAGCCGCCGAGATTTCGCCATCGGTGGCAATCATTGGTCCGAAACTTCTTCACTGGGACGACCCGCGAAGAATTCAGCAGCTTGGTCTGACGGCGACCAAATCCGGAAAGCCATTTCTTCTCGTCGCAGACCAGTATGACCAGGGCCAGCATGATTCAATCGCCGATACTCTCTCGGCATCAACGGCAGGCATGCTGATTGCCCTAGATGCCTGGCAGAATCTGGATGGGCTCGACGAGCAAACGCCAATTTATGCCGCGGATTTGGAGCTAGGTCTGCGCGCTCGAGCCGCGGGTTATCGAGTGATGGTCGAGCCAAGTGCTCGAATCAGCCACGCCGGTCTATCCATGTCTGGCGAACGCACTAAGTCTTGGACAGGCGGTTCTCGATACGTTGCGAGGGCCAAAGCCCACATTCACATTGCAACCACGCTGCTCCCGCTTCCGATGGTGGTACTGCTGTATCTAGCTATGCCGGCAATTGTTCTTGCCGGTATTCCATATCACCTTTGGACTAAGCGCCCCGGTCGGATTCTTGGTCAGCTTGCCGGCTGGCTCTGGGCATGGAGCAGCGTTGGACAACGCTTTGCAGCTAGAGCGAGAACAAGATCTCTAGGAAGCCTTAGCGGAGCTCGCACACTCTTGGCCAGCGCAAAGCAAATCCGTCAACGCAAACTCGATGCGCTTATCGAGATGCCCGATGATCCTAAGCCGCTCACGGGATTGTTCGTGAGCAACCAAGCTTGGTTTGCACTGTTGCCACTAATACTTAGCTTCAAACTTTGGCCACAGGGCGCAATCTTCTCCGAGCACCTGGCTCCGCTGAGCAATCAGATTTCAGAGATATTTGCCAGCACCGCTGCCTTTGGTTTGCCAATCGGGAGCGGCCTGGATGCCCCAACGGATCCGTTCAACTGGATTCTTTTAGCAATTGCGGCAATCTCGCCACTTGGCTCAGACTGGGCAATTGGAACCTGGCTATTTATAGCGCCAGCGCTGGCTTATTTCATTGCGTGGCAGTTTGCCGCTGCGTTTCTATCTAGGCCCTGGCTTCGAACCTTGGTTGCGCTTGGATATTCGCTCTCACCGTTTGTGTTGGGGCAAGCATTACAGGGCAATCTGGTTGAGCTCACGGCAGCGTTGTTTGCCCCGCTGGCGTTGCTTTTTGGTTACCGTGCGGTCCAAAGTCAGACCAACGCGAGAGCACTGCGTTGGGCAGGTTTGGCTGCCATCAGTTTCTTTGGCCTTGCCACATCGGCTCCATCTCTTGCTGCTCTGGCGGCACTGATTCTGGTGTCGCTTGGAGTTTCAAGGCCAAGACGATTAGTTCTGCAGCTTCTAAGTTTGGTGCCGGGTGTTTTGGCATACCTGCCGTGGCTTAGTTTTTGGATGGCAAGTTCGACTCCCGAGTTGGCATTATCGACCTCTTGGGCCACCACTGGTCAGCTGAGTTTGGAGCTTGCTCCTTGGTCTTTAGTACTTGCTCTCGCAGCACTGTTTGCGCTTTTTGGTCTAGTGCGCGCTAGTGCTGGGCTATGGTTCGGTGGCTTGTCGGTGGTGGTTGGCGCACTTGCTGTTGCTTATTTCGAGCCGTCAAACGCCAGCCCACAGCTTGGCCTGGCCCTGCTCGTGCTTCTGACCTTGGGGGCTAGCGGAATCAAGTATTCAAGCAAGGCGATGGCAGTTCTAACTGCAGCCGTGTTTTCAGGGACGGTCGCCTTGGGTGCATACCAAGCCTGGGAGGCAAAAACTCTTGAGGTTCGAGAATCCAGATTGATGCCAGCTCTCGTGGTAGCGCAGGCGCAGGCCAATTTGGGAGATGTCTTGACTCTGAAAATTTCTCAGGCCGAGCAGATTGAAGCAGAGCTCATTTGGGGCGACGGACTTCAGCTTGAGCAGCGCTCGGTTGCTTCGAAGCACCTCCAGGCTCCGACCCCAAGTGTCGAGGTTGCTCAGCTGACCGCTGCACTATTGGCCGGTAACTCCGATGGGGTTGCAGATTTAGTGAACAAGTTGGAAATCGGATTCATTTTGCTAAATGGCGAACCTAGTGCGATTGCGCAGACCGAGGTTGCTATTGGGTCAATGGAGTTTTTACAGCCGGCTGGCAAGTCTGAATTTGGGACGTTGTGGCGCACCGAGGTGGACTCCTCGAGCGCCCCCGAAACTAAACCAGATCCGCTCCGACAGGAGATCATTCTGAGTCTTCTGATTGCAGCCCTGCTGGCGTTGCCAAGTCCTGCAGTGGTTCGTGGCTACCGCAGATCACGAAGGGGTGAGGAATGAAACTCTTTCTGAGGCTCCTAGGGTTTACCGCAGCCTTAGTAGCTGTGGCGAGCCTGTACTTCGCACCTCGGTTGAGCATTTCTCCAGATTTGAATGGTGATTTACAAACCGCAAGTGTTGATCCGATGCCCCTTAGTGCTTACTGCCCGGGCGCACTGGCAGAGGTTGGAGGCGAGCAAGGAACAGATCTTGGTTCGATAGATCGAGTTGGTAAGGCCACCTTTAACCTGTGGGGAGTCGAAGCAGAACCGCTCGAGAATGGCGGCTTGTTCGCCCAGGTGAAAAGCAAGGATCAATCCACCAAGCTGCTATCTGCAAACCAAACCCAAGCCGTATCCCGGCCTCGACTGGCTGGCCTGGCCGCCACCTACTGTCCAATGCCTGCGGCCCAGGGTTACTTCCTAGCTGGAGACTCCGGTCCTGGGTCAGAGAGCGTATTGCACTTAGCGAATCCAAACGATGTTGATTTGGTGGTTGACCTCGAACTTCAACTCGCAGAAGAGGTAGTTCAAGATCGGGTGCCACTTGCCGCCGGAGAGCACAAGTTAATCTCGCTGGTTTCACTCAGCGGAGCCGAGTCCAGTTATGCCGTGAGGTATCAAACCTCAGGTTTACCAGTGGCAGCCTTCATGCAGCTTCGCGAGGTTAGCGGTTTAAATGCAACCGGTGTCGCTCTGGTGCCACCAACCAAGCCGCTTGTAGCGGGAAGTCTTGTCGGGTTGGTGGTTGCCGAAAATGCTTTTGTGGCTCCCAGGCTGAGGGTTTTCAATCCAGGCCTGGAGAGTGTGGATCTAAACCTGCAGGCAATCAATGGTGAAGAGTTTGAGCTGGTTCAAATTAAGGTGCCAGCCGGAACCCTCGTCGAAAAAGATTTGAAGCTGCCCGCCGGGGCAAGCCTCATCAGCTTTGAGGCAAGCGCTGAAGTTGCGCTCAGCGTCCGAAATGATGTGATAACCACAAAGCTGGATTTTGAATGGCTGATCCCGACAGAGGTGTTCGATAGAGCGCTCTTCCTTCGTTCGCCTGGGAATACGCAGCTGGTTTTGGCAAACCCAAGCCTCACTCCAATTGATGTCGTGGTCAGCAGTGGTACTAGTCAACAGCTGCGACTAGAGCCGAGATCACAGCAGATTATTGCCGTTAGTCGCGGAGAGCTAAGCATCTCTGGATCTGGCTTTTTAGCTAGCCTTCATATTCTTTCGGGCGCTGGATATGCGGTAATTCAACCGTTGGAGATGCAGAACCTCGGCGAAAGCATTGAAGTTTTGGTTCGTTAGTTTGGGTGAATTAGGTCCCAAGGGTCCGCATCAATCAGAGCGGCAGCGGCGGAAATAACCGCCTGTTCAATCTGCAGTCTCGGGTCGCTGATTCTCATCTTGCCGATTCTCTGAATAGGGATCCGATATAGCGTTATCAGCATCTGTTTTTTATCCGAGGAGAATCTACGAATCGGTTCTTGCTCACTGACCTGTGGCACATCTTCGATTGCCCAACTGAGCTTGCCGAGCTCCTCTGGAAATGCCTCTTTGAGGTATTCGCAGGTCTCCGTTACGACGTCCTCGAAGAAGTGTTTGCGAGCGATTCCGTGATGAAAAAGTTTTGATGGCAGCGGGCGTCGCATCCCCCGACCGTGACGGTCGCGGCTAATCGGGCCTGAGTCCATCTCGCCATTGTATTCTTGCCCTGCTCATTACAGCTAAGAGGGATTCTTTGGTTCAGTTCAGTGATTTTGTAAAGACTTACGATGTGCGGGGGCTCGTCGGTTCGCAACTCACCGATGAGGTCATTGAGGCTTTCGGCGCTGGGTTTGCCGATGAGCTTGAGCTTGACCTTGGGCTTGTCCTTGTGGTTCCTCTTGACC
>RFTL01000003.1 GCA_009923455.1 Actinomycetota bacterium | reverse complement strand
TCCCGCCGGGCCGTCAATTGCAACTACGAAAGCTGACATCAGACCAACCGCCAGCCATTTTTACTTAGCTCCGCAACCAGATGCTCAGCCGACTGAGGTAACACCTGTATCTCTACGAGTCCGATTGGGGCTCCTGGTGAGTGCTCCAGCTTGAAGTCTTCGATGTTTACACCGATTTGCCCTATGAACATAAACAGTGAGGCAAGAGCTCCTGGCGCATCATCAATCATGACTGTCACCAGCGAGTAGTTTGCGAACTTGCCACCGTGTTTTCCAGGGATCCTGGAAACTCCAACATTGCCTCTATTCAATAGCTCGTGGACAGTCGCCAAAGCGCCTGGGGCGGAAATGTCGCTCAGGGCATTTTCCAATCTCTCAAGATCGGCGCGAACCGAGCTGACAAGAGGCAGCAGCGCTTTCGAGTTTTGAGAGATTATCTGAACCCATAGTTCGGGGTCGCTGGCTGCGATCCTCGAGCTATCGCGCAAACCCTGGCCGCTGAGGCCAAGCGATTGTTCGGTCCCTGAAGTAAGTTGTGCGGCGAGCGCCGATGACATCAACTGTGGCAGGTGGGAAACCAACGCCACGGCCTGGTCGTGATCTTCTGGAGACAGCACCACTGGGAGCGCACCAACCTTGATTGCGAGATCACGAATTAACTCAGCGCCCTCAGAAGAGGATTCCACTCTCGGACAAATGACCCAGGGTCTAGCGAAGAACAAGTCGGCTCGCCCAGCTGCTGGCCCACCCTTTTCGCGACCTGCCATGGGGTGAGACCCGACATATCTCTCACCTAAGCCAGACTCGGCTACCTGCCTGGCTATTTCAGCTTTCACGCTCGCCACATCAGTGACAAAAGCGCTGGGGTGTTGCCTGAGTTGCTCAATGACAATCTCTGCAGTGCTATCTGGGGGAACACAAACCACGACCAAATCTGGCTCGGAGTGTGCTTCGACTCCCGCGCCATATTCGATAGCCAACCGAAGCGCTGATTTCGAGTTATCGACCAGTTGGGCAACAATTCCCTGGCGCGCCAGTGCTAGCCCGAGGCTGGTGCCAAGCAGGCCGGTACCGACAATTTTGATGTTGGGCATTACTGCGCCAAATCGGTCCTGAGCTTCGCAGCGCCGCGAAGGTAAATGTGCTTGATTTCAGATCGGGAAAGTTTCGTTTCGACGTGCATCATCAGCCTGATCACTCTCGGCATAGCTCCCTGAACATCCATTTCGACGCTGCACATCAGCGGCACATCGCCCAAACCAAGCTCTCGAGCTGCAAGGGCTGGAAACTCGGAAGTGACATCTGGGGTGGCGCTAAACCAAATAGAGATTAGGTCGGCGGTTGAGAGATCATTCTCGTGGAGAACCTTGGTTACGAGCTCTGCGGTTGATCGCAACAGGTGCTCGCGTTCATCCGAATCAAGTTGAATCGCCCCGCGAATTGCTCTAACCGCCATTAGCGTCTTCTTTCTTTGCGAGATCCCGCCTGGGCCGCCTCCATCAAAGCGGACACCTCCAGCCTACCCAACTCTCGGAATTGACCGGGCTTGAGATTGCCAAGCCGCAACGGACCAAAACTCTTGCGGGTGAGGTCCAAAACCGGAAAGCCGACCGCCTCGAACATTCGCCTAACAATTCGATTCTTTCCACTGTGCAGTACGACTTCAACCAAAGAGCTCTGCTCGTTTTGATCTAGAACTCTTGCCTTGTCAGCTTTCTGGACTCCATCTTCCAGCTTGACTCCGTCCAGCAATCGTTGAATTTCAACCCGAGTGATCTTCCCTCTGACTTTGGCAACATACAGCTTTTCAACTTCGTAACTGGGATGCGCGAGTTGATTTGCTAACTCACCATCGTTGGTCATCAATAAGATGCCTGTGGTTTCAGAATCCAATCTACCCACGTTGAAAACTCGATCTAGGCCGACAAAGTAGTCGGCTAGGCAACGGCGACCATTCTCATCAGACATAGTTGAAACTACGCCCTTTGGTTTATGAAATGCGAAGTAAACCCGATCGGGATCAAGCTGAACCGGTCTGCCATCCACCTGAACCTGATCAACGTCTGGGTTGATTCTCGACCCGAGCTCGCGAACAACCTTCCCGTTCACTCTCACCCGGCCTTGAACAATAAGTTCTTCGCAAACGCGACGCGATGCCACCCCAGCACTGGCTAAGACTTTTTGCAGTCTGATGCCTTCAATCTCAGTCAATGTCATCCTGTCCGGGGAGGTATGGGCTGATCTGGGGAAGTTCATCCAGTGAATTGATTCCCAGAACTTCTAGTAGCAGCTCGGTAGTGCCAAACATCGCAGCACCTGTTTCAGCGTCTACAAAGAGTTCAGCTATCAGACCCCTAGAGAGAAGTGTTCGAACAACTGAGTCAACATTTACTCCTCTGATTGAGGAAACCTGACCCCTAGAAATTGGTTGGCGGTAGGCAATCACAGCAAGTGTCTCGAGTGCAGCTTGAGACAACTTAGCTGGATTTTCATTTGCCACCAGCTGTTTTACCGCCCAGTCATGCACTGGTCGAACGTAAAGGCGGTATCCACCGCCTACCTCGCGGAGTTCAAATCCTCGACCTAGCCCCTCGTTGGCCTGGTCATACTCTTCTCTGAGCGCTTCTAGCTCACGCTTTACATCGTTGAGCGGCACCTCCAATGCGCCAGCTAGCGTTACAAGATTTAGTGGAGTCTCGGCAACGGTGAGAATAGCCTCGAGTGCCGCCCTAAGCTGCAGATCACTCGTCATACTCGGCTCCCAACTGGTTGAGTTTTGATTCGTCAAAAGCCCTATCTTCCCACACCACCGAGAAGTCTGAGAATGGATCTGACTGCTTGAAACCTACTGCTCCAAGCCGGTAGAGCTCTAAAAGCCCGAGGAACCTTGCCACTAGCTCCGCCCTATCTTTGGCATCGGCAATCAGCTCTCTAAAGGTCATCGATGATCGCTGGCGAAGCTTCTCAACCATAAGGCCAGCCTGTTCTCGAATGCTTACTCTGGGGGCGTGAAGATGAGTTAGCCCAACTCCTGGAATCTCCTTGGGGGCGAAGGCTAGCTGAGCGAGGGTCGCGAATTCAGTGAGACTGAGCTCCCACCTAAGCTCTGGTCTGAGCTCACGAAAGCGCTCCTCAAGTCTCACTGAGCGAGGAATTCGTTCAGCTTCGCGATCCAACGAGGCACTGAACCAGGATGCAATCTCCTTGAATGCTCGATACTGCAGGAGTCTTGCAAAGAGCAAATCACGCGCCTCAAGTAAAGCAACATCCTCGGCATCCACAACCTCGCCAGCGGGCAGCAGGCTGGCTATTTTCAAATCGAGCAGCGTGGCTGCAACTACTAAAAACTCGCTTGCGCTCTCGATCTCAGCTTGGGCATCCAATTGCTTCACATAGGTCAAAAACTCGTCTGTGACCCTAGAGAGCGAAACCTGTGTTATGTCCAGCTCATGCTTGCCAATCAGGCGAAGCAGCAGATCAAAGGGCCCGTCAAAGTTATCTAGCTGGATCCGAAAATCTATTTCAGATTCAAGCTGCACTGCCACGTTTGACTAGCTCTCTGGCGACTCTTCGGTATGCCTCGGCAGCCTCAGAGGTTGGCGCAAACTGAGTGATTGGCTTGCGAGCCACGGTTGCGTCGGGGAACTTCACGGTTCTGCCAATTGCAGTTTCAAACACCATTCCCGGGAAGGCTTCCTGCAGTCGCTCCAAAACCTCTTTGGAGTGAAGGGTTCTGGCATCGTGCATGGTTGGGATTAGACCGTCCAGCTTCAAAGTGGGATTGGTCCGAGCCTTTACTTTGTCGATGGTTTGAATTAGCAGCGCTACACCGCGAAGAGCAAAGAACTCAGTTGCCATCGGAATCAACACTCCATGAGCTGCAGTGAGTGCGTTAACGGTTAGTAGGCCAAGCGAGGGCTGGCAGTCAACAAAGATCACGTCGTACTCATCTTTGACCTTGTGCAAAATTCCCTCGAGGACGCGCTCGCGACCCATTTCGGTAACCAGGTTCATCTCAGCGGCTGAAAGGTCAATGTTTGCAGGGATGATATCGAGGTTTTCAACCTCAGTCTGCTGAATCGCAACGTGCGGATCCATCGAAACGTTCATCATCAGATCGTAGATAGTTGGAGCATCCTGATAGTCCGCAGCCAGGTTTACCGAAAGCGCACCCTGAGGGTCGAAGTCGACAACGAGAACCTTGCGTCCGTATTCTGCCAGTGAGGCAGCCAGGTTAATGGTGGTAGTGGTCTTACCTACACCACCTTTTTGGTTACACATGGCGATGATGCGGGCTGGTCCGTGAGACTTCAGCTTGGCCGGAATTGGAAACTCTTTACCCGAGAGATTCACTTGTGCCTCCAACTACTTTTGTTGATAGCCTACCGCCGCGCGCGGGGGTGCGAAGCCTGGTAGACCTCGCGCAGAGTATCAATCGTGATCTTTGTGTAAATCTGCGTGGTGGCAACCGAAGAGTGCCCGAGTAGCTCCTGCACCACCCGCACATCCGCACCCCCCTCAATGAGGTGGGTGGCAAAGCAGTGCCTCAGCGTGTGTGGCGAAACCTCGAGACCGCAAGCGTCCCCAGCGCTCTGAATGATGTCCCAAATTGATTGCCGAGAGAGTCTGGTGCCACGCTGATTTAGAAACAGAGCCGGAGTAGCTGTCTTTACGAGAGTCGGACGAACGCGCACCTTGTAATCCTCAAGTGCACGCGCAGCAAATCTTCCAAGCGGAACCAGCCTCTCCTTTGATCCCTTTCCCCGAACTCGGATAAAGCCAGAGCTGTCTATCTCATCGAGATCCAAGGCCGCAATTTCACTGACTCTAGCTCCGGTGGAATAGAGCATTTCAACAATGGCCCGATTTCGAATTCCGACCAGCGAAGCACCGTCTGTGCCAGGATCTGGTCCAGAGGCCTCAAGCAACTCTTCAACCTGGGAGAGGGTCAATGCCTTTGGCAATCGCATTGGCAGCTTGGGTGGGCGAACCTTCTTGGTTGGGTCGTCGGGGCGAAGCCCCTCGATTGCGAGAAATTTGTGATAGCCACGAACCGCTGCCAGATTCCGTGCGCGTGAGCTTGCAACCAGCCCCAGCTCACTCAGGTGAAGCTGAAAGCTATCGATAAGTTCAGCCCCAACTGCAATTTCCGTGCTTGACCTAGATTCCAAAAACTGCAGATAGCGATCTAGATCAGATCGATAGGCCTTGAGAGAGTTGCCACTCAATCCGCGTTCAATGGTCAAATGCCGCAGGTAGTTTTCAAGCGGCTTTGACATTTAGTTCTCGTTGAATAGCCGCTGTTGCTTCTGGCGCTCAAGTGCGGCACGAATCAAACCATGGAACAGTGGGTGCGCCTTAGTCGGGCGAGACTTGAACTCTGGGTGAGCTTGGGTGCCAACGTAGTAGGGGTGGACTTCACGCGGAAGTTCAACATACTCAACCAGGTGCCCATCAGGGCTGGTTCCGGAGAACACCAATCCACTGGCCGCAATCTGATCACGATAGCGATTGTTGACCTCGTAGCGATGACGGTGGCGCTCGTGTGACACCTGCGCTCCATAGACCTCAGCAACGATACTTCCGCTTGCCAATTTGGCCTCGTAGCTACCGAGGCGCATTGTGCCTCCCAGGTCGCCACCAGCCAGAACATCAACCTGCTCGGCCATCGTTGCAATCACAGGGTGCTGAGCCTCTGGCTCAAACTCACTGGAGGTTGCGCCGGCAATTCCCGCTTTGTTACGTGCGTGTTCGATCACCATGCACTGAAGTCCAAGGCAAAGTCCGAGGGTTGGAATTTGGTTCTCACGAGTGAAGCGGAGTGCTCCTAGCTTTCCTTCAATGCCGCGAATTCCAAAACCTCCGGGAACACAAACCGCATCAACATCACCGAGATGCTTTCTCGCCCCATCCTCGGTCTCGCAGTCATCAGATCTAACCCAACGAATGTTTACCTTGGTTGACTCGGCAAACCCACCAGCTCGGAGTGCCTCAGTGACAGAGAGGTAGGCGTCGGGAAGATCGATGTACTTTCCAACCAAACCAACGGTGATTTCATGCTTTGGATCGTGAACCGCGTTTAGCACCGGGGTCCAACCCGACCAGTCAACATCCTTAGCTTCAAGCCTGAGCGATCTGATGATGTAACTATCTAGACCCTCGGAGTGCAATACCTTCGGAATGTCATAGATAGATGCCGCATCGGCTGCAGTGACGACGGCTTCACGATCAACGTCACACATCATCGCGATCTTGTTCTTTATGGAATCTGGAAGTTCGCGATCAGAACGACAAACGATCGCATCTGGCTGAATACCCAAAGACCTAAGCATTGCTACCGAGTGCTGAGTGGGCTTGGTCTTCAGCTCTCCAGATGGCTTCAGATATGGCACCAGGGTTACGTGAACGAAGAACACATTGTCTCTTCCCACATCACGTCGAACCTGTCGGGCGGCCTCCATGAATGGTTGAGACTCGATGTCACCAACCGTGCCACCGATCTCGGTAATGATCACATCCGGTGCTGGGACCATGGATGCCTGCAGCCTCATTCTGCGCTTGAGCTCATCTGTGATGTGAGGAATTACCTGAACCGTGTCCCCAAGGTACTCGCCTCGACGCTCCTTGGCGATGACTGTTGAGTAGGCCTGGCCGGTGGTTACGTTTGCAGCGGCATCCAAGTTAATGTTTAGAAAGCGCTCGTAGTGTCCGATATCGAGGTCAGTTTCAGCGCCATCTTCGGTTACGAAAACCTCACCGTGTTGGAACGGGTTCATGGTTCCAGGATCGACGTTTAGGTATGGGTCGAGCTTTTGCATAACGACTCGTAGCCCACGCGCCCTGAGCAGATTCCCCAGGGAGGCTGCAGTCAGCCCCTTGCCTAGTGATGACGCAACGCCACCAGTTACAAAGATGTGTCTTGGGATTCCAGAGCTCTCGGCCATGGAATCTCAATCTATCAGCCTTTGCGGGAGAGAAACGCTCCAACACAGATGTTTCTAGTTGGCAGCCAACAATTCTCTTGCATGGGCGATTGCAATGTCTGAGTCTGGAGCACCAGAGAGCATTCGAGCTAGCTCACGAACCCGCTCTTCACCACTGAGAGGAAGGACAGACGAGTGAGTTATCGAACCCTGGGTGTTCTTGAGAACGCGGATCTGGTTTCCGGCAAATGCTGCAACTTGCGCGAGATGTGTAATTACCAGGACCTGGGTTCCAGTTGCAAGCTGGGCCAATCGCCTTCCTAGCTCAACAGCGGTTTGTCCGCCCACGCCCGCGTCAACCTCATCAAAAATCATGGTTGGTAGTTCTTTGCCTTTTGAGAGCACGAGCTCGAGGGCCAACATGATTCTGGATAACTCACCGCCAGATGCGGCCTTTGCAATCGGCCTCAGGTTAGCACCATCAAATGCAGATAGCATGAACTCCACTCGATCTGCCCCGCTTGCTTCAAATTCGCCAATTGAAGTCACCTGGACCTGAAGCCTGGAACTGGACATAGCGAGTTCAGCCAACTCTGCCGTGACAGCGTCACTGAGCCGAGTGGCAGCCGAAAGCCTGGCCGCACTGAGTGATTTTGCGGCGGCTGATAATTGCGACAGCGAAGCCTCGAGCTGTATCGCCAGCTTCTCCAGTTGATCATCAGATGAGTCCAGATCCAGCAGCTCCGCCTGCATTCTCGGTAAGTTCTCCAAGAACGATTCCAAATCACCAAATCGACGTTCGAACGAGATTAGCTCCGCACGACGCTCTAGATACTGATCGAGTTGACGCGGATCAAGATCAAGATCCAATAGGTAACTAGATAGCTCGACCGATAGGTCGCGAGCAGAGCTTGTAAGTTCGGTTAACTTTTGTGCTAGCGAGATCAGCTCTGGGTCATTGGTCGACTCCAGCGCCTTTCGGGCAATTCCAAGCGATTGAACCGCACCGATACCGTCATCTGGTGAAAGCGCTTCATGGGCCGAACTCGCTGCAATTCTTAGGTGCTCCACGTTGCTGAGTTTTTCGATCAGTAGCCCAAGTTCTTCAATCTCACCAGGCTGTGGATTGAGCTTTTCGAATACATCCAGCGTCGCCTTAAGTTCATCAACTCGGGCTTGGTTTTGACCGGTAGCTGAGTTCAGTCTCTCGAATCGAGCTTTCAGCTCTTTGTAACTCTCGAATGCCACTCGATACGCTTCGAGTTCTGCGGAGTGCGAACCGTACTCATCCAAGGCTTCACGCTGGGCAGCGAGGGAACGGAGGCGCTGTTGATCAGCTTGACCGTGGACCGCAACAAGACGTTCCGCAAAGTCTGAAAGGGTAGACACTGGCACGGCAGTTCCACCGAGAATTGCCCGAGATCTGCCATCGGCTGCCACGGTCCTTGTGACAATAAGGCTGTCTTCATCCAATGAAGCTCCCAGCTCAAGAAGTTCAGACCTAAGTTCCGGTTGGGCGACTCTCCATGTCCCGGTCACCACAAGCGAATCTTCCCCGGTGCGAATAAGTGAGCTATCCGCCCTTCCCCCGAGTAGCAAATTCAGCGCGGTGAGCACCATAGTTTTTCCAGCCCCGGTCTCACCTGTTAGCGCGTTGAAGCCAGCTTCAAAGTTGAGCTCCGCCTGAGCAATGACACCTAAGTTTCGAATCGACAGTGACTCGATCACTTATTCTCCTCAGGGCCTCTCCAGCCGGTAACCGGCAGTGCAAACTTTCGCACGAGTCGATCCGTGAAAGTTGCGTCACTGAGCAAAACCATGGGAACCGGCTGCTGCGAGCGCCGAACTTCGATGCGCGCGCCTGGACCAAGGTCGAAAGTCCTCCGCCCGTCACACCAAAGCACTCCGTTGCCGGGGCTGCGCTTTAGAACTTCAAATGCGAGGTGAGTATTTGATCCGAGAACCAATGGGCGAGCAAACAAAGAGTGGGCACTGAGAGGAACTACAAGCAGCGCGTCGACGTCGGGCCACACTACAGGGCCACCAGCGCTAAATGCATAGGCGGTCGAGCCCGTCGGGGTGCTAACCAAAATGCCATCGCATCCGAAGGAAGATAGTGGACGCTTATCTACCTCGACAACCAACTCGAGCATTCGCTCTCGTGCTGACTTCTCAACCGTGACCTCATTCATGGCCCAGGAACTAAAGGCCACTTTGCCACTTTGAATTACTTCAACCTCAAGAGCTGAGCGATGTCCGACCTCATAGTCTTTTGCGGCGACTCTGTCCATCACCTGAGCAAGTTCATCGAGCTCAGCCTCGGCCATGAAGCCAACGTGACCGGTGTTGATGCCCAGGATTGGTGATTGCTGACCTCTGAGAAGTTCTGCAGCTCGAAGGATACTTCCGTCTCCACCAAGAACGATGCCGAGCTCAACCTGCTGACTAGAGAATCGCTCTACGTTCGAGAGGTCCGCTCCAAGAGCGGCAATTCTCGTCACCTCTTGAGGCTCAAGAAGCGGATGGATTCCTCGAGAACTTAGTTTTTTTGCTGCGCGCTCAACCAAGCTAGCCTGCTGTGCAGACTGAGCATTTGATACCAGTAGCGCGCTTCTGGTCATTTCACCTTCTTAGCAAGTGAATCAATTTCTTCACTCCATTGTTCCCGATTATTGAGATGCTGTGGGACTATCCACAACAGATACTCAACATTTCCGTGGGTTCCCAAAATAGGAGATTGGGTCATCGCTTGAACCGAGTAATTGATTTCGTAAACATGATCCACAACCTGAGTAATTGCTCGCTGTCTATCGCGCCAATCCGTAACTATGCCGGACGCATTTAGGGAGTGCTTGCCCACCTCAAATTGTGGCTTCACGAGCAGGATCATTGGTGCCCTAGGGGCGAGTGTGCTCAAGTTCTTCAAAACCAAGGTAAGCGAGATAAAGCTTAGGTCGGCAACTACAAGGGAGATTTCGACTTCTGCTCCAACCCTTGAAACCAAGTCTGCTCGAGTGAATTCTCGTAGATTTGCGCCCTCGATATTCACAACCCGAGAATCTTGAAGCAACTCCGGTGCCAACTGATCGTGACCAACATCTACGGCGAGAACTCTATCCGCCCCAGCGGCCAGCAAAACCTGGGTGAAACCTCCAGTGGATGCGCCAGCATCAAGTGCAGTTCCGGACACCTTGACCGCAAAAGCTTCAAGTGCCCATGCCAGCTTCGCTCCAGCTCGAGAGACATAGTCCACGCCTTGAGTGACCTCAATAAGATCCTCGGCCTCGACTTTGAGGGCCGGTTTGGTCGCGGGCTTGCCATTCACCGTTACTCTGCGACCATCGATAAGTTGACTTGCCTGAGATCGTGACCTAGCCAGGTTACGAAGCACCAGTTCAATGTCTAAGCGCTCGCCCAATTAGGAAACAAGCTCCTCAAGGTAGGCGATTATCTCGTTGAGCGCTGAAAGCTGATCAGTTTCGCTCAAGCTCTCGAGCTGCTCGAGCGATTCCTGAATTTTGTCAAAATCCACGTTCTTCCTAGCTGTAGAGATTTGCCTCGACATCCAACCCGTAGATAGGAATTGGACTTGACCAGACTACCTTGCAAGCGCATCTCAAAGAATCTAGGTCAGACGGCTTGCCATCAACGACCATCACTCGATTACCCAGCAACTCAACTGAGCTTTTTTTTAGTGCAAATCCTCGCTTGGTTTGCTTTGGTTGCTGATAGCTGGTGAATAGCTCGCGCAGGTCTTGAATTATGAAGTCTGGGCGCTCGTCCACCTTCGCACCAATCAACTCTTTTGCCGTCGCAACTCCAGTCAAGACGCAAGCCGAGTCCATCCCAAAGCCCACCGCACCCTTGATGTCTGTGTCCAAACGGTCACCCACAAAAAGAGGATTCTTGATATCTAGCTGCTCAATAGCCGATTGATAAATGGGAGGAAATGGTTTTCCGGCAAAGTCCGGCAGTATTCCAACTGCTGTATGAACTGCAGAGACCAAAGTTCCATTACCAGGTGCTATCCCATTCTCTCGAGGAATGGTCCAGTCCTGATTAGTTGCGAGCCAGATTGCACCTCCCTGAATAGCGTAGGCGGCCTCGGCCAGCTGCTTCCAGCCAACATCTGGCGAAAAACCCTGAATCACAGCTGCCGGATTTTCACTTGCAAGCTCGACGACCTCAAACCCCAGGGCAGTTACCTCGGACCTCAGACCATCGCCTCCTACCACCAGGACTTTCGAGCCAGCCGGAATGCGTTCCGCGAGCATCTTCGCTCCGGCTCGAGCCGAACCAATAATCTCTTTTGGATTTGCATTAATGCCAAATCCTTTGAGCTGGTCCGCAATTACCTCTGGTCGCCGCGAACTGTTGTTTGTAACAAAACCAATCTTGAAGCCCTCGGCCTTCAGCCGATTGATTGACTCAACCGCGTGTTCGATTGCCTTAGCTCCGAGATAAACGACCCCGTCAAGGTCAAACAGAACCGAGTCATAGGCATCAACTAGCCTTGCCACGACCACCCTTTCCAGATCCTCCGCGACGATCAAAGCGCTGGGGACCTTTCGAAAAACCTCCAGCTGTCCTTGGTTTGCGTTCGCCACCTCGCGCATCAAAGCCACGCTTGGCATCCCTGCTGCCCTCGGATTCAGAATCCCGCGGTGCTCGTTTGCGATCCGGGCCACCCTCCCGTCGTGGCTTGCGCTCAAAACTGCGCTCTGCAGGCTTTGAGTCAGTTTTTGGGCGAGCTGGTCGCTTCTCAAAATCAGCACTGGTTGGGATCGTCAGCTCCTCCACCAATTCAAAAATCTCACCCGATGCACTAGAAAGCGCTTTTTCAGCCCGATCTGCCAGCTCATCCCAGCTATCGCCAGCTTGCCCCAGCTCACGCAGCACTTCTGCATAACTGCGGAATAGGAGCGGGGATTGGGGGAAGACTTGCTTAGGGGTCAACTCGGGAATTTCAAGCTCAAGCTTGGCCATCTTGGCATCTCCGAGATCCAGCCTTGCGCCAGACAGGGCTATGGCTAGATTTATCCGAACCCCGACGGCCAACTTGCTGCGATCGACTCCAACGACAGCCTCAAGGGCTCTATCTGGGCGACCCATTCCGCGCTCGGAATCGACAATCAGTGGAATCTGCTCGTTAGAGCCGGAAAGTCTTCGGTGGGTAAGCAATTCTCTCAGCGCCAGCGAATAATCCCCAACGGTATAGGCGGTAACACCAACGGTTTCGTGGACGATTGCAAGCCGACCGGCCCTTCGCGATGCGGCAAGGGCGTGCTTATGAGCGAGAACTGGATCTTTATCGATTAGTAGATTCACCATCGCAAGATGGCGAGCGACCATTTCGGCATTCTCTGCCGTTAGAGTCTTCAGCTGAACTCTGACGCTGATATCGATGTCCTCAGGAGTTATCTCGCTAGGAATAAGTGGAGACTTTTCAACGTCTCTGTCTCGCTTTACCCGCTCCTGCCAAGCAGGTCTTGCTGATTCATTGCGTTCACCACGGCCAATTGGACCCTCGCGCTTCTCGCTCGGTCTTTTACGCTCCATGATGCTCCTTTGGAAATAGCTTAAATAGAAAAGGCCACCCCATAAGGAGTGGCCATTTCTAAAGTAAGTCCGGCGGTGTCCTACTCTCCCACAAGGTCCCCCTTGCAGTACCATCGGCGCTGAGAGTCTTAGCTTCCGGGTTCGGAATGGGACCGGGCGTTTCCCTCTCGCTATGGCCGCCGAAACACTATTGAGTTATGTGAATCGAAGATCGTTCTTCGGTTCTCGACCATACCTCGAGAACCACACAGTGGACGCAAGCAAAAGAATTTGTATCAAGTCATCGGGCTATTAGTACGGGTCAGCTCCATACCTTTCGGTACTTCCACATCCCGCCTATCAACGCAGTAATCTAGCTGCGGCCCTCTCGACATAAAGTCATGGAAATCTCATCTTGAGGCAGGCTTCCCGCTTAGATGCTTTCAGCGGTTATCCCTCCCGAACGTAGCTAACCAGCGGTGCACTTGGCAGTACAACTGGCACACCAGAGGTTCGTCCAACCCGGTCCTCTCGTACTAGGGTCAGGTCCTCTCAAATTTCCTGCGCGCGCAGAGGATAGAGACCGAACTGTCTCACGACGTTCTGAACCCAGCTCGCGTGCCGCTTTAATGGGCGAACAGCCCAACCCTTGGGACCTACTACAGCCCCAGGATGCGACGAGCCGACATCGAGGTGCCAAACCATGCCGTCGATATGGACTCTTGGGCAAGATCAGCCTGTTATCCCCGAGGTACCTTTTATCCGTTGAGCGACAGCGCTTCCACAAGCCACTGCCGGATCACTAGTCCCGACTTTCGTCCCTGCTCGACTTGTCAGTCTCACAGTCAAGCTCCCTTGTGCACTTACACTCGACACCTGATTACCAACCAGGCTGAGGGAACCTTTGGGCGCCTCCGTTACTTTTTAGGAGGCAACCGCCCCAGTTAAACTACCCACCAGGCACTGTCCCGGAACCGGATCACGGTCCGCGGTTAGATATCCAGGGCGACAAGAGTGGTATTTCAACAATGACTCCACGTGAACTGGCGTCCACGCTTCATAGTCTCCCACCTATCCTACACAAGCCGCACCGAACACCAATACCAAGCTATAGTAAAGGTCACGGGGTCTTTTCGTCCTTCTGCGCGTAATGAGCATCTTCACTCATAGTGCAATTTCGCCGAGTTCGCGGTTGAGACAGCTGAGAAGTCGTTACGCCATTCGTGCAGGTCGGAACTTACCCGACAAGGAATTTCGCTACCTTAGGATGGTTATAGTTACCACCGCCGTTTACTGGGGCTTAAATTCCTAGCTTTGCATTGCTGCTAACCAGTCCTCTTAACCTTCCAGCACCGGGCAGGCGTCAGTCCGTATACATCGTTTTGCAACTTCGCACGGACCTGTGTTTTTGATAAACAGTCGCTACTCACTGGTCTCTGCGGCCATACAGCGCTTTTGGAGTAAATCCATACACGCCTCAGGCCCCCCTTCTCCCGAAGTTACGGGGGCATTTTGCCGAGTTCCTTAACCACGATTCTCTCGATCTCCTTAGTATTCTCTACCTGACCACCTGAGTCGGTTTGGGGTACGGGCAGCTAGAACCTCACGTCGATGCTTTTCTTGGCAGCATAGGATCACCCACTTCGTCCTTGCGGACTCATCATCAGATCTCAGGCTATGTGAGAGACGGATTTGCCTATCTCTCGCCCTACATCCTTAAACGGGGACAACCATCGCCCCGCGGAGGCTACCTTCCTGCGTCACACCTGTTAATACGTTAACCGCACCAGCATAGGTTCGTTGGCTCCACCCATCCATCCACCCGAAGGCTTCAAAATAGGCTTCAGCAACTTAGCATTACTGGATTAGTTTGGGCGGTTCTTCGCCGGTACGGGAATATCAACCCGTTGTCCATCGACTACGCCTGTCGGCCTCGCCTTAGGTCCCGACTTACCCAGGGCGGATTAGCCTGGCCCTGGAACCCTTGGTCTTCCGGAGTGCGGGTTTCTCACCCGCATTTCGCTACTCATTCCTGAATTCTCACTCGTGTGGCATCCACGGCTGGATCACTCCGCCGCTTCACTCGCCACACGACGCTCTCCTACCCATCTGTACGCCTGGATCTTGCGACCTAGCAATGTACAAATGCCACAACTTCGGTGACTTGCTTGAGCCCCGTTATATTGTCGGCGCGGAATCACTTGACCAGTGAGCTATTACGCACTCTTTTAATGGTGGCTGCTTCTAAGCCAACATCCTGGTTGTCTATGCAACTCCACATCCTTTCCCACTTAGCAAGCGCTTAGGGACCTTAGTTGGTGGTCTGGGCTGTTTCCCTTTTGACTACGAAGCTTATCCCCCGCAGTCTCACTGCCTTGTTCTCACTCTCTGGCATTCGGAGTTTGGCTGACGTCAGTAACCTTGTAGGGCCCATCGGCCATCCAGTAGCTCTACCTCCAGAGAGAAACACAAGACGCTGCACCTAAATGCATTTCGGAGAGAACCAGCTATCACGAGGTTTGATTGGCCTTTCACCCCTACCCACAGCTCATCCCCTCCATTTTCAACTGAAGTGGGTTCGGTCCTCCACGACGTCTTACCGTCGCTTCAACCTGGCCATGGGTAGATCACCTCGCTTCGGGTCTAGGACCTGCGACTGAATCGCCCTATTCAGACTCGCTTTCGCTACGCCTACCCCTCACGGGTTAAGCTCGCCACAGATCGCTAACTCTCAGGATCATTCTTCAAAAGGCACGCTGTCACCAGAACAAGCTGGCTCCAACGGTTTGTAAGCACACGGTTTCAGGTACTATTTCACTCCCCTCCCGGGGTACTTTTCACCTTTCCCTCACGGTACTTGTCCGCTATCGGTCAATAGGTAGTATTTAGGCTTACGAGGTGGTCCTCGCAGATTCACACAGAATTTCACGGGTTCCGTGCTACTTGGGATACTTCTCGAGCTGAGACAACGTTTCGACTACGGGGTTCGCACCCTCTGTGACTGGCCGTTCAAGACCATTCGTCTACATTGCTTACATACTCGTGTGAATCGGCAGATTCACTGAGAAGTCCCACAACCCCAAACATGCAACGCCTGCCGGCTATCACACATGCTTGGTTTAGCCTCTTCCGCGTTCGCTCGCCACTACTAACGGAATCACTGTTGTTTTCTCTTCCTGTGGGTACTGAGATGTTTCACTTCCCCACGTTCCCTCTATCCTGCCTATACATTCAGCAGGAAGTAACCAGATCGAGTCTGGCTGGGTTTCCCCATTCGGAAATCCTCGGATCAAAGTCTGCTTATCGACTCCCCGAGGCTTATCGCAGATTGCTACGTCCTTCTTCGGCTCCTATTGCCAAGGCATCCACCGTGTGCTCTTTCGAACTTGACACTAAAGGATCTTTCTCATTTCTGAGAATAAATCGCTGACATGCTCAAAGGCATGTCAAAAGATGCTCGCGTCCACTATGTAGTTCTCAAAGTACGGGCGGTTTCGCAATGCTCGGTTTCCCTAACAAATACGAACCTGACCAAAAGAGTCAAACTCTAAATGGCCCCTGGTGATCGTTTCCGATCTCCAAGGACCCAACAGCGTGCTGATAACTGATCCAAACCATGGCTTTCCAGCTCTCAAGGAGCGTACTGACCAAAAACTCTTCCGAGTTATCCAATGTGATGTTCCACCCATGAGCTAATCAGCCGAAGAACATTCGTCTTCGAAACTGACTCTCTATGAAGAACCTAAGTTCTTCGAGATGCTCCTTAGAAAGGAGGTGATCCAGCCGCACCTTCCGGTACGGCTACCTTGTTACGACTTAGTCCCAATCACCAATCCCACCTTCGACGGCTCCCTCCTTACGGTTAGGCCACCGGCTTCGGGTGTTACCGACTTTCGTGACTTGACGGGCGGTGTGTACAAGGCCCGGGAACGTATTCACCGTAGCGTTGCTGATCTACGATTACTAGCGACTCCGACTTCATGAGGTCGAGTTGCAGACCTCAATCCGAACTGAGACCGGCTTTTTGGGATTCGCTCCACCTTACGGTATTGCAGCCCTCTGTACCGGCCATTGTGCGTGAAGCCCAAGACATAAGGGGCATGATGATTTGACGTCATCCCCACCTTCCTCCGAGTTGACCCCGGCAGTATCCCATGAGTTCCCACCATAACGTGCTGGCAACATAGGACGAGGGTTGCGCTCGTTGCGGGACTTAACCCAACATCTCACGACACGAGCTGACGACAACCATGCACCACCTGTATAGAGACCTTGCGGGGAGTACATTTCTGCACTTTTCCTCTATATGTCAAGCCTTGGTAAGGTTCTTCGCGTTGCATCGAATTAATCCGCATGCTCCGCCGCTTGTGCGGGCCCCCGTCAATTCCTTTGAGTTTTAGCCTTGCGGCCGTACTCCCCAGGCGGGGTGCTTAATGTGTTAACTTCGTCACGGACCACGTGGAATGTGGCCCACAGCTAGCACCCACCGTTTACGGCGTGGACTACCAGGGTATCTAATCCTGTTCGCTCCCCACGCTTTCGCTCCTCAGCGTCAGTTACGGCCCAGAGATGTGCCTTCGCCATTGGTGTTCCTCCTGATATCTGCGCATTCCACCGCTACACCAGGAATTCCCATCTCCCCTACCGCACTCTAGCCTGCCCGTACCCACTGCAAGTCCGAGGTTGAGCCTCGGAATTTCACAGCAGACGTGACAAACCGCCTACGAGCTCTTTACGCCCAATAATTCCGGACAACGCTTGCACCCTACGTATTACCGCGGCTGCTGGCACGTAGTTAGCCGGTGCTTTTTCTGCAGGTACCGTCACTTTCGCTTCTTCCCTGCTAAAAGAGGTTTACAACCCGAAGGCCTTCATCCCTCACGCGGCGTTGCTGCATCAGGCTTGCGCCCATTGTGCAATATTCCCCACTGCTGCCTCCCGTAGGAGTCTGGGCCGTGTCTCAGTCCCAGTGTGGCCGGTCACCCTCTCAGGCCGGCTACCCGTCGTCGCCTTGGTGAGCCATTACCTCACCAACTAGCTGATAGGCCGCGAGATCATCCTTGACCGAAATTCTTTCTTCCCCAGTGGATGCCCACCGAGGAAAGTATCCGGTATTAGCTACAGTTTCCCGCAGTTATCCCAGAGTCAAGGGCAGATTTCTCACGTGTTACTCACCCGTTCGCCACTAATCCACCGGAGCAAGCTCCAGCTTCATCGTTCGACTTGCATGTGTTAAGCACGCCGCCAGCGTTCGTCCTGAGCCAGGATCAAACTCTCCGTAAAAAAATGTTTGCCTGCAAGCAGGCAAGCTTTTACGAACACTCCGGAAAATTGGAGTGATCAATTTGATTTGGCTTTTGAACTGTCTACTGACAATTCTGTTTTATCCAAAAGGAATCTCTACTGAAACCGAAGTTCCAGCCGAGGTTTTTGGCATCGACATTGTGCACGCTGTTGAGTTCTCAAAGATCGGATGCTTCTGACTTCATCTCTCGAATCAGCTTCAGAGCAACTTCTCAAGTCTACCGATTTGGCAACCTCTGTCAACCCCAGGATTTCCCTGAATCTAACTGAGTTTGCGGCCTTCGGAGACCTAAATCCTAGACACCAGAAACGAAGACCACAAGGTCTAATTTCTCATCTCGAGGATTTGTTGTACTTGAGCCGGCGATCTCATCGGATCTTGCCAAACTTTGGACAACTCGGAAGAGCTTAGTCACGTTTTGGTAAAGCTGTCAAATCAAATGCCGATTCGCGTGTCAAAGGCAGGCCTGCCTTATCGGGCAAGGAAAAGCGCGGCCAAAGTCTTCTTTCCACGGGCTAAAACCGCCATGCCGCCAGGCAGGAAATCTGTGATCAGAGCCTCTTCAGAATCGATCTTGATTTTGTTCAAACTAATTGCCCCCTGAGCGATCGCTCTTCTGGCTGCGCCGTTACTGTCGCATAAGCCGGTTGAAACCAGTGCGGACACCACCGAATCCCCGGCTTGGACAAGCGCGGATGGTAACTCAGAAAGCGCGTCTCTGAGGGTATCTTGATCAAGATTTCTGATATCGCCCGCACCGAAGAGTGCTAGGGACGCATCCCTCGCAGCCTCCGCATGTTGGGTTGAGTGCACAAGCTCAGTTACTTCGAAGGCCAATCGCCTCTGGGCTTCTCGTTTAAAAGGCTCCGAGGCAACAAGTTGCTCCAAGTCTTCAATCTCAGCTCGGCTAAGGAAGGTGAAGACCTTTAGCCGGTCAATTACGTCTGCATCATCCGTGTTTAGCCAAAACTGATACATCGCGTATGGGCTGGTCAACTCCGCATCAAGCCAGATGGCGTTGCCCTCGCTCTTACCAAACTTCTTACCATCAGAGTTAGTGATCAGTGGTGTGGCAATCAAGTGCACACTCTTGCCCTCGACTTTGTGAATCAAATCACTACCAGCTGTTAGATTCCCCCATTGGTCAGAACCACCCGACTGGAGAACGCAGCCATATCTTCTGTAGAGCTCTAGGAAATCAAGCCCCTGCAAAATCTGGTAGCTGAATTCGGTGTAACTGATACCACTCTCGGAGTTGAGTCGGGCCGAAACGGCATCCTTGGCAAGCATCTTTCCAACCCGGAAGTGCTTTCCGATCTCGCGCAGAAAATCAATGGCGCTGTATCCGCTCGTCCAATCCAGGTTATTCACCAGTTGAGCCGGATTCTTGCCCTCGTAATCCAAAAACCTTGCTGTTTGATGGGCCAGCTTCTCAACCCACTCCGCAACCGTCTCTTTGGAGTTCAAGGTGCGCTCAGCCGTTGGCTTAGGATCACCAATCAACCCAGTCGCTCCGCCGACCAGGGCTAAGGGGTTGTGGCCGGCAAGCTGCAGACGACGCATCATTAGAAGCTGCACGAGATTTCCAAGGTGAAGCGAGGGGGCTGTTGGATCGAAACCGCAGTAGTAAGTTGTGGGTTGACCGAGCTGATCACGCAACGCTGATTCATCGGTAGAAAGCGCAATCAGTCCACGCCACTTCAATTCATCAATTACGTGACCAAAGCTTGCGTCATTAGTCTGCTTCGCAAGGGTATCTTTGCTAGCCACCTAAGCACCCCGCTTCAAAATCTCATCACGAATCGCAGCAAGCTGTTCGCGAACTCTTGGAAGTGCTGTCCCACCTGCGCCATCCCTGGCTGCAATCGCAGAAGAAACCGTGGTCACTTCTCGAACCGAAGCGTCTAAATGATCCGAAACCTTCCTAAGAAGTTCATCACTGGCCTCGGCAAGTTCGACTCCAGCAATTTCACACTCGCGTACCAGCTCGCCGGTAATCTCATGAGCCACTCGGAATGGGACACCCTTCTTGACTAGCCACTCCGCAACGTCGGTTGCAAGGGAGTAGCCAAGTGGTGCAAGCTGCTCCATACGAGCAGTGTTGAATTTGAGAGTTCTCACCATGCCCGAGAAGGCAGGCAAGACCAATAGCAAGGTATCAACCGAATCAAAGACCGGCTCCTTGTCCTCTTGAAGATCACGGTTGTAGCTCAGCGGCAAGCCCTTCAGGGTTGAAAGCAACCCAGCCAAGTTACCGATAACCCGGCCTGCCTTGCCGCGAGCCAACTCTGCAATATCTGGGTTCTTTTTCTGCGGCATGATTGACGACCCTGTGGAGTAAGAATCGTCGAGCTTCACATAATCGAACTCATAGCTCGACCAAATGATTATCTCCTCAGCAAATCGCGAGAGGTCGATTGCAATCAAAGATGCGATGAAGGCAAACTCAGCGACAACATCCCGAGAAGAAGTTGCATCCATGCTGTTCTCGGTGGTGCCATCAAAACCAAGCGTCTTCGCGACCAGATTCGGATCAAGTCCTAGGGTGTTGCCAGCGAGAGCCCCGGCTCCGTAAGGAGATTTCCGAGCCCTTCGCTTCCAGTCATCCAAGCGTTGCAGGTTCCTAACCATCGGCCAAGCGTGAGCAAGCAAATGATGAGAGAGCAAAACTGGTTGAGCATGCTGGAAGTGAGTTCTACCTGGCATGGAAACCGCAATGTGTTTCTCTGCCTGGCCAGCCAGCGCATCAACGTACTCGATTACTTGCTTCTCGATAAAGGCCGCAGCATCAAGAAGGTAAGAACGAATCAAAGTCGCAATCTGATCGTTTCTAGACCTACCAGCTCTCACCTTGCCAGCTAGATCTGCACCCGCGATTTCGATCAATCCACGCTCTAGTGCCGCGTGAACATCCTCTTCGCTGTCCTTGGGAACAAATGCTCCGTTTTTGACTTGCTGTCCAAGCTCATCGCAGGCGTTTGAAAGAATCCTCAGCTCCTCAGGGTTGAGGTAACCGGCTGCCTGCAGGGCTAGTAGGTGAGCCTTGGTTCCATCCAGGTCGTAGAGGGCCAACCGCCAATCGAAATGGGTGGACTTACTGAGCGCAGCCAGCGCATCATCTGGACCTGTGGCGAACCTGCCACCCCAGAGTGCGTCGTTTGTCTGTGCCATCTATTCCTCTGTGAAAACTTGAGCTGAGTTTACAAGCTCTACTTTTTGTGTCGCTCTAGCCAGACCATCAGCGCCTTCTGAGCGTGCAAGCGATTCTCCGCCTCTTCCCAAATAAATGACCTGGGGCCATCAATCACATCCGCCGCAACCTCATAACCTCTATAGGCAGGCAAGCAGTGCAGGAAGATGACCGAAGGATCGGCCAAATCCAGAAGGCGCTTGGTAACTGTGTAATCGGAGAAAACCTTTATGCGCTTCTGCTTCTCTTTTTCCATACCCATCGAAACCCAGGTATCGGTTGCAACCACGTGAGAGTGTCGAATGGCATCCTCGGGTCGCTCGTGAATCTCTATCGAAGTTCCGAACTGCTTGGCGATTTCCTTGGCGCGCTGAACCACTTGTGGATCCGGCTGATAACCCTTGGGGGCTGCAATAGAAACATGCATGCCAGCCATGGCACAAGCCACCAGATAGCTATTCCCCATGTTGTTAGCTGCATCGCCAACATAGGCAATCTTTACTCCGTCGGTGTGACCAAAATGCTCTTTTATGGTCATTAGGTCAGCTAGCAGCTGGCACGGATGCCAACTGTCGCTCAGAGAATTGATAACTGGAACCCTAGAGTGCTTCGCCATCTCCTCAAGCCCAGCTTGCGCGTAAGTTCGCCAAACAATCTGCGCAACCTGCCGATCAAGCACTCGAGCAGTGTCGGCAACTGACTCTTTGCCGCCCAACTGGGATGTGCCCGAATCCATGATTAGCGGGACGCCACCTAAGTCGGCAATTCCAACCGCAAACGACACTCTGGTCCTGGTCGAGGTCTTGTCGAAAATCACTGCCACTGTCTTTGGACCAGCAAAAACTTTCTCGCGATAGGGATCCTTTTTCAACGCAATCGCAAGGTCAAGAATCTCGGCCTGCTCCGCTGGGGTGATGTCGTCGTCCTTTAGAAAGTGCCTGACCATATCTACCTCGTAACCTGAGTTCCAACACCAGTTTTAGTGAAAATCTCGAGCAGAATGCTGTGTGGAGCACGCCCGTCAATGACGTGCGCCTTCGGAACTCCACCCTCGACCGCTGCTAAACAAGCCTGCATTTTCGGAATCATTCCGCTCTCTAGATTTGGCAAAAGTTTTCTCAGCTCAGTCGCTGTGATCTCTGACACCAGGGAATCGAGATTTGGCCAGTCCGAGTACAAACCAGCCACATCGGTTAGGACCATGATTTTTTCCGCACCCAACGCGACCGCTAAGGATGCGGCCGCTAAATCTGCATTCACGTTCAGCAGTTCCCCAAACACCGTTGGAGCCACTGTAGAAATAACGGGGATGCTGCCTTGCTCGAGCGCGGCTAACACCGACCTCGGATTGACGCTTCTGACTTCGCCAACAAGACCAAGATCGATTTCGCCATGCTCTGTCTTGGCTGAGACCTTCTCGGCTTTGAACAGATCATCATCCTCACCCGAAAGGACTATCGCCTTAGCCCCGGCTTCTTCTATTAACTCGGCCAACTTCGCGCTCACCTGGTTTCTCAGCACATCTCGAACCACTCCAATGGTTGTGGCATCGGTGTAGCGAAAACCATGACGGAACTCGCTCTCGATACCCAACTCGGCCAAGCGCGCCGTTATCTGAGGTCCGCCGCCGTGAACCACAACCGGCCTGATCCCCACAAATCTCAGATATGCCATGTCCTGGGCAAACGCTCTCTGGAGCGACTCGTCAACCATGGCGTTACCACCAAATTTAACAACCACGATTTTGCCGTGAAACTCCCTTAGCCAATCCAATGACTCAATCAGGGTCTGAGCCTTGATCTGAGCGAGGGAGTGATCTTGATTAGCGGGAATCATTAGCTTGAGTATGCGCTGTTCTCTGTGACGTAGGCATGGGTTAGGTCATTGGTGATGATTGTTGCGCTGCTCGAACCTGAATTTAGGTTGATCAAGATATCAACCCGACGGGCTGAGAAATCAACCAATGACCTTTCCTCTTTTGGTCCGCCATTTGCTGAAACCATCACACCGTTGATGCTGACGTCGATGTTGTAGGGATCAAAGACCGCCTTGGTGGTGCCGATTGCCGCCAGGATGCGGCCCCAGTTTGGATCGTTTCCGTAGATTGCAGCCTTGAAAAGGTTGTTGCGAGCAATTGCCCGACCGACCTCAACCGCATCGTCCTCTGAAGCTGCACCAGAAACAGTTATGTGAATCGAGTGCGAAGCTCCTTCCGCATCCTCGAGTAGCTGATAAGCCAAATCTTCACAAAGCTTGGTCAACAAGCCGGTGAAATTTGCCAGATCCGGTGTCACGCCAGAAGCGCCTGATGCCAACAGCGTCACTTGATCATTGGTTGACATGCAACCATCGGAATCCAACCTGTCAAAGCTCACTCGGGTCGCAGCCTTGAGTGCGGAATTTAGTTGCTCGGAGTTGAGATTTGCATCGGTGGTAATCACCACAAGCATGGTTGCCAATCCTGGTGCGAGCATGCCTGCACCCTTGGCCATTCCCCCGATTCTGAATCCATCGCCAAAAATGATGGAGCGCTTTGGAACCGAGTCGGTTGTCATGATTGCCTCAGCTGCAGATTCGCCACCTTCGGCGCTGAGCTCACGAACCGCTTTTTCAATCCCAGGAAAAAGCTTGACTCGATCAAGCTGAGACCCAATCAACCCAGTCGAGCAAACCAAAACATCTGCGGCCGAAACCCCCAAGTGCTCAGCCACCAACTCAGCTGATTTGTGTGTGGTTTGAAAACCTTCTGCACCGGTGTAGCAATTTGCTCCACCCGAGTTCAGCAAGACCGCCTCAACCTGACCATCGGCAATTACCTGTTGGGACCAAAGAATCGGATTTGCCTTGGCGCGATTGGAAGTGAAGACAGCTGCCCCTGCTTTCAAAGGACCCTGGTTCACTACCAATGCCAAATCTCGGTTTCCGCTGGACTTTAGTCCGCATGCAATACCAGAGGCCAAAAAACCTTGAGGGTAAGTCACGCTCACGGTGCCACCCCGTTCACCTCTAGACCAAGAGTCTCGGGTAAGCCAAGTGCGAGGTTCATGCTTTGAATCGCGGCACCTGCTGTTCCCTTGACCAAGTTGTCAATCGCACAGGTGATAACAGCACGAGCTGCATGCTTGTCGTACTCAATACCAATCTGCACAGAGTTCGAACCCAAAACGCTGGCTGTGCTCGGCTGCGAACCTTGAAGCACCTGAATGAATGGCTCATCGGCGTAGGCGTCCGCGTATGCCTCAAACAGTGCTTCCTCGGTGAAACGGTAATTTGACTTGACCGTATTCACGGCGAGAATGCCACGAGACATCGGAACTAAAACTGGGGTGAATGAGACCTGAACCTGGTCCCCCGCTGCCTTGGAGAGATTTTGCTCAATTTCCGGCGTGTGACGATGCACTCCACCAACTCCGTAGGCCTTTGCCGATCCGTGAATTTCAGCGTGTGAGAGCTCAACTTTGCTCGCCCTGCCAGCTCCCGAGGTTCCAACCGAAAGCACAGAAACCACATCACGTGGATCGAAAAGCCCAGCTGTAAACCCAGGTGCCAATGCCAAAGTGATTGCGGTGACGTTACAACCTGGAACCGCTACTCGCTTTGCCCCTGCAAGAAGACTGCGCTGCTTACCGCCCTTAGCCAAGGTAAGTTCTGGCATTCCGTAGGTCCAGGTTCCAGCATGCTTGGTGCCGTAGAAGTTCTCCCATGCCTGAGCATCTTCTAGGCGAAAATCAGCACCGCAGTCCAAGACCAGCGCTGATTCGTTTATAAAGCTCGCCACCTCTGCAGATGTGCCGTGGGGAAGTCCCAGAAATACGATGTCGTGCCCCGAAAGAACCTGCTGAGTGGTTGGTTCCAAAACTCGATCGGAGAATACTCTGAGGTGCGGGTGTATCTCCCCCAAAGAAACGCCAGCATTGCTGTTGGCGGTTACAGCACCAAGTTCGAGCTCTGGATGGGTAGCTATCAGGCGCAGCAATTCAGACCCAACGTAACCGCTGGCACCTGCAACCGCTACCCGAAAAGCCATCTACGCCCGAAGCTCCGCCCCATGTCTTTGATTTGCCAACGCTACAGCAGCATCTCTGGAAGCAGAAGCTTCCTGCTGGGTAAGAGTTCGGTCGCTTGCCCTGAAAACCAAACCAAAGGTCAAAGACTTTTTACCTTCACCAATGCCCGCGCCACGGTAGTCATCCACTAGCGTCACAGACTCAAGTAACTCACCGGCTCCCTCAGCGATGGTGCGCACCATAGTTGCGGCAGGTAGGTCTGCATCAACTACCAGCGACAAGTCTTGGGTGGTTGCAGTCATAACCTTGAGCTCACTGGCCTGCAGCACATTCGGGGCTAGCTTTTCAATTTGATCTAGATCCAACTCAAATGCTGCAACCGCACCGGATAGGTAAAACTCTTTCGCTACCCGAGGGTGGATTTCACCAACAGCACCAACTACCTGCTCACCTACATAAACCTCGGCAGAGCGGCCCGGATGAAAGCCCCTTACAGCTTTCTGGCGCAGCTCAAAGCTCAGGCCAGCAGCCTTGGCAACCAACTGAACCGCAGAGATTGCATGCGAGTAATCAACTGCGACTGGCTTTCGCATTGGTCCCTGCGGTAGCCAGTTGCCGAACAACAACCCAGCCAGCAGCCTGGGCTGATTTGGAATCGACTCATAAAGCTTGGCTAGCAGCTGCTCATCAGGTCGCTTATTGCCAATCGGTAGCTCCAAAATTGGAGCACCTTTGGCGGGCAAGAAGACAGAACCCTCTTCGATAAGAGCTAAATCAAGATTGGATCGAGACAGATTCCGAGACGCTGCAAGCATCAGCCCTGGAAGCAAGGATTTTCTCAATTCCCCAAACTCTCCCTGCAGCGGATTCTCCAGGCGAATCGACGGCTCATTTGAGAAAATCTGATTTTGAGATTCAGACATGAATGGGTAGTTCAGTACCTCGGTGAATCCTGCTCCTGTCAGTGAAGACAGAGCTCTGCGACGAAGCTGCTGCTTCCTAGTCAACCCGCGTCCCGGAGGTGCAACTGGGAGGCGAACCGGAATCTTGTCGTAGCCGATTAGGCGAGCAACTTCCTCGGCAAGATCGGTCTTGTGAGTTAGGTCAGGACGCCAACTTGGCGGTGTCACCTGTAAAGTCTCAGCAGTCTGCGTGACCAAGCAACCAATTGCCTCAAGCGTGGCAATAACATCTTGCGGAGAATAACTAAAACCGACCAGCTGGCTCGGGAAATCAAGTGACATCTCGATCGCGTGCTGACCAATTTCCATGCTGAAATCTGCCCCAGAGCCATCAAGCTTTCCACCTGCAAGCTCGACCAAAAGTTGAGCAGCGCGCGACGCCGCAACACGCGAAACCAATCGATCCACGCCTCGCTCAAAACGCTTCGACGCCTCGGAAGGGAGCTTGTGACGCCTAGCACTTCGCGCAATCGAAATTGGGTCGAAACTGGCGGCCTCCAAAATCACTTTGGTCGTGCTTTCAGAAACTTCGGTCCTTGCTCCACCCATTACGCCGGCCAGCCCTATGGGGCCTTGGTCATCGCAGATAAGTAGGTCTTCTGGATGCAAATCGCGAAGCCTGCCGTCTAGAGTCTCAAGCGATTCTCCGGCATTCGCTCGGCGAACACTGAAGCCACCGACGAGCTTCTCGGCATCGTAGGCATGGAGTGGTTGTCCCAGCTCAAGCATCACGTAATTGGTGATGTCTACCGCAATTGAGATCGAACGCATCCCGGCTAGCTTGAGTCGATTAACCATCCAATTCGGGGTTGCTGCCTGGGCATTAATATTCGAAACCCCAAGAAGGAAAAAGCTGGAACAGCCTGGCTTCTGATGAATCGGTGCAGAGTCAGACACGCTTAGAGCTATACCCTGACCCGAGTAGGTCTCAAATTGAGCTGCGGGGTCTACAAACTTCGCTCCGCTTGCATGCGAGAACTCACGGGCAATTCCGCGAATTGAAAGACAGTACCCGCGATCGGGAGTGACGTTGACCTCGGCAGCAGACTCAGCGAGTCCAAGAAGTTCAAGCGCATCAGTTCCGACCTCAGGATCAAGGCCCATGCTCGAGAGTCTGAGAATTCCGTGATGCTCATCGCTGAGACCCAGCTCGCGAGATGATGCAATCATGCCGTCTGAGATATGACCGTAGGTCTTTCTGGCCGCAATTTCGAAACCGCCCGGAAGCGCAGCACCTGGCAAGGTAACGACAACTTTGTCACCAACAAAGAAGTTGCGAGCGCCGCAGACAATGCCATTCACCACTCCCGGGGCAACCTCAACCTGGCACCAGCGAATGGTTTTTCCGTTGCTCTGCTCCTCCTCCACAAACTCGAGGACTTTGCCAACCACAATCGGACCACGCAGGTCACCACCGTGAGCCCCCTCCTCCTCAAGGCCAACCTTGACGAGCTCTGCCATAACAGAATGCGGGGTGGAGTCTTTTGGCAGCTCAACGTATTCGGCGAGCCAACTAAGTGGAACTCTCATCTAGATCACCGACCCAAACTGAGCCGAGAAACGAACATCCGCCTCAACCATGTCGTGCATGTCGCGAACGCCATTTCTAAACATCAGGGTTCGCTCGATGCCCATTCCGAAAGCGAAACCGGAGTAAACCTCGGGGTCGATTCCGGCCGCTAGCAAGACGTTTGGATTCACCATGCCACAACCACCCCACTCAACCCATCTTGGGCCGCCCTTTGCCGCCGCGTGCCAAACATCGAGCTCCGCGGAGGGCTCAGTAAACGGGAAGAAGCTTGGACGGAGACGGATTTTTGCCTCGGGGCCAAACATCACTCTCGCAAAATGCTCGAGGGTGCCCTTCAAATCGGCCATGGTAAGGCCCTTATCCACCGCAATCCCCTCAACCTGGTGAAACACCGGGGTGTGGGTGGCGTCAAGCTCATCGGTTCGGAACACCCTGCCAGGGCAAAGCACATACAGCGGAAGCTCACGTTCCAGAATCGACCTGACTTGAACCGGAGAGGTGTGGGTGCGAAGAAGTAAATGATTCTCCACCGGTGAAACAAAGAAGGTGTCCTGCATGGCTCTTGCCGGGTGGTCTGGGTGAAAGTTCAAAGCATCGAAGTTGAACCACTCGTTTTCGAGCTCTGGACCATCGGCGATTTCCCAGCCCATCCCAACGAAAACATCAGAAATCTGATCCATTAGCAGCGAAAGTGGGTGCCTCGCACCCTGGCGAATGGACACCGGTGCAGCCGTCATATCGACCTTCTCTGCCTCAAGCTGCTGGTCCAAGGCAATAGCCTCTAACTCTGACTCACGTCTAGTGAAAACCGCGTTTAGCTCAGCCCTCGCCGAACCAACCAGCTTTCCTGCCTCTGCTTTTTGATCTGCTGGCAGATCTTTGATTAGAGCATTCAGCTTCGAGAGGGTAGAAGATTCTCCCACCAGGGTGGATTTCAAAGCTTTCAACTGCGCGAAAGAATCGGCAGCGTTCACCTCGGCAAGCGCCTCGGCAAGAGCCTTCGCGACTGTCTGTTGGTTGAGTTCTAGCGGCACCCGCACAAGTTTAGTCTCGGGAGTGCTGTTCGAAGGCAGAGGCATACAGACAAACAGAAGCCGCGGTGGCAAGATTTAGTGACTCTGCCTGACCATAAATGGGTAGCGCCACTCTCCGATCGGCGGCTTGCAACAGCTCATCACCGACCCCGTGAGCCTCGTTTCCAAATATCCAAGCAGTCGGTTCAGCAAGCTCTCCACGCAGATCGGTGATCGATTCTCCGCTTGCGGTTGTGGCAAACACACCCAGACCTGCACGCTTCAGTTGTGGAACTAGCGATTCAGCATCGATGTCAATAACCAGGTCAAGATGCAGAATACTTCCAGCTGTGGAGCGAACAAGCTTGGGATTGTAAACATCAACCGAATCTGCAGTAAAGATCACGAGATCAGCTCCGGCTGCATCGGCTGCGCGCAAGATAGTGCCTGCATTACCTGGGTCGCGAGCCTGATCCAAGACCGCCACCAACTTAGGTTGCTTCGCGAGAGCAGCATCTAAAGACAGATGGACTTGTTTGACAACTGCCAAGACGCCTTGCGGGGTCTTGGTTTCGGAAAGTTTTTCCATTACCCGCTCGGAAACCAATGTGTTCTCTACACCGGCCGACTGCAGCTGAGTCAACTCCTGAAAGTAACGTTCGGCGGCGGCTTCGGTGTAAAAAACCTCCTGAGCGAGCTCTGGTCTTTTCGTCAGTTCCTTGATGCCTTGTGGTCCGTCAAGCAGAAAGAGCCCGGACTGAGTCCGGGCGTCTTTCTGATTCAAGCGTGTGACCCCTTTGATCCTCTCGGACTTGGGGTTGTCCAGCATTAGCTAGCCTTTGGAGCGTTCACATCCTTTGGCAGAGCTGCCTTAGCGGAAGCCACCAGAGATGCAAAGGTCTTTGGGTCGTGAATAGCTAGGTCGGACAGGATACGACGGTCCACCTCGATGCCTGCAAGCTGCAGACCCTGGATGAAACGGTTGTAGGTCATGCCGTTAGCGCGGGCACCGGCGTTAATGCGCTGAATCCAAAGGCGACGGAAGTCACCCTTGCGCTTGCGACGGTCGTTGTACGCATAAACCAGCGAGTGAAGCAGCTGCTGCTTCGCCATGCGGTACAAACGGGAACGCTGTCCGCGGTAACCGTGAGCACGCTCAAGCGCAACGCGACGCTTCTTTAGCGAGTTGACGGCGTTTTTTACTCTTGCCATTTTCTACTCCTTCTATAGCGTCGGTTAGCGACCGAGCTGCTTCTTTAGCTTCTTGAAATCTGCGGCTGAAACCACCTGATCCTGGTTCAGACGACGAGTGCGTCTGGATGGCTTGTGCTCCAGGTTGTGGCGCATGTTGATTTGCTGCTTCATGAGCTTGCCGCTGCCAGTGAAGCGGAAACGCTTCTTGGCACCCGAGTGGGTCTTCATCTTCGGCATGATCTCTCCTTATTTCTTTTCTTCAGCCTGTGAGGCGGCCTTTTCGGCCGCACGCTTGGCTTCAGCACGTGCCTCAGCCTTGTTCTTTAGAGGCCCAATCACCATGACCATGTTTCGGCCATCGATGGATGGGTGTGACTCAACCGAGCCAAACTCAACAACCTCTTCGGCCAGACGCTTTAGCAAGGTGACACCCATCTCCGGGCGAGACTGCTCTCTGCCTCGGAAGACGACCATTACCTTCACCTTGTCGCCAGCCTTGAGGAACTTTCTGACCTGTCCAACCTTTGTGCCATAGTCATGATCGTCGATCTTCAGACCGAAACGAACCGTCTTTAGCACAGTATTGACCTGGTTCTTACGAGCCTCGCGAACCTTCTGAGCGGCTTCGTATTTGAACTTGCCGTAGTCCATGATTTTGCAGACTGGTGGGTTTGAACCTGGGGCAACCTCGACTAGGTCTAGGTCCGCCTCACGTGCTAAACGCAAAGCCTGATCAATGGAAACAACGCCAACCTGTTCGCCTGCTGGTCCGACAAGTCGAACCTCGGCAACTCGAATACGCTCATTGATGCGCGGATCGCTGATAAGAAGCTCCTCTGATACTGTTTGCAGCTCACGGTAAACGTGCAGAAACAAATCAACGCTCAAACCCGAACAACCTATTGAGGCGGTTGGCAGGTGGGATCGCAATCCACTTCTGACTGAGCTATTGCTCAGAGCCTCGGGTAGCCTAGCAGAGCTTGAATCTTTTTGAAAGAGGAATCTTGGACGAGATAGCCAGAGATATTGCCGAGGTGCCAGCGGTTGAAATCATCACCACCGCTGCTGTTCACCTAATGAGTGCCGCTGCTGTGCAGTGCGGATTAGCAGAAGATCAAAAGGCAGATTTGGACGAGGCTCGCAAACTTATAAACGCATTGGCCGGCCTGATTACTGCCGCAGCTCCAGAAATCGGAGATCACCACGCAAGACCACTTCGGGACGGATTGAGATCGCTTCAGCTGGCATTTAGAGAAGCATCTGTGATACCCGATGAGCCAGGAAAAGGTCCAGGCGAGAAATACACTGGCCCGGTTAACTGACCAGCTTCAAACCCATTGAGTCAACCAGCTGCAAATAGCGCTCTGTTTGCAGTCGACTAGTGAACTCTTCCAATAACGCCGCCAAGTCTTGAGCCCCCAATCCAGGTTTCAACTTAAGCATTACTAGTAGTTCAGGTTGAACCAGGGTTCCATCTGGGTCAGCGGCAACCAGGGAAAAGCCTTGGATTGGATCTAGCCCCCTTGCGGCAAACTCAACCAACTCTCTGACTTCTGGGTTTCCCTCCGGGCTTCGCCAAGGCACACCCTGAGCAAGGGCAGCCAGCATTGGCCTCCTTAGCCCTATGGCGTGAGAGGCGGGGTCCAGAATTACCTGGTTGTGCCCTTCTGCAACGGCTGCTAGCGCAAGTTTCTCAATACCAACCGGTACCGGCCTCGCATCCGCTCTCCATTTCTGCATCTCAGCGACTGACGAAAATGCCGGGATTGCCGAACCCCCATTGGGAGTGGCAACCGCGACAATGCTCAGCTCTGCGCTTTTGTCGACCTGAAGCCCATTAGGCCCTACCTCGCTCTCACCAAGCTGAGCAAGAAGTGGAATAAGCAGGCGTTGGCCCCGGAGTGCTTCAAAAACTGCTCCAAGTTCTTTGCCCGTGGCCAAGACTGCAGCCAAATCTGGTGGACAGGAGCCGTCATCGTTGGACCACTGATTCTGGGAAAACTCTCTACCTTCCCAGGGGACTCCGGCGGAGTCATGAAATCTGTCGTGACTCATCTAACTGTTTGCTACAGCCAATGCCTGCTGCAAAGTAAATCGACCCGCATACAAGGACTTACCTAAAATGGCGCCTTCAAGACCCAGCGGGGCTAGGTCTTTGAGGTTTTGAACATCCTCCAGTGATGAGATTCCGCCGGAGGCAACGACTGGCTTGCTCGTTTTGGCCATTACCGATTTGAGCAATTCCAGATTTGGTCCACGTAGCGTTCCATCTTTGGTTACATCGGTAACCACATAACGAGCGCATCCCGCAGCTTCCAAGCGGGCAAGAACTTCAAAAAGATCTCCACCCTCTTGCGTCCACCCTCTGGCTGCAAGCGTGGTGCCCCGAACATCTAAGCCAACCGCAATCTGATCCGCGTACTTGGCGATAACCTTCGCAGTCCAATCCGGATTTTCCAAAGCAGCAGTCCCAAGATTTACTCTGGTTGCACCAAGTTCCAGCGCGGCCTCGAGAGATGCATCATCACGGATTCCGCCGGATAGCTCAATCTTGGTGCCTGCGCTCGCATTCACAACTTCTCGAATTACATCTCGGTTCTCTCCGCGACCAAAGGCCGCGTCGAGATCAACCAGATGAATCCACTCAGCCCCAGCCGAAATCCAGTCCTGGGCAGCATCAAGTGGATGACCAAAGTCTTCCTCGCTGCCTGCCTCCCCCTGCGTCAGTCGCACAGCCTTTCCAGCGGCAACATCGACAGCGGGTAGTAGTTCGAGTTTCATCATTACTCCTAGAGGGAAGTGATCCAGTTCTTCAAAAGCTTGATTCCAGCGGCTCCAGATTTCTCGGGATGGAATTGCGTTGCTGATAGTGGCCCATTTTCAACCGCCGCCAAGAATTGTTCGCCGTGTTCTGACCAAGTCAGAACTGGAGCGATAAATGGCTCCTGCACTTCCAATTCCCACTTGGTAACGCCATAGGAGTGAACAAAGTAGAAACGCTCTTGGTCAACTCCGTCGAACAACACACTGCCCTGCCCAACCTCAATCGTGGACCAACCGATGTGCGGTAGGGTCTCCGCTCCCAGCATGTCAACCACTCCTGGCCATTGGGCAAAACCGGCAGTTTCAATGCCGTGCTCGTAACCCTTTTCAAACATCACCTGCATTCCAACGCAAATCCCCATGACGGGACGGCCGGCCGAAAGTCGAGAATCGAGTAGGGCATCCACGCGAGAGTCATTTAGCTTTTGCATCACGCTCGAGAATGCGCCAACGCCAGGGATTAGGAGACCATGGGCCTCCAAAGCAAGCTTTCTGTCCGAACTAAGTTGAACCTCAGCGCCTGCTTCTTCTAAAGCCCTGCACGCGGAGTGAACGTTCCCGCTGCCGTAATCAAAAACTACGACTTTCTTCAAAGAGCACCTTTGGTGGATGGGACACCGGCAACTCTCGGATCTAGCTCAACGGCCTTGCGCATCGCTCTTGCCAAAGCCTTGAACTGAGCCTCAGCAATGTGGTGTGGGTCGCGGCCCGATAGAACGTTGACGTGCACCGTGATGCCCGCATTGAAACTTAGAGCTTCAAATGTGTGGCGAACCATAGATCCCGTGAAGTGGCCGCCGATCAGGTGGTATTCAAAACCTGCCGGTTCACCCGAGTGAACCAGGTATGGGCGACCAGAGATATCAACGACCGCCCTAGCCAAGGCTTCGTCAAGGGGCACAGTAGCGTCACCATAGCGAGCAATTCCAACCTTGTCTCCAAGAGCTTGCTTTAGGCCCTGCCCCAGCACAATCGCGACATCTTCCACTGTGTGGTGCACATCGATTTCCACATCGCCCTTTGCCACAATGTGGAGGTCAATGAGAGAGTGCTTGCTCAAGGCAGTGAGCATGTGGTCGTAGAAAGGGACGCCGGTTTGAATGTGACTCTTTCCAGAACCATCCAGATCAAGCTCTAACTCGACACTTGACTCGCTGGTTGATCGCGATAACTTCGCAGTCCTCATTCAGCCTCCTAATTGAAAAACTAAAGTTTAGCCTTGGGTGCCCTTGATGGCAGCCAGAAGTTGATCTGTCTCTTCAGCTGTTCCAGCTGTGATTCTTAGGGTGTTTGGAATACCGACGTTTCGAATTAGGACACCATGATCAAGCAACTTCTGGAATGCCTCAGCGGCATCGCTAAACCCTCCACAAAGAATGAAATTCGCCTTTGACTCGTATGGTGAAAGGCCCATGTCAGCAAGCTCTCGAATGATGCGGTCTCGCTGCAGCTTGATTAGTTCAACATTTGCCAACATGGTCTCTGCGAAATCCAACGCGGCCAGAGCTGCTGCTTGAGTGAGTGCAGAAAGATGATACGGAAGACGCACGATTCTGACAGCGTCAACCAGGGCCGGCGAAGCGGCCATATATCCAAGACGAACACCGGCAAATGCAAACGCTTTGCTCATGGTCCTCGAAATTACAAGCCGCTCCCGACCGCGAAGCAACTCAAGGACAGACAGCTCCGGTGCGAATTCCGCATATGCCTCGTCCACAATAAGAATTCCATCGAAAGCGGCGTATGCCGCTTCGATAACCTCACGTCCGATCGGAGTTCCGGTGGGGTTATTCGGATTACACAAGAGCACGATTCCAGGGCGCTCGCGCTCAATAGCACTCCTGACGTACTCCGCCGTTAAACCAAAACCGACTTCTCTGGGCAACTCAACATAAGGAGTTAGTGAGATGCGAGCGATGTTGGGATACATCGAGTAGGTCGGGCCGAAGCTGAGGGCTTTCGTATGTGGCCCACCGAAAGCCTGGAACAGCTGCATCAGAATCTCATTCGACCCGTTGGCAGCCCATAGATTCGAGGCGGTGAGAGAGCCACCGAGAAAGCGAGCGAGGGAGGAACGGAGCTCCATGAACTCTCTATCTGGATAGCGATTCAGCTTTGGGATTATCTCGAAGATTCGGGACAAAATCCGCTCGCCAACTTCAGAGGGAATGCCAAAAGTGTTTTCGTTGACGTTGAGCTGTACTGGGACCGAGAGCTGAGGCGCGCCGTAGGGTTGCTGATCACGCAAATCTGGGCGGATTGGTAGGTCTCGGAAGCTCGCCATTAGCCAAGCCTACTGAAACCGGAGACTAGCGGGGAAGGGCGATTCGCTGTCCAGGCTCTAACACAGTAGTGCTGAGCGCGTTCACAGCAACAACTTCTGCAATCCAATCTCTTGGATCCTGGTCCTGGGCAAACACCTCGGCAAGATCCCAAAGTGACTCACCGTAGCCAACAGTGATGTAATCAAGAGGTGCTGGCTGTTCGCTAGTCGCAACCGAACCATTGATCCCAGCCATGCTGAATGAGATGGCCAAACCAACGATCACGAGTCCCCTAACTAGCTTTACTGGACTCTTGAGTGAGTATGAAGCGACCTTGGACATCGATTCCTACCTCTCCGTTCGAATTCTTGTTTCGAACATTTGTTCTAGTTTAGAAACTTATATGCGGATTGCGCAAGATATTTTTCAAAACTTTTCTTTTTTCTCGAAAATGTGTTTGATAAACCTTGGTCATGCGAATACAGTTTCGATAGAAGTAGTGAACTAGCACCCACTGACATTTTGGAAAGGTTGCGAATGAGCCAGAGCAATCTCACTTCAGTTCAGCAGAAAATTCTCGATGTGATTCGAGAGTCAATGGAGAACCGGAACTACGCACCTTCGATGCGAGAAATCGGTGAGTCAGTTGGACTGTCTTCCACCGCGAGCGTCTCTCACCAGCTCAACAAACTGGAATTGCTTGGCTACATCTCAAGGGACCCGAGAAGGCCAAGAACAATTGACCTGTTGGGCGATGACTCCGATGCAGAGGTTTTCAAGGCAGACGCCGCAATGGTCCCTCTGGTTGGACGTATCGCAGCTGGTGGTCCAATAACTGCAGAGCAAAACGTCGAGGACGTCTTCGCCCTGCCGCGTCAGCTAGTAGGCCAGGGTGATCTGTTCCTTCTCAAGGTCGTCGGCGAATCGATGATCGACGCTGCTATCTGTGACGGCGACTGGGTCGTGGTTAGACAACAACAAACCGCAGAGAACGGCGACATCGTTGCCGCACTACTTGAGGACGAAGCGACAGTGAAAACATTCAAGCAGCGAGATGGGCACACTTGGCTTCTCCCCCGCAACTCGGCCTTCGAGCCAATCTTGGGAGATCACGCAGTGATTCTCGGAAAAGTAGTGGCTGTTCTTAGGACTGTCTAGCAGCCTGCATCTCAGCAAACAAATCGGCGGAGACCATAGCAACAATCCGAGTGCCAGTTTCCAGGTATTCAGTCTCCAGAACCTTTCCTGCCAGGTGCGCTCTGGAAATGAGGTCACCTCGGTGATAAGGGATTACACCTCTGAATTCGACGTCCGGTTGAGGTAGCCCATCTGAAATTGCCTTTTCGAGATTCTCAATGCCTGCTCCCGTCCTCGCGCTAACTAATAGCGCTCCGGGAATCAAGCCGCGTAAGCGAACCTGGTCATCGGTTGAGATTAGATCTGCCTTGTTGAAAACCACTAATTCTGGAATCGCGGATGCCTCAACTTCTGCTATGACTCCCCTCACTGTCGCAATCTGACCTAGGGGGTCTGGATCGGTGGCATCTACAACGTGCAAAATCAAATCCGCATCTGCTATCTCTTCGAGAGTTGACCGGAATGCCTCAACCAATTGGTGCGGGAGATTTCTTACAAATCCAACAGTGTCGGCCAGCGTGTATTCTCGCCCGTCATCGGTTTCATGTTTGCGAACAGTCGGATCCAGAGTCGCAAAGAGTGCGTTCTCAACCAGCACTCCCGCCTTGGTGAGGCGGTTGAGGAGGGAAGACTTTCCAGCATTGGTGTAGCCAGCAATGGCGACCTGAGGAACACCGGAGTTTTGGCGCTTGGCTCGCTTAACATCACGTGCCTGCTTCATTTGCGCAATCTCACGTCGAAGCTTCGCCATCTTGGTGTTGATGCGTCGGCGATCGAGCTCAATCTTGGTTTCACCGGGACCCCTCGAGCCAATACCCATTCCACCGGCTGCTTGACCACCGGCTTGACGCGACATGGACTCGCCCCAACCGCGCAATCTCGGCAGTAAATACTCGAGCTGCGCCAATTCAACCTGCGCCTTACCCTCGCGGGATTTGGCATGCTGCGCAAAAATGTCCAAAATGATGGCGGTTCGATCAATTACCTTGACCTTGACGATGTCCTCTAGGGCTCGACGCTGCGACGGTGCTAGCTCTGCATCAGCGATAACCGTGTCGGCACCTAATCCGCGGACCAGATCTCGAAGCTCCTGCGCTTTACCTTTACCTAGGAAGCTGGTGGAGTCTGGCATCGATCTTCGCTGAATCATGCCGTCTAGGACCTGTGCTCCGGCAGTCTCGGCAAGAGCTGCCAACTCACGAAGTGAGTTTTCTGCGTCGGTCAGAGTCCCCGAGCTCCAAAGCCCGATGAGCACCACTTTTTCCAACCTGAGCTGGCGATATTCCACCTCGCTGATGTCTTCCAGCTCGGTGCTGAGTCCAATGACTCGACGAAGCGACTCTCTGGCTTCGAGGTCTAATTGATCGCCATCGAATTCATTAGCTAGCGCTGCGTCAGCCCGTCTGAGTATCCGGTTTAGTAGCGACTCGTTTTCCATCAACTCAACCCTAGGCTGTAATAGGTTTATTGAATGACTCAACAGCACTATTTCAGCGAGCAGCCTGAATCCGAGATTCGCTCTAAAGAAATTAGCTTTGAGGTTGCTGGACACACCCTCAGTGCCACAACTGAATCTGGAACATTTAGTGTCCAAAAACTTGATAAAGGCACCGAAGTTCTGCTTCGACTCCACAGTGAATTCCCCGAGTCTGGTCACGTTTTGGATATTGGCTGCGGATGGGGACCAATCTCACTCGCCATCGGAAAACTCAGACCTAAAACTCAAGTTTGGGCACTCGATGTGAACCAGCGGAGCCTGAAACTCACCCAGCAAAACTCCGCCAAGGCCGGGTTGACAAACATCAAAGTAGTTTTGACTGAGGAGATCCCAGCGGGACTAACCTTCAGTGGCATTTGGTCTAACCCTCCGATCAGGGTTGGAAAATCTGTGCTTCACGATTTGATGAGAACCTGGTTGCCGCGTCTTGAATTAGGCGCATCTGCATTTCTTGTAGTCCAAAAGCAACTCGGTGCCGAATCATTTGAAAAATGGTTGGCCTCAGAATTCAAAATGATGACGGTGACCAGGCCCTATCAAGACAAGGGATATCGGGTAATCAGAGTGACTAACGAGGCCACTGACCGCTGAAGCTGAGCTCAGCCGGACCGCTGATGCCCGCGTGCTCGCCATCCTCAGTCGGGAAGATGCGCACTGCGACCTGTCCACCTGGTACTCGAACCTTCCAGTAATTCTGAGTGTTGCCCGCATATTCACGAATTGCAATGGCCGCGGCCGCGATTCCAGTTCCGCAACTTTGGGTCTCACCAACGCCGCGTTCGTGAACTCGCATGGTCAACCCGGCCACTCCCTCAGTGATAAGTGGGTCGTCCAAAACCACAAACTCAACATTCGCACCGCTTGCTAAAGGCGGGTCAAGAACAGGTGGCATCGATAGATCTAGGGCTTCGAGCTCTTCCAAGCTTGCAAGCGTCACCACAACGTGAGGGTTACCGATTGTGAGGTGAAGGCCTGGTCTAGGAACCTGCAAACCTGCAGCATGGACCACCACCTCATCGTTGCGAATCTTCCAGCGCCCCAAGTCAACGGCAAACCCATTTGCGGTCGCAGTGATGTCCTTAATTCCTGCCCTTGTTGCAATTGGAAGAGTGCTGCCATCAGTCAATGCTGCATAACCAGAATCCAGCAGGTAGCGAGCGAACACGCGAGCACCATTTCCACACATCTCACCTTTAGAACCATCCGCGTTTCGATAGTCCATGAACCACTCGGCCGCTGGCTCTTCTTCGAGAAGGTGCTTTACTTCCCCTGAGGATCTGGTTTTTGTCGCAATGATCACTCCGTCGGCACCAATTCCAAAGTGCCGGTCACAAATGCTGCGAATTTCGTCGTCGGACAAATCCATTTGTCCCGCAGGGTCATGAATCAGAACAAAGTCATTTCCTGTTCCCTGACCTTTGACAAATGAAATGCTCATTTCTCCAGCCTAATTTGATTCATGGCATTCTCTAGGGCATCTCGATCGGAATCTACCCATTGAATTCTCCGGTCTCGCCTAAACCAGGACATCTGTCGCCTTGCATATCGACTTGTGAGACTCACAGTCTCCATCTTCGCCTCATCCTCAGTCAGGGTGCCATCAAGCTGAGCAAAGGCTTGTTTATATCCGATTGCCACGGCCGCAGTGCGCGATAGTTCAAAGTTCGCGCGTAGCCACTGCGCCTCTTTCAATAAACCCTCTTGCCACATCAAATCCACTCGCTTTTGAATGCGCTGTTTCAGGACCTCTCGATCAACGTTTAGGCCAATCCAGCAGGTCGGAACATAACTTTTCGGCTCTGGTAGCTCGGATTGATACACCTCGCCCGTGATGGCAATCACCTCAAGCGCTCGAATCACGCGACGAGTGTTCTGCGGGGGGATTCGCTGAGCCGTAAGTGGATCAAGTGATTGCAGTCGATCGTGCAGTGCAGTTCCCCCAAGCTGCTCAGCCTCAACCTCAAGGGCGTTTCGAATAGCGGGGTCGGTAGGTGCGAAATCAAGTTCATCAATCGCAGCTGCCAGATAAAACATGCTTCCACCCACAACCAGAGGCAAGGCTCCGCGGGCTCTGATCTCGCTGACTAGTGCCCTCGCCATTCCTTTGTACTCGACGGCAGTGACCTCTTGATCAGGGGCAATCACATCAAAAAGGTGATGGGGTATCTCGTTGCGGTCTGCTTCGCTGAGCTTGGCTGTGCCGATATTCATGTATCTATACAGCTGCATCGCGTCGGCGTTGATTATTTCTACTGGCTGACCCTCAGCTGCAAAACGTCTTGCTAACTGAAGGGCTAGGTCAGTTTTTCCCGATGCGGTGGGGCCGACCAGTGCAAGAATTTCAAAGGACACGGCTGGTTCTAACCGGAATACCCAGAGCGACCTTGCCTGAGCCGGGGACTGGTGCGCCGCAGCTCTCAGCCTGCCTTCTATCGTGAGCATCGCCACCTCTAGTGCGGCGAAGCTGATACTTCGACCCCTCAGATGCATCCGCGACGAGGTGGTAAGGCGCAGCCTGGGTTACCGTCACGGTCACTAGATCTCCGGGCCTTGGCGTCTCGGCACCCTGTGGCACTTCAAAGTGAACCAGACGGTTATCTTTGGCCCTGCCGGACATTCGATTCGTTGCTGCGTCCTTGCGACCTTCACCAGTCGCGACTAAAACCTCTACCTCTTGTCCAATCAGGCTCTGGTTCTCTTCCCAGGCAATCTGATTTACAAGCGCAAGTAATCGCTCGTAGCGCTCCTGGACTACCTCCTTCGGAAGCTGTCCATCCATCTCGGCAGCTGGAGTTCCAGGGCGCTTGGAATACTGGAAAGTAAAGGCGGCGCTGAACCGTGACTGTCTCACCACTTCCATGGTCTGCTGGAAGTCCTCTTCGGTCTCCCCTGGAAAGCCGACAATTATGTCGGTAGTAATTGCGGCACCCGGAATCGCCTTGCGCACTCGCTCAAGAATCCCAAGGTATTTCTCGGAACGATAGCTGCGTCGCATCTCTTTGAGAATGCGATCAGAACCAGACTGCAAAGGCATGTGTAGCTGAGGCATGACATTGTGTGTCTGAGCCATAGCCTCAATTACATCGTCAGTAAAGGCAGCTGGGTGTGGCGAGGTAAATCTGACCCTCTCAAGTCCTTCAATCTGGCCGCAAGCCCTCAGTAGCTTGGCAAAAGCTCCCTTGTCACCAAACTCAACGCCGTAAGTGTTTACGTTTTGCCCCAGCAGGGTAACTTCAACAGCCCCATCAGCTACTAGGGCCTCAATTTCAGCCAATATCTCACCAGGTCTGCGATCTTTCTCCTTGCCTCGCAACGAGGGGACAATGCAGAAGGTGCAGGTGTTGTTACATCCCACCGAAATCGAAACCCATCCTGCATATGCAGAATCGCGCTTGGTCGGGAGTGTGGAAGGGAAAACTTCCAAGGCTTCAAGAATTTCAACCTGAGCCTCGCGATTGTGTCTTGATCGCTCTAAAAGAGTTGGCAGCGAACCCATGTTGTGAGTGCCAAACACGACATCGACCCAGGGGGCTTTTTTAATGATGGTGTCCTGGTCTTTCTGCGCAAGACAGCCCCCAACCGCAATTTGAAGGTTGGGGTTAGCTTCCTTCTTTGGAAGCAATAAACCTAGATTGCCGTACAGCTTGTTGTCGGCATTCTCCCGAACAGCACAGGTGTTGAAGACGACCAAATCGGCTTCTTGATCTTCTGCCTTCTGATATCCCGCATCTTCCAGGAGGCCAGCGATGCGTTCAGAATCGTGAACGTTCATCTGGCACCCGTAGGTGCGCACTTCATAGGTCAGAGTCATAACTGTGAGATTTTACTCTTCACTCAGCGCCTGTGACATAGCCCTTCTGATGATCTCGGCGTCGAAACCCCTTCTAGCAAGGAATCCCTGCATGCGCCTGCGCCTGACCTCCGGCTCGTAGTTCGCGAGAGTTCGAAGTCGCTTCTTCGCCAAACCAAGAGCAAGCTCATACTCAGCATCTCGGTCCAGCTGCTCAAGAGCGCTATCTGCAATGGAGTCTGCCACGCCTTTAGATCTAAGTTCTCGCCTAATCACGCTTCGGGACTTGCCACCACAAGCAATGCGACTGGACACAAAGGCTTGAGCAAAAACCGAATCGTCGATTAGCTGGGCCTCTACAAACCGAGATATGGCAGCTTCAGCCACATCGTCTGGTATCTCTCTTTTTCGAAGTATCTCTCGAAGCTGGTGCTCGGTTTTCATAGAACGAGAAAGCTGGTGCAGCAAGACATTCTTGGCTCGCTGGTCCAGCTTCTCGTCTGACATTTAGTTAGTTGTTTGCGGCCTTGGGCATCTCGGGTTCGGCTGGCAGATCTGCAACGGCGCGAGGGACGCCGATGCCCAACTTGACCTTGATCTTCTGTTCGATAGTGTCGGCCACTTTTGGATTTTCCTTCAAATAGGTTCTCGAGTTCTCTTTACCTTGACCTAGCTGGTCTCCATCAAAGGTGTACCAAGCGCCTGACTTCTTCACAATGTCATGCTCAACGCCAAAGTCGATAAGGCTTCCCTCGCGTGAGATACCCTCACCGAACATGATGTCAAACTCCGCCTGCTTGAAAGGAGCTGCCAGCTTGTTCTTGACCACCTTCACGCGAGCGCGGTTTCCAACTGCATCCTGACCGTCCTTGAGCGTCTCCACCCTGCGAATATCAAGGCGGACCGAGGCATAGAACTTCAGAGCCTTTCCACCTGAGGTGGTCTCTGGAGAACCAAAGAAGACGCCAACCTTCTCGCGCAACTGGTTGATGAAAATGGCGGTGGTCTTGGTGTTGCTGAGCGCACCAGTTAGCTTTCTGAGTGCTTGAGACATCAGACGTGCCTGCAATCCCACGTGCGCGTCTCCCATTTCGCCTTCGATTTCAGCTCTTGGGACCAGTGCAGCTACCGAGTCGATAACGATGATGTCTATTGATCCGGAACGGATCAACATGTCGGTGATCTCAAGCGCTTGCTCACCAGTGTCTGGTTGCGAAACGAGGAGAGCATCGACATCCACTCCAAGCTTCTTGGCGTACTCCGGATCTAGGGCGTGCTCAGCATCAATAAAGGCTGCGATTCCGCCGTTACGCTGAGCATTTGCGATCGCGTGCAGGGCCACGGTGGTCTTTCCCGAGGATTCTGGTCCATAGATCTCAACGATTCTTCCCTTCGGCAGACCACCAATTCCAAGGGCAACGTCCAAAGCAATTGAACCCGTTGGAATGGCTTCAATTGGTGCGCGCTCCTCAGTGCCAAGTCTCATTACTGAGCCCTTGCCGAACTGTCTGTCGATTTGCGCTAGAGCGGTTTCTAGAGCCTTTTCTCTATCTGAAGCACTTGGCATTCTGTCCTCTTCTCGCCGGGTGGAGCATTTGCAAAGAACCTAGCCTTTGCCTCTGACAATTAGTTTCTGGGCCTGAAGCCTGTGGAAAACCCAGAACTTTTTTTGTTCTGTGGAAAGACTAACCCCATTCGAACAAAATTTCGAATGGGGTCAATCGGCGTGTCTTTTTGGCTTGTTTTTTCCAAGCCAGCGATCCTTTGGGATTCCCTGGTCTTTGCAGATTGCAAACCACACCAGCCTGGGGTCTTCTCCCGCTTCAAGAAGCTGCAGAGGGGTCAGGTCAGCGAATTCCGTGAGGCGTACATCTCGCAACAGAACAGCTGCCATACCCTCTCCGAATTCATCGTTGAGAAGGTTGTGGAACTGGCTTAGCTTCACTACCTAGATAGCAGTGAGGCTTCTGTAACAAAAGCGTCTGGAACGGTGTCAGGAATGTAAGTGTCGTCAAGGTAGATGCCCTCAAGTGCCGCCACTCGATCGGAGACCTCACGCATTACAACCGATAGTGGAACCTCAAGCGCATCTGCGACTGAAGCGAGAATCTCTGAAGAGACCTCCTTCTGACCACGCTCAACCTCAGATAGGTAACCGAGCGCCACCGATGCTCGAGCAGCAACCTGTCGCAAAGTCTGGCCGCGACGAAGACGGTGAGTTCTCAGAACATCACCGATCTCTTGTCTTACTAGTACCAAGGTTCCTCCAAGCAACTAACCTACTGGTTCACTACAGAAAACCTAAATTGCGCTTCTGAAAGTTTCCTGAAGCTAAACCCTAAAGTCGGTCTAAGTGTTCCCAGATGAGCTGCACTGCCGAATCGGTGGCTAGCTGAGCGATCTGAGAGCGAGACCCCGAGAAGTGATACTCAAACGAAACATCTCCAAGTTTTGAACTGAGCCCAATGAACACTCGACCTACCGGATTCGGACCAACCAAATCCGGGCCTGCAACTCCGGTTGTTGAAACCGCAACGATTTTGTCTGCTTCAACCTCACACTTTTGCGAAAACTCAGCCCTTGCGGACTTTGCCATCGCCACGGCAACCTCTGAGCTAACCGCGGTGCTGAAATCTAAAACTCTTGGGCTAACGGCCAAAAACCCCGTTTTTGAGCTATAGCTGTAGCTGACTACAGACCCCAGAAAAACCTTTGATGCACCTGGTGTTTCGGTTATTTGAGTGGCAACCCTGCCAGCAGTGAGCGACTCTGCGGCGCAGAGAAAAATGCCCTTGCTAAGCGCGGTTTCGACGAGGTTCATTTGCTTGGGATCAGATAGCGGATTCCGGTGTACCAGGTAACGGCAACGGTAAACCACAGCACGGCCTGTACAAAGAGTGTGTACCAATCCCCCAAAAACTCAAACGGGGCGATCGCTAGGGAAATTGCGATGATCTGCAAAACTGTCTTGAACTTACCCCCACCTGATGCTGCAAGCACTTGCTTTTTCGCAATCACCAGTCGGTAGAGGGTAATGCCGAGCTCTCGCACCAGAATCGCGATGGTAATCCACCACTCGATTACCCCAATTGCCGAGAGTGCGATCAATGATCCAGAAAGCAATGCTTTGTCCGCGATCGGATCCAATAGTTTTCCGAGGTTGCTTACTAAGTCTCGCTTTCGCGCAAGCGCACCATCGATTCCATCTGTGGAGGCTGCCAGTACGAGTAAAACAAGAGCTGCGACTCTCCCCCAGAAGCTCTCCCACTGGGACACAATCAACCAAAGCACGACCGGAACTAAAGCGATGCGCGCCATAGTGATTAGGTTTGGCGTCTGGCGATACAGGAAAGAATTAGAACTCATCTTTCCTACCAGTCAACTCCCAAGCATCCTCTTCTGATTCTTCTTCGACACTATCGCCGATAATCGGAGCTGACGTTTGCCCGGTGAGCTTTGCCAAAAACGCTGGAAGCTCGTCTGGCTTTAGAAGCACATCGCGAGCCTTTGATCCCTCGGATGGTCCAACAACACCGCGAGACTCCAGCAGGTCCATCAGTCTTCCTGCCTTGGCAAAACCGACTCGAAGCTTTCTTTGCAGCATAGATGTTGATCCGAACTGTGAGTTCACGATTAGATCCGCTGCCGCCACCAGTAGCTCCAGGTCATCTCCGATATCACTGTCGATTACCTTGGTTTGAGCAGCAACTGCGACATCTTGGCGATACTCTGGCTCCATTTGTTGCTTGACGTGGTCTACCACGCGATGGAGCTCATCCTCTGAAACCCAAGCGCCTTGAACACGGAACGGCTTGTTTGAGCCCATGGGCGAGAACAGCGCGTCTCCCTGTCCAACCAACTTCTCGGCCCCAGGCTGATCCAAGATGACTCGGGAATCGGTAACCGAAGAGACCGAGAACGCCAATCGCGACGGTACGTTCGCCTTGATAAGACCGGTCACCACGTCAACGGATGGACGTTGCGTTGCCAAGACCAGGTGAATTCCGGAGGCGCGAGCCAACTGGGTAATTCGAACAATGGAGTCTTCAACATCTCTTGGAGCCACAATCATCAGATCAGCCAGCTCATCAACTACGACCAGTAGGTAGGGATAAGGCTGCAGATCACGCTTGGAACCTTCTGGAACCTTCACCTGGCCGGCCACAACAGCGCGATTGAAGTCATCGATGTGTTTGAAACCGAAGGACGCTAGGTCGTCATAGCGCGAATCCATCTCTTTGACCACCCACTGCAGCGCTTCGGCCGCCTTCTTGGGATTGGTGATGATTGGAGTCACAAGGTGCGGAACCCCTTGGTAAGCGGCTAGCTCCACACGCTTGGGGTCAATTAGCACCATTCTGACTTCGGCTGGCTTCGCCCGCATCAGAATCGAAGTGATCATGGAGTTTACAAATGAAGACTTACCCGCTCCGGTTGCTCCGGCAACCAACAGGTGTGGCATCTTCGCAAGATTTGCCACTAGGTATCCGCCCTCTACGTCCTTACCAACGCCGATGGTGAGTGGGTGGGTAGAGGCAGCAGCATTTTTGCTTCGAAGCACGTCACCAAGCGAAACGGTCTCACGGTCGGTGTTTGGTATTTCGATACCGATTGCGCTCTTTCCTGGAATCGGAGCAAGAATTCGAACCTCATTTGAGGCAACCGCGTAGGAGATGTTGTTGCTAAGCCTGGTAACGGCCTCAACCTTCACACCTGGAGCCAGTTCGACCTCATATCGAGTTACGGTTGGACCGCGCTGGAAACCCGAAACCCGAGCCTGAACATCAAATTCTTTGAAGACGTCATCGATGGCAGCCACAATCTGGTCGTTGACAGCAGTCTTGGCCTTTGGCGGTGTGCCGGCTGCCAATAAGCCAAGAGCTGGCAGAACATAGGGTCGATTAGCCCTTGGGCGAGGCGCAACTGGTTCGTCTGCCACCACATCAATTGGCTCAGTAAGCCCCTCGTTCTCGGCCATGAATTCCAGCGAGTCGACCGGGTCCTCAATGCGAACTTCTTCCAGCTCCTCCGTTACAAACTCATCGATATCCTGAACCACCGGTGTTTCAAACGCTGGCTTTTCTGACTTGGATTTACTCCACCAAGTTGACTTGGTTCCGTCGAAGGCATCCGGGGTTTGCTCGGTTTTCTTCGCGCCAAACAGAAACTCATAAAAGGCCTTGAGCTTTGGTTTGATCTGATTAGGAGCCGTGCCGGTCATAATCAAGATCGACACTAAAACTAAGAGTCCGAGAAGTGGAACTGCGCCCCAGTGGGTGAGCATGGCTACAAGCGGCTCTCCCAAGATCCAACCAAACAGACCTCCAGCATCCGCCAAGCCCATGGCTCCATCTCGGTTTGGTGCCGGGCGACCGGAAAAGATGTGGAAGAAGGCCGAGATTACAGATAGAAACAGCCAGAATCCGACCGCAAATCTAGAGCTATCACGGACTGAGGCCGGGTGTCGGAAGAGGTAGAAAGAGTAAACAAAGAAGATTGCCGGAAGCGCGAATGCAACCGCACCAAAGAGCAAGCCAAAGCTAAATGCGTGCAGCACTTTTGCCCACGGTTCGCTGATGAGGAACCAGGCAAAAAGGGCACCGAAGACAGATAGCAAAAAGACAAAAAACGGAGCACCGTCACGGCGATCTTCAGCCGAGAGCTTTTCGGTGCTGAATGCCCGGATTAGCCCGCCCAAACCGTGCGCTAGCGCCATGTAGATTCGCCCAGCCATCTGCCAGAAGTTGCCATCGGCTCGTTGGCTCGAACTGGCAACCTTTGCAGGACGTCGCTGCTGCGGCTTTCGCGCAGGTGGTTTTCGTTGGGCCATGGGAAAAAGCTAGCAATCAAGCAGCAAAATATGGCTTAGGCGCTACCTGTTTGAGTGAACAACCACTGGGATGATCATGGGCTTTCTGCGGTGAGCTTTAGCCACCCAGGTCCCAATGGTTCGCCTAATCACCTGCTGAAGTTGGTAAGAGTCTGTGACCCCATCTCGGGCGGCCTCTTCCAGCGCTTTTTCGATGGCTGGCTTGATGTCATCAAACACATGGTCTTCTTCAGCGTAGGCTCGGGCTCGAATTTCTGGCCCCTCGACTACCTTGCCAGTCTGTGGGTCGACCACCGCAAAAATGGTGATGAAACCTTCGGCAGCCAGAATGCGGCGATCCTTCAGGTCATCCTCGGTGATCTTGCCAACGGTCTTTCCGTCGACGTAGAGCATGTTGCACTCAATCTGACCAGCCAACTCTGCGATGCCATCACGCAAATCGATAACTGCACCGTCCTCAACCACCAAAACCCGCTCGGGATCAACACCGGTTTGAACAGCAAGGTTCGCATTGGCAACCAAATGTCTGGCCTCGCCATGGATCGGCATTACGTTCTTTGGTTTCAAAATGTTGTAGCAGTAGAGCAACTCACCGGCAGCCGAGTGGCCAGACACGTGGACCTTGGCATTTCCCTTGTGAACGACATTAGCGCCCAGCTTGGTAAGCCCATCAATCACTCGGTAGACCGCGTTTTCATTGCCTGGGATGAGTGAGCTTGCCAGTAGCACAGTGTCCCCTGGACCGATGGATATTTGGTGATCTTGGTTCGCAATCCTGGATAGCACTGCCATCGGCTCTCCCTGAGAGCCGGTTGACATCAGAACAATTTGGTGATCCGCAAGATTTTCTAGCTCTTTGAGCTCAACGATCGCTCCGCTTGGAACCTGAAGGAAACCTAGGTCACTGGCAATTTGCATGTTTCTGACCATGGATCTGCCAACGAACGCAACCCTGCGACCATTAGCAACGGCGGCATCAATGACCTGTTGGACTCGATGAACGTGCGATGAGAACGATGCAACCACAACCTTGCCGCGGGTCTTCGCAATCACAGATTCAATTACTGGACCAATCTCACGCTCTAGCGGAGTAAAGCCCGGGACATCAGCATTGGTGGAATCCACCATGAATAGATCTAACCCAGCCTCACCAATTCGAGAGAAGGCCCTCAGGTCGGTCAGGCGACCATCAAGCGGGAGCTGGTCCATCTTGAAATCACCGGTATTCAGAACTGTTCCGGCGCTGGTTCGAATTAACACGGCAAGGGCATCCGGGATTGAGTGATTTACCGCGATGAACTCGAGCTCGAAAGGGCCCAGTCTTTCAATCTGACCCTCTTTTACGGTCATTGAAAATGGCGAAATCCGATGCTCTTTCAGCTTGGCCTCAACCAGAGCAAGTGTCAAAGATGAACCCAGAAGCGGAATATCTGACCTCATCGAAAGAAGGTATGGGACACCGCCAATGTGATCCTCATGGCCGTGAGTCAGAACACATCCGATGACTCGGTCCAACTTGTCTTCGAGGTAACTCAAATCGGGGAGAATCAGATCAACACCTGGCTGTGACTCCTCCGGAAAAAGAACACCGCAGTCGACCACCAGGATTTGGGAATCGATTTCAAATACGGTCATGTTGCGACCGATCTCGCCTAAGCCTCCAAGCGGAATGATCCTCAGCGTGCCGCGCTCTAGCGATCTAGGGGTTTCCACTATCTGGTAGTCCCCGCAACCTTCGGCAAAGCACCACCGGCAGCCGCGTTGCGATCAGGTCTGAAATTGTCAAAGCTCAAGCCAGGAACGCTAACGACCTGATCGATGCCACTCTCGATGGCCGCTGCCTCATGATCCTCTGGACCCACCAGTGGCAAACGAACCCGAGGCGAATTGATAAGTCCCAAGCCATGCAGCACATACTTTGCCGCCACAGTTCCTGGAACGTGAGTCATGATTGCTCGCTGCAGTGGTTCAAGGGCATTGTGAACTTTCAAAGCCGAGTGGAAGTCATTGGAGTTTGTGGCGTTGATCATTTCACGATACGCATGCGGCGCAATATTCGCGGTTACTCCGATCAGGCCGGTCGCCCCCAGAGCAACGTGGGCCAATACATTCGAGTCGTCCCCTGAGAAATACATCAGCCCGGTCTCTAGCATCAGTCTTGAAGCCTGAGCAAGATCGCCCTTGGCGTCCTTGATGGCGACCACGTTTGGGTGCTTGGCAGCTCTGTGGAAAGTGTCATACGCGATCGCAACCCCGGTTCGACCAGGAATGTCATAGAGGATGACGGGAAGGTCTGTGGCATCCGCGATGAGCCTGAAGTGGGTAAGAATTCCAGCCTGAGTGGGCTTGTTGTAGTAGGGAGTGACGACCATTACACCGTCAGCACCGGCCTTTTCACTGGCCTTGTATAGCTGAATGGCGTGCGCTGTTTCGTTGGAACCACCGCCGGTGATGATCTTGGCGCGACCTCCAGAAACCGACTTACCAACTTCAACCAATTTGATCTTCTCAGCATCAGTGAGGGTTGAAGTTTCACCTGTGGTGCCCGTTACTACAACGCCATCTGCGCCATTTGAAATGACATAGTCAATGTGACGCTCGGTGGCATCCCAGTCGACCTCGCCATCGGCGGTCATCGGGGTAACCAGAGCGACCAGTACTTGGCCGAACAAATCCTTTTGATGCATTGGTTCAGCCTACTCAAGCAATGAGCTAACTGAAAGAACCGATTGGAAGCGCTGGGGCTGTTTCAGGCTGGAACTAAGGAGCGACTCGTCCGTTTTCGTTGAACGCCTCATAGCTGAGCGGCATCAATTCGGCCCAGAATGCTTCCATCTTCTCCGCCACCATCTCTATCTCGCGCTGCGGGAAGGATGGGAAGTGAGTTCCCTCGCGCTTTGTGCGAAGGCTTAGGAAGTTCATCAGCGAGCGGGAGTTCATTGTGACGTACATGCTGGAGTAAATGTTTAGAGGAAGCACAATTCTTGCAACTTCGCGAGCCACTCCGGCCTCCAGCATTCGCTGATATGCCTCGTAAGCAGCGCGAACCACAGCTTGAGTCTCCTGGGTTACCAGTGCGGTTTGCTCAGCGGAGCCATCTTCAAACTCGTAGTGTCCGGGCTTGCCAACCTGAATCAGTTTTCGTTCTGGCCCAGGAACATAGAAAACCGGCCTTAGTTCACGATAGCGACCCGACTCCTCGTTGTAGCTGGCGATGCGGTGACGCATGAATTCGCGGAAGACAAAGATTGGTGCTTGAACGTAAAAAGTCATGGAGTTGTGCTCAAACGGCGAACCGTGACGATCGCGCATTAGGTAATTGATTAGCCCTTTGTCGCGCTTTTGCATCTCGGTATCGGTCTGTTTTGCACCCTCTAGGGTTTGCTCACCCTGGGTTGAAACTCTTGCGGCAAACAGCACGTCAGAATCAGAGGCACTGGAGCGGACAAGCTCAACGGTCACATCAGAACGGAATTCAATTTCGGTCACGCCCAAAGCCTAGGGTTTTTCCATCGTAAAAAAGCGCAACACTCCGTTTTAGCCTTCAGCAATCGCTTAGCCTTGCTGGGTGGAACTTCACCTGGGCATCTTGGCACCTATCCTGCTGCTGGCGCTTGCCCTGGTTTTGGGGTTGATTTTCAAAGTTAGATCTGGTCGCGGAAGAAGCGTCAACAAATCCGAAACCATTGATCTGGGGAAACTCAAAGCAAAAAAATCCGGCAAGCCCGCGAAGGCATTCGGAAAAAAAGCCACATTGCTTCAGTTCTCAACTCAGTACTGCGCGATTTGCCCTGGGGTCTCAAGGCAACTAGGCCAACTTGAAACAAAAACCAACGGTGTGCTTCACCTCGAGGTCGACATCACAGACCGCTTAGACCTGGCAGCACATTTTCAAATTAGTCAGACACCTACCGTGTTTATCTT
>RFTL01000020.1 GCA_009923455.1 Actinomycetota bacterium | reverse complement strand
GAAGATGCAAGTATCGGTGTCCAGGAGATACTTCATCAGGACACCTTCCCATTCCAGAGTTCATCAAAATTGAAGCGCTCGGGCTCGGGATATCTCGGGGGAATCTCAAGCTCGTCCTCTGCGATGGGGCCACGTTCAATGACCTTTTCAAGCAATCGCCTCATGCGAGCCTCTCGGTCCAGCAGTCGGATTTCAACTATCCCGTCTTCACGCCTAACGATGTCAATCTCGGCATCCTCGTCGATCCACCCCTTGGGGATACGCACGGCAACACTGCCACCGTTTTTGAATGCTTTTCTGGTCACTCGCTCAGTCATAACACAATCCTCTTGTCTATACAAAAGTATAGACAAGGGGATTGTGAATAACTAGATGACGTTGAGGTTTAGATTTAGCCCAACCATCACCACTGCGATTCCAGTGGCCCAAAGAATCATGGAAATGGTCACTAACATCGCGGCTCGAAATGGTTTGACACCGGCTGCTACGGATGCCGCGGCCGCGAACTGTGTGCCGATGATAATCGGCCCCAGTGCCGCCATGCCATAGACGCCATACTTGTCAAACGCAGCCAGCGCCTTGGCAAACTTGGGTGATTCACCGACTTTGCCCCGAGCCTCACGACGTCGGATCAGCCAGCTGCGAATGCTGGAACCTGCATAGGAGAAGGCGAAGATTGTGAGCGCGTTACCCACCACTGCAGCAACCACGGTTGCTACTGGGTCCAGCCCAAAGATGATTCCGCTTGGAACAACGGCAATGGCCTCAAACCAAGGGATTGCTCCAGCGATGAACACTCCGAGTAGTCCTAGATGTTCAAGATTCATTTCTGTTCCTCTTCTCGCGGGAAGGTCGGTTTAACCTTGCCTCGGAAACTGTTGGCCTGAAACCCATAAGCGATGGAGATGGCCAAAAACACCACACAAAGCACAGTCAGGTAGATCGGAAACAAGCTAAATGCCAACATTCCGAACATATGACCATCAGAGCCTAAGCCGCCAAAGAAACAAACTAGCAAAAACAATCCCGTGCTAAGTGCGAATCCAATTGCAAGCAACCCCAGCAACTTCATAGCCACCCTCTATTTCTAAATGCCACAAACAAAACTAGTGAACTGAAGACAATTAGTGCGGTCGACAAAACCACTCCCTCAACGGCCTGAAAGCCTAGAAACGGTATGTTTTGACCGAAAAAGCCAGTCACTGCTGTTGGCACCGCAATGATTGCAGCCCATGCGGAAATTCGCTTCGAGATTTGCGTTTGTCGCTTGTTCTCAAGAGAAAGATTTATATTGACCAGACTGGCAATTTGATCGCGCACTTCAGTTGAGGCAGTAGCAACACGATCGATACCCGCCTGCAAATCCAGAAAGTATGGATAGAGGTAGTCCCTGTCGTTGAGATCGTATCGATGCAGTGCGGCTAGGGTTTCACGCAAGGGTAAAACGGAGACTCGGATTGCAGTGGTTGACTTCGCCAACCCCAGGAGCTTGAGTTGCTCGGTCTCATCAAATTGCCCCTTTTCAAAAAGCACGTTTTCCATCTCGCGTGTCATCGATTCGATTCTTGAAATTTGCGTCATCGCACCGGATGTCAGAGAGTCCAGAAAGGCCCAGAAAACTCCCTCGAGTTGGGTCTTAGCAACTAACTGTGAAGAACCCAGATTTTCTAGTTCGCGCGAACCAAAGGGAAACCCAACAGGCACTCTTGCGATAACTAGGTTATTTTCAAACACGACGGAAAAAGTCGATTCCTGAATTCCCCCTTCCGGGGCTACAGCAACATATGGGGACTGAATTAAGACTCCACTCTCAAACCTTTGAAATCGCACACCATGGTCTTCTTCGATTAGCCACTTCTGCGCCAAATAGGAAAGCCCGAACCTTTCCAGTCGAACAAGATCTGCACGGGAAATATCACCTTCGACGTGCAGCCAGTAGTCACCAGACTTGGAAGCCTTTGGCAGATTTTCCAAGTCCAGTTGTTTCAGCACGCCTCCGACGAGTTTGTAGGCGGTGATCACTTATCAGCCCTATTCTCGATGAAGTCGCGTTGCATCAGATCGGCACCTGATAGTCCGATCAATTTTCCGAATGGTCCTGCCAGTTCGGTCTTTATGGTTGCAAAACCAGCGCGTTCGTAAAGCGCCTTGGCTCTTGGATTCTCAAGAATTACCCGCAATTGAAGTCCCTGAAGCTTTGTCAGCCTAGATCGCTTCGATGCCGCATCCAAAAGCATGGATCCAACACCTAGCCCTCGGGCCTTGCTTGAAACCGATATAGCCTCCACGTAAAGATGTGATTTTGGACTGGCCTTTTCAAACAGTGCAAAGACCAAGAGAGTTCGCAGAGCTTCCGACAGGAGCAGCGATTTGAAAATCGACCGGATCGCGCCTTCTCTGCGCCAGCCAGAGCTGGAAGGCAGGGAGTAGAGCAAAACTCCCAGCAATTCAGAGTCACTAACCGCGCCGATAACTTGTTCGGCACGAATTAGCTCCGACCACAGTTGGATTCGACGCTCTTTAGATGAGATAGCCCAGGAGAACTTGGCGCTGAAAGCTTCGTCATATAGCACGGCAATCGCCGGAAGATAACTTTCCTGCAGCCCGTCGACAATCACGACGTCAGAACTCAGGTCGGAGGGTTTTTCAGTCATGGAGACATGCTATACAAATTTGTACGCTCGTACAAATATTCCGATAAACTCGCATTATGGCAAAAGCTGTGGGCAACAACTCGGTGGCTGAAAAAACTAGGTCAAAGATTTTGCAAAGCACCATCGACCTAGTGCTTGAAAGTGGGATTAATGGCGTTTCACATCGCAAGATAGCCGAACGCGCGGGCTTACCCCTGGGCAGCACCACCTATCACTTTGAATCCTTACTGGAGATTCTGAGATCTGCGATTGGTCTTGAGTTTGAGAGAGATTCGGCTAGACGCAAATTCGTCGTTGACAATTTTGAGTCTGACCAAAACCTTTCCGCAGCGCTCATTGAGCTTATGATGCCGACCTCGCGGGCCGATCCTGAACAACTTTCAGCCGTGTATCAGCGCCTCGGTGAAATCCAATTCCATCCCGGTTTGAAGGATCTCCTCAGGGCTCACCAACGCGACATCGAGCAGGACATTGCCTCGGTCTTGAAAATCGCAGGTTTAGTACCAGTCAATGCCTCTCTTGCCATGGCAATACTCGACGGATATTTGATTCAGTGGATGCTCTTCGAGGAAAGCCTAGATTGGCTGGTCGCACAGGTTGATTCAGCCGTACAACGGTTCGCTTGAATTGTGATTGACTCAAGTTTGGCGCAGTAATTTGTGCTAGCGAGGCAAATACAACCTCACTTGAGAACCTTCTAGGCCTCGAATTAGTGGGACCTTCCGCCAAGCAATAAGCCTGGTCTCGGACCCCGCGATCTCTCTCACTGAGATATAGGGGGCTCGACCTGCGTCTATTTCTTACCCTTGGTGAATAACCATGAGAAGAAGATGACTGCTACACCAGCCACGATCATGATCCAGATCTCGATCGGCAATTGCTAGCCCTTTCTTTTTGATTGATTCCAGGCGAGAACCATGTTTGGGATGAGTATTGTCGAACCCAAAATCGACCATATGACTGCGTTCACCTGACCGAAGGTCAGGGCGAAGTTGTAATAGTCAACATTGCCCACCGACTGGTAGTCAGACGATATGGTCACAATCATCAGAGTCAACGCCAACGCTGTGACAACACCAGCCAGAATCCTGAATGAGTGCAAGTAGGTGCGATCGCGCTGGCGAACCTGAAACTCATCCAAGTACTCATCTGGAGCGTCAGCAACCAAGCGAACCGAGATTCTAAGTAACCACCAAATAAGAAAGATTGGAATCACTCCAAGGATGCCAATCCCCGATTTGATGTAGTCCTCGAACCAGAACAGGGTTGGGGTAGCTATCAGGCTGACCACACCTAGCACAACGAGCAATCGCTGGGCGCGCGCGGTCCTGATGCCATCCCACTTGGTGTCGTTCATCACGACATCGATGTTCTTAGCCACCTTCTTTGACTTAGGATTTGACGCCATTCCATAGAGCTGTGCGATGGTTCCCTGGTGCGGGTGCGCCTTCATGTAGAAGTACCAAAGTGGCATCTCGAGAATGACAATCAGAACCAAGGTGAAGACAAACCAGTTGGTTTTGAAGAACACCAGGTTGAACTCAGGATCTGAAGTGAAGTAGATGGCACCGACTGTAAGTATCGTCGCAAGGCCCAGCAATCCATCCATCCAACGAAGTCCGGTGACCGACTTAGCCTTTGGGTAGATAAACAGGTAACCAAGCGCCATGAAGCCGATGATGATTGCGATTGTGATTAGCTCATTCATTTGGATTCCTCATCCAGCCAGAAGATCTCCTCGATCCTGACTTTCAAGATCGTCGCGATTCGTAATGCCAACACCAGGGATGGCGAATACTCACCGCGTTCGATGTAACCGATGGTTTGATAGTGAACTCCGACCTCGTCGGCGAGCTCTTGCCGACTCAGACCGGACTGGGTACGAGCCTCTTCCAAGCGGTTGGCCACCCGCTCTTCTTCTGACTTTGGTTTTCTACCCATGCCTGTAGCATAAATGCTATGTAGTAATAATGCAACAACTCTTACTTAAATCTTTTTAGTGTCTTGTGTGCTTTCTCGGCCCAGACGTATTTCTCAGCCAGCTTGCTCAGAACAAATATCAGAATTGGGAACCAGAAGTTTTTGATAATCCAAACCACTAACTTCACGCCAGCTCCTCCAACTTTGCGAAAACTCGATCCTGATCAATTCTCCAAAATGCAATCTGCTCGCCATTTAGGAGCAGCACTGGAACCTCATCGGTGAAGTGTGAATACTCTGGATTTTGATCGATATCTAAATCCTCAATCACATACTCAGTGTCGGGATGTTCGTTAGCGAACCTTGCCAACACCTGGGCCAAATCGCCCTGGGCAATCTCACAAAGATGGCAGCCATTTCGACCAATCAGCTTTATTTCGATGCTCACGAAACTAAGCCTACGTCCTCTAAATCGGTGATTAGACTAGGGCGGTGCCTGAGCCAGAGAGCAAACCGAAAATCGAAGCCGCATTCTTCGATGTCGACAACACTCTCGTTCGCGGCTCAACTTCAATCTTGTTCGGCAAGGTTGCATTCACCGGCGGCACAATCAAGCGACGCGACATCTGGCGCTTCATGTTTGAGCAGAGCATGTTTATTCGTCGCGGTGAAAACAACGAGAAGATGGCGGACTTCAAAGACCGTGCACTCTCCCTCACCAAAGGCCACTCGGTTGACGAGCTCAGGGACCTAATCGACGTTGTGTATCGCCAAGAAATTAAACCGAGATTGTGGCCAGAGACTGTCGCTGCCGCCAAGGAGCACCTTGCTGCCGGTCGTGAAGTTTGGCTTTTGACCGCAGCCCCTGTTGAGCTGGCTCAAGCAATTGCTAAGGACATCGGTGCAACTGGAGCGTTAGGAACCATCGTCGGCCACAAAGATGGCGTCCTAACTGGGGAGCTCATCGGAGAGCCATTGCATGGCAAAGCCAAGCGCAGAGCAGCCAAAGCATTAGCCAAAGAGCGTGGCATCAGTCTCAAGAGAAGCTGGGCCTACTCCGACAGCGCTAACGATCTGCCGCTGCTGTCACTGGTGGGTCACGCCGTCGCAGTGAACCCGGACAAGGTTCTATGCCGCTACGCAGAAGCGGCTGGATGGCAAGTGCTGAAGTTTAAAAAACGCGACCTTCGTAAACGCTCATAGCTTTTCCAGGCACCGCAGCGCTATCTTCTCCACCCCGCGAGATTTAGCGGCATCGCTCTTTAGTAAGTAAAAAGCCTGAAGCAATTGCTTTTGCTGCGAGGTAGTAAATCGCATCCAACCATCGAAAATCTTTGGATCTTCATCGAATGCGGTCTGGAGCTGATCGGGAATCACCAGGTCTTCGGCGAGATCGAACAGGTGCCAAGATCCATCCTGGCGGGCTCTTTCGATCATAAAATTGCCCGCCTCAGAGACTCGACCCTGCCTTCTAAGCTGTTCAACTAGAAGCTGGTTTCTGCGTGACCAGCCCGATTTAGGCTTTCGCGGTGAAATGTAGATTTTGGTTAGCGTCTCATCCACTTTTCCAGAAAGGCTGTCTATCCAACCAAAGCACAAGCAGCTCTCAACAATCGTCTCCCACGTGAGATCACTCTGCTTCAGTGAGGGTTTTGGAAAGACCAACCAAAAACCTTCACTCTCCAAACCGACCATTCGAAGGTGAGACTCCAGGTCGCGAACGGAATCGAATCGCAGGTGGGTCTTGTCATCGAGCATGGACCCAGTCTAAAAACTAAACCCGCCCTCTAAGGCGGGTTTTTGTTTTGAAGATTTACTTCTTATTGCGACGCTGGTGGCGAGTCTTGCGAAGCAGCTTGCGGTGCTTCTTCTTAGACATACGCTTACGGCGCTTCTTGATAATTGAACCCACAGAAACCTCACAAAGCTTTTGGGTGCCCGATTGGGCAACCTCAGAAGTTTAGCCCTTGCGCTTCAAGCGCTCAACCTCGGCATCAATATCTGCGTCGGTAATTGGTCTGCCACCGAGCTTCCCATAGGCGTCTAGTCCTGCAAAAACAGCGCCGATACCCATTCCGAAGATTACCCATCCCGGCCAGAAGTACTCAGTTGGCGTGGTTAGAAAGTAAACGGTCACAACGATCGCGGTCACGGCCGCATACACGAAGAGATACTGCTTGAAGTCGGCCTTCTTCTTCAAGCTCTTCTTTGCATAGTCGCGAACTGAATCTTTTTCGGTCATTTCTTCACCTTACTCTTTACCTCGGCCACAAAGTTGTTGGTTTCTTGCTTGACCTCGTCTACAACTTCCTCAACCTTTTGGCGAGCGATCTTCTCGAAGTCCTTAGCGGACTTCTCCGCCTCGACCTTGGCCTCAGCAAGCTTGCGTCCCAGTCGCTTTCCAAGCTCCTTGGGATCGGCGTCGATGTCGACCTCTGCCAACTTTGCTCTCAGCTGCTCGGACAGCCAGCCCGATTTCTCAGTGAGCCAGTGACCAACCTTGGCACCGACCTCAGAGAGGTTCTCTGCTAGTGGATCGCCCTCTTCTTCATCTGGATCAAAACCCAACGATAGGAAGTTGATCATCCAGTCTTCAATTTCTTCCAGTGGCTCAGGGGTCACGCTGTAGAAGCGCTTCTGGCCGACCTCACGCACATCAACCAAGCCCACCTCACGTAGGGTCTTGAGGTGCTTGGAAACTGTTGGTTGTCCCAGCTTGGTCTGCTCTACCAGTTCGCTCACGGTTAGTTCGCCCGAGCCGCCTGCTAGGTGTGAGCCGAGCAAGGTCTCCAGTAGAAGACGTCTGGTTGGGTCAGCGATTGCTTCGAAAATGTCTGCCATGTTGTTACCCTACCCTCACTTACCTGCTAATTCCTGAGCCCTGGCGACTGCTGCCGCTAAGCCCTTGGCGAATATGCCCTTCAGGTCGTGCTCATCGAAGGTTGCGATGATTCGCTCTGTGGTGCCACCGGGTGATGTCACATTTTTGCGCAACTCGACTGGTTCTTTGTCCGATTGAGCGAGTAGATCGATTGCTCCATCGAAGGTGCCGCGAACCAGGCGCTTTGCATCTTCTTGAGAAAAACCTTGCTCGAGTGCGATCTGTTCCCACTGCTCGATGAAGTAGTAGATCCATGCAGGTCCAGAACCAGAGATTGCGCTCAGCGCATTGATCTTCTCCTCAGGCACCACAATCGCGGTTCCGACAGCCTCAAAAAGTGACACGGTGGCATCGATGGCATCTTGAGATGCGCTTGCTGCAGGGGCGATTCCGGTCACCGCCTTACCCACGAGGGCTGGAGTATTTGGCATGGTGCGGATCAAATTCGGATTGGCAACAACCGCCGCCATGGTTTCTAGTTCGATTCCAGCAGCCAGTGAAATGATGACCGCATTCTTCCCAATTTCGCCCGAGATCTCTTGAAGAACCTCAACAATCTGCTTGGGCTTTACCCCTAGGACGATCAGATCTGCGTCCCCTGCCAACAGTGCATTGGCGTCAGGGCTAGATTCGGTTGCGAGTGCCGAGACTCCTTGCTGACGCCAGGCAATCGCACTCGCATCAGACTTTGTTGTAGCTGAAAGCAGCTCCTTTGGATAGCCGGCATCGAGCAACCCCTGAAGGATTGCGCCACCCATTGAACCAGAGCCCAGGAAAGCAATACGAAGTTTCTCCACGGTTGAATCCTAGGCGGAGAACAACAGTGGGTAACCGACAAAGACCACAGAGTTCATCAGGGTATGAGCGATGATCAGCGGTGCCACCCGAGAAGTCCTTATAAACACGTAGGCAAAAACAACTCCCATTACAAAATTGCCTAGCACTGCCGAAAAGCCCTGATAGCTGTGATAGCTGGCCCTGATTGCAGCCGAAATCAAAATCAGTGCGACCATACCCAACTTTGGATAGCTCAGTTCCAGCTTCTTGATCAGAAAACCAACCACGATGATTTCTTCTTGTAATCCAGAGCGAAGCGCCGAGAGCAGAAGAAGCGGAATGGTCCACAGATAATCTCCCAAGGAACTCGGCACCACATTGGCGACCAAACCTAGTTGCCGAGCTGTGAAGTAGAGCGCGAGGCCCGGTAGTCCGATTCCAACTGCAATCAAGATGGCGATTTTGAAATCTGCCCAAGTTGGAATCACACCGATCTTGATTTGATCCTGACGAAGCAGATAAAGCGCCAATAAAACTGGCACCAACGCAAGCCCAATTCCGACCAACTGGTAGATCAGATCTAGCCAGGGGATGGAGACCACCGGCTGGTTGATGGTGGTGGTAGAGCCAGCTAAACCTTGAGGGCTCAAAAGCTTTCGAATCAGACTCAAAGTTGAGTAGATGGCACTGGCGCCAAGCGAAACGAACAAAACCAGCAGAATCTCTTGCTTGTGATTTTTATACATCTCGCTCCTTGGGTGTGGGCAAAAGTTTAGATGTCGCAACCAGCAGGTAGTTTTGTCTGGTGGCCAAATCTAAATCAGACTTTCGATGCTCGGAGTGCGGTTGGACAACCGTAAAGTGGGTTGGCCGCTGCGGTGAATGCCAAGCCTGGGGAACCCTCGAAGAGACAAATGCGGTTCAAGAAGTAAAAGCAGCGCGGCTCACCACAAACCAGTTGGCTAGGCCAATTACCGAAGTAGAAAAAGTTTCAGCCTCCCACAAGCCAACTGGCGTTGGGGAGTTTGACCGAGTTCTCGGAGGAGGGCTCGTAGCGGGAGCCGCCATCCTGCTCTCCGGAGAGCCAGGGGTCGGAAAATCCACCCTGCTATTGGAGGTCGGTGCTAAAGCCGCCAAGGCCGGAGCCAAGGTGCTTTATGTATCAGCCGAAGAGTCTGCTTCGCAGGTGCGCCTGAGAGCAGAGCGAACCGGTGGACTTTCAGAAAACCTCTACCTCGCAAGCGAAACAGATTTGGCAGTTGTGATGGGACAGTTTGAGTCTCTCAAGCCAGATCTGCTGATTGTTGACTCGGTGCAAACTGTGGCTTCCGCCGATGTCGATGGAGCCCCGGGCATGCCGGCGCAGGTTCGAGAGGTGGCAGCAAACCTGATTCGACTTGCTAAACAGAGCTCAACACCACTTTTGCTAGTGGGACATGTGACCAAAGATGGTTCGATTGCCGGACCAAGAACCCTTGAGCACCTAGTTGATGTGGTCTGTCAGTTCGAGGGTGATCGACAAACCTCGTTGCGATTTGTGAGAACACTGAAGAACCGCTTTGGTCCAACCGATGAGGTCGGCTGTTTCGAGATGACTGGGGATGGAATTGTTGAAGTTCCAGACCCATCCAAGCTCTTCATCTCAGGTTCAAAGAATCAGGTTTCAGGAACCTGCGTGACTGTAACGGTTGAAGGAAAACGCGCATTGATTGCGGAGATTCAGGCACTGGTGGTGCGCACCAATTCGCCCCAACCCAGGCGCGTGACGAACGGAGTAGATGCTTCTCGAGTCGCAATGTTGCTCGCAGTTCTCGAGCGAAGAGCTGGCATCAGTCTGATTGACAAAGATGTTTATGTATCAACCGTCGGTGGAATGAGGATCTTGGAACCTGCTGCAGATCTTGCTATCGCGGTTGCGATTGCCTCCGCCGTAACAGATAAGCCGGTCAGGTCTTCGGTCGCAGCGTTCGGAGAGATTTCGCTTGCTGGTGAAATCAGGGCGGTTTCAAATTCAAAACAGCGCCATGCCGAGGCAGTTCGACTCGGTCATGACCAGGTGGTTAGCGCTGAGGGCGACCAGCTATCGAAAGCGCTATCTAAAGCACTTAGTTGAGCAGGAACTGAACCTGGTTCTCGGAGTAGACGCCGTTGACTTCTACCTTCAAGAAATAGGAAGCTCCACCTGATGGAACTGGCTCTTGTTCGGCTCCGCAACCAGTGCTGGATGATCGAACCCGCTCCCATACCGCTCCGGCACGATCCGAAGAGATAGTTGAGTTGGCCTTCAAGACAGTCACTAGATCCTCATCTTGACTTCGATCACAGTCCCTTGACGAGTAGTAGGTCTCATCACCTGAGGTAATGGTGAAGAAGGTGACTCTGGAGCCAACATTGAACTTGCAATCAACCGGTCCGGTGTTTGTAATGTCAAACCACAGCTGTGGCTTCTCATCGGATGCGAATGAGCTTTTCTCACCACTTGCATCACCAATGTGTGCGGTCACAGTGACAACGCCAGGCTGACAGTCAACGACTTCATTGGTTGGGGTGGAGGCGGTTGCCGAAACAGAAGAAGTGGAGCTCAAAGTCGCAGCCGGATTGGACTGCGAACTAGAAAGAGAATTCCAAACAAATACGCCAATGATCACTAGAACCAAAAGTAGGAGCGCGCGTCGGCGAGCATAAATCTGCTGTTGTGTTGGAGCCATGCGACTATCTAACTAGATGAAGCGAAGCATCCTTGAGTTTCCGAGCGTGTTCTGCTTCACTCGCGCCAAATCCAAGAACTCCGCCACGCCCTCATCGTTGGAGCGCACCATTTCAGCATAGGTTTCGGCGTCAACCGGGATGTCAGAAATCACCTTGAAGCCCTGAGATTCGAAGAATGGAACCTCAAAGGTTAGACAAAAGACCCGATGAATGCCCAGTTCTTTTGCCTTGTCCATAAGTTCAGCAAGGATTTTCTTTCCAACTCCCTGACCCTTGGCATCCTCGCGAACCGCCAAAGTTCTCACCTCGGCCAAGTCTTCCCACATCACATGCAGCGCGCCAAAGCCCAGAACCTCGCCGTTTTTCTCCGCGACGATGAACTCTTGAATCGATTCGTAGAGTTCGACTAGTTCTTTGCCAAGCAGAATTCGCTTCTCAACCAGCGGGGCAGCAATCTGAGTGATTGCGCGAACATCACCAGTTCGAGCGGGTCTGATCTTGAGCATTGCTAAATTATGGCGCTAAGCCGAGGCAATTTCTAATAGCACTTCGTTGCGCCTCAGTGGCCCCGGGGTCCACGGCCCGTTATAGCGAGCGAATCTTGGCTCTCCAATTACGGTGAAGCCTTGCTTGGCACACAGCTCACGCAGCTTTTCCTCTTTAGCCCGAAAAAGCGATTCCCGAGCAAATCCAGAGAAGCGAACAGCAGCAAACTTAGAGCGACCGAAGCTCTCGATGCGAAGTGCGGAGGAATTTGGGTTGGGAACTTCAGTCATGCCAGCTGGCATGACAAAGGAAACCTCAAACCCAGATCCGGACTGTCGCTGAACAACAGGAGCGGTCATCGCGATTGCCTGCCGCCTTTGGTTATTGCCGCCGATGAAAGAGGCAAGGTAACCAAAGGCGTTGTATGCACTCGAACCAAGATCCCCCTGCGACCAGGTGGTGACCAGCGTGTGAGGCTCATACTCTCGGAGCTCAAACCCTGGGTAGGACTTGAGCACTCGATAGCTCTGAATCTCAGTCAATTAGGCGACCGGCTCGCTCTCCCTGGAGGTAGCAACAAAGGTAAATTCACCGGAGATGTAATCAACCAAGATGTCCTGAACAGTTCCGATCGAACCGGTCAGAATGCGCTCGGAGATTGCATCCTCGATCTCACGCTGAACCACTCGACGCAATGGCCTAGCGCCCAAAGCCGGTTCGTAACCAAGCTCGATGAGTCGCTCCTTTGCCGATGTGGTCAGAGTGAGCTTCAGGTCACGCTCATCCAAACGGCGCTGCAGTCGAGCCACGAATAGATCGACAATCTGTAGCAGCTCGTCACGGTTGAGCTGTGGGAAGACGATGACCTCGTCGACACGGTTTAGGAACTCAGGCTTGAAGTTGCGCTTTAGCTCCTCATTCACACGAGCCTTCATCTGGTCGTAATCGTTCTTTGAGTCGCCCTCAAGGGTGAATCCAAGAGCACCGCGGGTAATCTCGCGGGTTCCGAGGTTTGTGGTCATGATGATGATGGTGTTCTTGAAGTCCACAACACGACCCTGACCATCGGTCAGACGACCCTCTTCCAGGATCTGCAACAGCGAGTTGAAGATGTCTGGGTGAGCCTTTTCAATCTCGTCAAACAAGATCACCGAGAACGGCTTGCGACGAACCTTTTCGGTTAGCTGACCACCCTCGTCATAACCTACGAATCCTGGAGGGGCACCGAACAATCTGGACACGGTGTGCTTCTCACCGTACTCGCTCATGTCTAGCGAAATCAGTGCGTCTTCATCGTCGAATAGGAACTCAGCGAGTGCCTTGGCCAACTCGGTCTTACCAACACCGGTAGGGCCGGCGAAGATGAACGAACCGGAAGGACGCTTTGGATCCTTCAGTCCAGCGCGCTGACGGCGAATGGTCTTTGACAACGCAGCGATGGCTGCCTCTTGACCAATAACTCTGCGGTGAAGCTCCTGCTCCATGAAGATCAGCTTGGCGCCTTCTTCTTCGCTTAGGCGGAATACCGGGATTCCGGTGGCCTGAGCCAGAACCTCTGCGATTAGACCCTCATCGACAATGCCTGGCTTATCGATGTTGCCCTCGCGGAACTCCTTCTCCATGCGCATCTTCTCGGCGGTGAGCTTCTTCTCCTCGTCGCGCTTTGAAGCTGCTAGTTCGAAGTCCTGATCGGCAATCGCCTGCTCCTTGGCCTTTTTCACAACCGCGATCTTGTCTTCCATTTCGCGAAGCTCAGGAGGCGATGAGAGGAAGCTAAGGCGCAGCCTTGCACCGGCCTCATCGATTAGGTCAATCGCCTTGTCTGGCAGGAAGCGGTCGGTCACGTAGCGATCTGACATTCCAACCGCGGCAACAATCGCGCCATCAGTAATCGAAACCTTGTGGTGTGCCTCGTAGCGATCGCGCAACCCCTTGAGGATGTTGATTGCCATGGCAGGGGTTGGTTCAGCAACCTGAACTGACTGGAAACGACGAACTAGAGCAGCATCCTTCTCGAAGTGCTTGCGGTACTCATCCAGGGTGGTTGCACCGATGGTCTGCAGCTCACCACGAGCAAGCATCGGCTTCAAGATAGAGGCAGCATCGATAGCTCCCTCAGCGGCACCGGCACCCACCAAAGTGTGAATCTCATCGATGAAGGTGATGATGTCACCGCGGGTACGAATCTCCTTGGTCACCTTCTTCAGACGCTCTTCAAAGTCACCGCGATAACGAGAGCCTGCGATCAGGCTTCCCATGTCCAGCGTATATAGCTGCTTTCCGCGCAGGGTCTCTGGAACCTGACCCGAGACAATTGCCTGAGCCAGACCCTCAACCACAGCCGTCTTACCAACACCGGGCTCACCGATAAGGATCGGGTTGTTCTTAGTGCGGCGAGAAAGAATCTGCATCACGCGCTCAATCTCACGCTCGCGGCCAACCACCGGATCTAACTTGCCCTCGGCTGCCGCCTGGGTGAGGTTGCGACCAAACTGGTCCAAAATCTGAGAGCCCTTTGGCTGTGGGTTGGTCTCGCCACCAACCGCGACGGTCTCCTTGCCCTGGTATCCGGAGAGCAGTTGAATAACCTGCTGGCGAACCTTGTTGGTGTCGGCACCGAGCTTTGTCAAAACCTGAGCCGCTACCCCCTCGCCCTCGCGAATCAACCCAAGCAATAGGTGCTCGGTTCCGATGTAGCTGTGGCCCAGTTGAAGCGCTTCTCGCAGCGAGAGCTCCAAAACCTTCTTGGCGCGAGGAGTAAATGGGATGTGGCCCGAAGGTGCCTGCTGACCCTGGCCAATGATTTCCTGAACCTGCTCGCGAACCTGCTCCAGGTTGATTCCCAGTGCCTCGAGGGCCTTGGCTGCTACACCTTCGCCTTCGTGGATTAGTCCGAGCAGGATGTGCTCAGTCCCGATGTAGTTGTGCTTCAGAAGCTTCGCTTCTTCTTGCGCTAAGACCACAACGCGACGGGCCTTGTCGGTGAATTTCTCGAACAAGCCTGGACCTCCAACACTTAGGTATTGAAGATGCTAGAAGGCTTATGGCATAGAAACTAGGGCTGTTCGCCCAAGGCGTTAGCCCGCTTTGCTCTTTCCTCAGCTTCAATGCGTGCGTAGGTGTCGCGCTCGCCCTTGTCTGCCCTAAGAATTGAGCGCATGACGACGTAAAAGATCAAGCCAACCAGGGCAGGAGGAATCAAGGAAATTCCGACATCAAGTGCAATCTCACCCGGGGTCATCTTTCACCTACTTCACTAGCGGGAACAGGATGGTTTCCCTGATTCCCAAACCGGTCAGTGTCATTAACAATCGGTCGATGCCCATTCCCATTCCACCCGATGGTGGCATGCCAAACTCGAGGGCCTTGAGGAATTCCTCATCCAACTTCATAGCCTCTGGGTCACCCGCAGCAGCCAGCTCCATCTGAGCGACAAAGCGTTGACGTTGAATGACTGGGTCAACCAACTCGGAGTAACCGGTTGCCTGCTCAAAGCCACGAATGTAAAGATCCCACTTCTCTACCACGCCTGGAATCGATCTGTGATCGCGAGTTAGCGGAGAGGTGTCGACCGGGAAGTCGGTCACAAAGGTTGGTCCGGTGAAACCGGGCTTCACAAAGTGCTCCCACAACTCCTCGACATACTTGCCGTGCAGTGGGTGATCGATCTCGATTCCGACCTTGTCGGCAATCTTCTTCAACTCAGAAATTGGAGTCTCGTGGGTGATCTCAACCCCGGCAGCTTTAGACAGCGATTCGAACATCGACACCTTTGGCCATTCGCCACCTAGGTCATTTTCTGAACCGTCATCCAAAGTCACTACGTGAGTCCCGAAGACATCCTTCGCGGCATTTTGGATTAGCTCCTGGGTGAGTGAGGCCATGGTGTTGTAGTCGCCATAGGCCTCATAGGCCTCGAGCATTGCAAACTCTGGGGAGTGCGTGCGGTCGGCACCCTCGTTGCGGAAATTACGGTTGATTTCGAAAACTCGCTCCAACCCGCCAACCACCGCACGCTTCAGGAAAAGCTCTGGGGCAATGCGCAAAAACAGTTCGGTATCGAAGGCATTCGAGTGGGTCTTGAAGGGCCGAGCCGATGCGCCTCCGTGCATGACCTGCAGCATGGGAGTCTCAACCTCCATGAAGGCACGGTTTGCAAAGGTGTTGCGAAGCGACTGCATCACCTCAGAGCGAATCTTTACAACCTCGCGAGCTCGATCACGAACAATCAAATCGATGTAGCGGTGTCTGACTCGGAACTCTTCACCAAGTTCGTTGTGCAGATTGGGGAGAGGGCGAATGGTCTTTGCTGCCATCAGCCAGCGATCTGCCAGGATGCTTAGCTCGCCTCGCTTTGAAGTGATTACCTCACCCTCAACAAAGACATGGTCACCAAGATCAACCAGTTCTTTCCAGCTCTCTAGAAGCTCCTCCCCAACCTTGTCGAGGGAGACCATGGCTTGAATGCGCTCGCCGGTTCCGGACTGAAGGGTCGCAAAGCAAAGCTTTCCGGTATTGCGCAAAAACATGACACGACCGGCAAGAGCAACTTTGTCGCCAGTTGAAACATCGGCTTCCAGATTTGGATAGTGAGCTCTAGTTGCCTCGATGGTGTGAGTGATCGGCAGCGCTACCGGATAAGCGCTGGAGAGCTCGTTGAGCTTCTCGCGCTTGGCCATGCGAATCGCAATCTGCTCTGGCAGGTCGTCAAACTCGATCTCTTCGCTCACGATGTCCTATCAATAACTAGGTTGTCTATCAGCCTGGTATCTCCGACATATGCAGCGATGATGAGCCTCGCTTTTTTGCCCTTGGAGGATTCCAAAACTTCGAAGCTGTCGGCATCAACAAGCTCCAGGTAATCAAGTCTAGCTTCAGGGCTCAGCGCTGCCTTGCCCGCATCCAGGGCTTTGGCCCGATCCTCAAACTTTGCCGCTTCGCGAAGTGCTGCAATCAAAGTCCTCGCCACCCCAACCTGATGCTCAGAGAGATAGCGATTTCTTGAAGAGAGTGCGAGGCCCGCTAAATCTCGAACCGTCTCGCACTCCACCAATCTGATGGGAGCCCGTTCCCCGACAGATATTTGCTCGTTCAGCATCCTTCGAACCAGGGCAACCTGCTGGGCATCCTTTGCACCAAAGAAAACTAAATCTGGATTCACCAAGTCAAAGAGTCGATTTACAACCGTGAGCATCCCATCAAAGTGACCAGGTCTGGTCTTTCCCTCGAATACCTCACCAAGCTCACCAGCGCTCAGTCTTTTGATTTGGCCATCCGCGGGGTAAATCTCGGCTGCCGATGGGGCGAACAGCACATCCGCTCCGATATCGCTGAGAAGCCGGGCATCAACATCCAAGGTTCTTGGGTACTTGTCGAAATCTTCACCGGCACCAAACTGCAACGGATTCACAAAGATCGAAACCACCACAAAGTCAGACTCGAGCTTGGCTCTTTCGACCAAAGCTGCATGCCCCTGATGCAGCGCACCCATAGTGGGAACAAACCCGATCTTTCTCCCCGCTCGCTTCTGCTCGGCAACAACCTCAGCAAGTTCGTGAGCAGTCTGAATCAGCTGCATCAGAGCAGATCTCTGGGGTCTAGATTTTGCGGGGGTTTTGAAAGCGCATCTTCAACCGCACTGCGAACCACCGGTCCAATTAGCGCTGACGGGTTCTCAACACCTGCCTCAGCCAAGATTCCAACCGCCTGTGAAACCACCATCGACGAAAAGCTACTGGCAACCTCGAATGCCTCCGAGTAAGCAGGACGCTGCCCCTCTTGAACGATGATTGGCTCACCGCCCAGTTCGATGGCCAGTGCCTGTGCAATCGGCTGGAAAACTTCAGGGGCACTGATTGCAATGGTGCTGTTTTTCAAGACCATCAAATCAACTGAAGTTCCGGTGAAGTGCATGACTGGATGCATCGCAATCGGCACCGCTCCATGCAATCCGGCAGCCGCCAAAGCTCCGTAACCCTGAAGTGGCGAGAGATGCATCACGAGCTTTTTTGGGCCAAAAAGTGCTAGGTCAGCAAGGCCCTCACAGACCAGTGAAACGTCTTTATATGGGACGGCCAACACAACCAAATCGCTGTCCTCTGCAACCGCTGGCATTGAACCGATGTAGACATCCGGAAGCAGAGCCTCAACCCGCTCGATGGCATCTGGCGCGGTAACAGCAATGCCGCAGATCTCGTGCCCTGCCAAGGCCCATGCTTTTGCGAGCACTACGCCTGAGGGTTCATCTCCGATGATCCCGATCTTCATGCTGCCTCGTTTTCATCGCCGTCTCTCGGCGCCTTGCAGTTCCACTCTGCCAGCAAAGCGCCTGCCAAACCAAGTAGGCAGAGAAGTGCTGCGAATGATGACTCCTGAACCAGATTCAGTGAAGGGGTGAAAGCAATTAGCCAGAGCGCTAGGCCCGCATGCCAGCCCAGAAATCCGACCGAGGTTATCTGAGCTGCTCTAGCAAACAGCAGGACCCTAACCGCGTAGAAGGGATTTGGTCGCTTGGATGTCTTACCTGCTTCCTTTTGCCTGCGATATCTCGCAATCGGAATCGCAGCAATCGCAACCGCGATGCCGATGACCACGACCGTGACAGCAAGCGAGATTGGAGCGCTCGGGATTGCAAATCCAAAACCAGTCGCGAGCTGAGCGGTTGCTGCGGCGATAACAAAGGTGACTGAGCCGATCAGCAGCAGCCCTTTGGCGTTTGAGCTATTCACTTCGCCACACCTCCGAAGCAATCGGGCTTGCAAGCTCTGCAACCTTGCCTGCTCCAAGCAACACCGCTTCCGGATCAATCTCAGCCCACGGAACCAAGACAAATGCTCGGTCCTTGGCCCTGGGGTGAGGAACAACCAAGCTCTTCTTTTCAATTAGCTCTGATCCGTAGCTGATGATGTCGATATCCAGGGTTCTGGAAGCCCAACGCTGAAGCCGAATGCGACCAAAATAATTCTCGATTTCGTTTAGAAACCGAAGCAGTTTTTTGGGCTTGAGCGTGGTCTTGAGAACCGCCACTCCGTTTAGGTAATTCGGCTTTGATGGATCAACGCCTGACTCAGTCACCGCGTGAGATTCATAGAGCGAAGACTTTGCAATTAGCTCGATTTTTGGGTGAGAGGCGATTAGCTCCAATGCTGCGGCGATAGTGCCTCGAACATCTCCGAGATTTCCACCGTAGGCAATCACTGCCCTAACCTCAGCCATTCTCACCCGAGTAGCTCACCAAAACATCTTCGTACTCTAGGTTGATTGGAGCATTTGGTTTGTGCACCGTGATCTTTGCGCTAAGAATTCGCGGCGAAAATTCCATGACCGCGGCGTGCAATCGCATCGCAAGGGTCTCAATCAAATTCACCGGATTTTGCTGCACGTCTTTAGCAATAAGTTCTGCAATCTCGGCATAGCTCACGCTCTGAGCCAACTCATCATCAATACCTGCTTCAACCACGAGGTTTGCATCGATAACAAAGAATTGCCCAAGGTCTTTTTCAAACTGCAGCACACCGTGGTGACCCCAGACCTTGAGCCCTTGAATCGCGATTTCAAACTTCGCCATCAGACTTGAGCTCCTCTGAGGGCAGACACTACCTTGATGGCATCAACCGTGGCCTCGACATTGTGCACTCGAATACCCCACAGCTTTCGCTGCAGTAGCAAAGCGGTGAGCACAGCGGTTGCAACATCCCTACGCTGAACCGAAACCCTTGAGGGATCAAGTTCATCCAATGCCGCAGCCAAGAATCGCTTGCGAGAGGCCCCAACCAAGATCGGCAACCCGAGCTGCTCGAGCTCATCCAAGCGAGCGACTAAATCCCAGTTTTGCTTCACGTCCTTGGCAAAACCAATGCCCGGATCGACGACGATTCGGCTGCGATCAATCCCTGCGGAAATCGCCATGGCAACCTGCTCTGCCAACTCACCTACCACCTCGCGTGCGACATCAGAGTAGCCATTGAGCTTGTCCATGACATCAGAGTGACCGCGCCAGTGGCCAAGGATGTAGGTGCAGTCGTAGGGTGCCAGAGCGGCAAACATCTCCGGGTCCGCCAATCCGCCAGAGACATCGTTGATGATCTCCGCACCAGCCTCCAAAGCAAGCACCGCAGTTTGAGCATTCATAGTGTCGACCGAGATCGGAACCCCCAAAGGTCTAATCGCCTCGATGACCGGAAGGATTCGGGATTGCTCGGTGGTGAGGTCCACTCGCTTTGCACCGGGACGAGTGCTCTCGCCTCCGACATCTAAAATGTCAGCACCTTGGGAAATCAGGATCTTCGCCTGAGCCAGAGCAGCAGCGGTATCTAGGAATTCACCACCATCGCTAAAGGAATCTGGGGTGATGTTCAGTACACCCATCACACGCGGTTGCTGCCAACTCATGATGACTTGTTTATCAAACCCATGACCTCAGCGCGATAGCTGGGTTCAGAAAAAGCTCCGCGAGAAGCCATTGTGATGGTGTTTACCTCTGGTTGTCTCGCCCCTCTTGACGCCACACACTGATGTCTCGCCTCTAACACCACAATCACTCCCCGAGCTGATAGCCCAGTCTCGATTGCATCGGCAATTTGAGAGGTTAGGTTCTCCTGAAGCTGAGGCCTGGAAGCCAAAATCTCTACAACTGCTGCCAGTCGACCCAGCCCGGCAACGCGATCACTTGGCAAATAGGCGATGTGGGCGTGACCGGTGAATGGCAAAAGGTGGTGCTCGCAAATTGAAACCAGCTCAATGTCTTTGAGGATGATTGCCTCATTGTGCTCGGCAGGAAAGGTCTCCCCCAATACCCCGATTGGATCTACGCCCACCCCTTTGAAGAAGGAAGCGTAAGCATCGGCAACCTTGTCCGGTGTGCTCAGTAGCTCCGGGCGATCTGGGTTCTCTCCGATTGCCTCCAGCAGTTCACGAACCGCCGCCTTAATTCTCTGGCTTTGCATCCGTTTCAACTGTCTCTTTGGGGGCTGGCTCGTGAACCTCTAGCTGCTTCACTTTGCGCTCCGGAACCGCGATTGGCCCCTTAGCGCTGAGGGCACGCTTGGTTGAGGATCTCCAGACATCGCGAACCGGAAGTTTCTTCACGCTCTTGAATAGCTTGGCAATCTCTTCTTGATTCAAGGTCTCTTTTTCGAGAAGCGCCTTGGCCAGCTGGTCCAGCACCTTGCGATTCTGGGTCAGTGCCTTGTGAGCTTCATCCAGAGCCTGCTCCAAGATGGCACGGATTTCGGCATCGACCTGCTGCGCGGTCTCATTCGACCAGTCTCGGTGAGTGGCCAAATCTCGTCCCAGGAAGGGCTCGGTGTTGCCACCACCAAGCGAAATCGCTCCAACCTTGGCGCTCATTCCGTACTTCGTGACCATGGTGCGGGCAATATTGGTTGCCTTCTCAAAGTCATTGGAGGCACCGGTGGTTGGGTCCTTGAAGACAATCTCCTCGGCGATACGTCCACCCATTGCGTAGGCGATCTGGTCCAGCAGCTGGTTGCGGGAGATGGAGTAGCGATCTTCGAGCGGCATGACCATGGTGTAACCAAGCGCCCTGCCTCTTGGCAAGATGGTGATCTTGGTGACTGGGTCAGAGTGGTTCAGTGAACCGGCAACCAGAGCGTGACCTGCCTCGTGATAGGCGGTAATCAAGCGCTCTTGATCCTTCATCAGAGTCGACTTCTTCTGCGGTCCACCGATCACTCGATCAATCGCCTCATCGATAATCTCATCGGTGATTTCGGTGCGGTTCAAACGAGCTGCCAGAAGCGCGGCTTCGTTTAGCACATTCGCCAAATCGGCACCGGTAAAACCTGGGGTCCTGCGCGCAACCAGCTCAAGGTCGACGCCCTCTGCCAGTGGCTTGTTTTTGGAGTGCACCTTCAGGATCTGTTCCCGGCCCTTCAAATCAGGGGCATTCACACCGACCTGGCGGTCGAAGCGACCTGGCCTGAGAAGCGCTGGGTCCAAAACATCTGGGCGGTTGGTGGCAGCAATCAAAATGACGTTGGTGTTGGTGTCGAAACCGTCCATCTCAACCAAGAGCTGGTTCAAGGTTTGCTCACGCTCATCGTTTCCACCGCCGATGCCGGTGCCGCGGTGACGACCAACCGCATCAATCTCATCCACGAAGATGATCGCTGGTGCAGACTGCTTCGCCTGCTCGAAAAGATCGCGCACCCTCGATGCTCCAACACCTACAAACATCTCAACGAAGTCGCTACCGGAGATCGAGAAAAATGGCACACCAGCCTCGCCGGCAACTGCCTTCGCTATCAGTGTCTTTCCAGTTCCTGGAGGGCCATAGAGCAAAACACCGCGGGGGATCTTCGCCCCTAGGGCCTGGAACTTCTTAGGGTCTTTCAAAAAGTCTTTGATTTCGGTCAGCTCTTCTAGCGCTTCCTCGATGCCAGCCACATCTTGGAAAGTTACGTTCGAGGTTTCCTTGGTAACCATTTTGGCCTTGGACTTGCCAAAGTTCATAACCCCTCGGCCACCGCCAGCCATCGAACCCATTAGGAACCAGAACAGCAGCACCAGAATCAAAATTGGTAGCAGTGAACCAAGCAGTGCCAAGTACCAGGGGGTTCTCGGAACCTCATCGGTCCAACCATCGGTGATTGGTGCCTCGGCGATGGTCTGGGCTACCACCTGAGCGCGACCGGTGACGAAGTAAAACTGAATCTGCTCGCCATATTCGCTGTGCGGCCTGTTCAACACAACATCAACGCGTTGATCGTTGTCGAATACCTTTACCGACTTGGCCTCGCCAGCTTCAATCAGCTCGAGTCCTACTTTGGTATCCACTTTGGTGAACGGCTGGGTGCTCAATAGTGAGGAGCCGACAAACACCACAGTCAATGCCAAAGCAACCCAGAGCCATGGGCCGCGAACAATCTTTTTCATATTCAAGGTATTGCTACCTAAACCTTTCGGTCTTAGCTATAAACGCTGGGGGATAGAACTCCAACGCCATCTAGCGAGCGGTAACGCTCGTTGTAGTCCAGCCCATAGCCGACCACAAAGGCGTTTGGGATATCAAACCCCACCCATCTGACAGCTATTTCTACCTTGGCTGCATCGGGCTTTCGAAGCAGGGTCACGATCTCTACCGATGCTGCACCCCTAGCCTTGAGGTTTGCTGTCAACCAGGAGAGAGTTAGGCCTGAATCGATGATGTCCTCGACGATTAGGACATTGCGGTCCTTCACATCGGCATCTAAATCTTTGAGGATTCGCACTACGCCCGAGGAAACTGTTCCTGAACCATAAGAGGAAACCGCCATCCAGTCTTGGGTAGTGGAAATCGAGAGCGCCCTTGCTAGATCTGCCATAAACGGCACTGCGCCTTTCAGGACACCAATCAGCAACAGGTCCTTATCTGCGTAGAAGGAGTCGATGTCTTTCGCAAGCTCGGCAATCCGCTCCCGAATTTGCTCAGCGGTGACAAGAACTTCCTGGATGTCTGGGTGATTTAACTGCACTAGCAGGCTCCTGGCTTGGGCGGCTTGGATGTGAAAACCAACTGGTCTTTTACCCGCTCTACTGTAATGCCAGAAAGCTGGGTTGGTTTCTGCCCGTGCCAATCGGTAATCAGCCGAGAAATCGCACTTACCTGGGTGGAGCTGACATTCTTTGCACCCGCTAACTCGCACACCAGCTTCAGCATCTGGCCAAGCACTGCCGGGTGAGCCGCTGCCAGCGCTTGCGCGCTATAGCTGACAGATTTCGCGCTAGCAGCACTGCGCGCATTCTTCTCAAGCTCTTGCGCTTGATGCACCAGGTAATCACTGGCTTCGGCTGCAAGCTCGGCGGTCTTAGCAAGGCCTGAGACAAAACCGGGGCCGAGTTGCGCTTCGAGTTCAGTAAGCAGATTTCTAACCCTCACCCTTGCAAAGGATTCGTCCTGGTTATGAGGGTCAAGCCAGTAGCTGATGTTCTGATCATCTAAAGACTGGCGAATGGTGGCTCGGCTCAGGCTGAGAAGCGGACGGAATAGCTTTCGATCGGGGTCATACTGCGCCATCCCAGAAATGGAACGTAGTCCTGAACCCCTCGCGATGCCAAGCATCACGGTCTCGGCTTGGTCCTCTAAAGAATGACCAGTTAGCACCAGCTCGGCACCAAACTCTTCGCGCGCCTTTGCTAGCGCTCCATACCTTGCTTCTCTAGCAGCGGCCTCGAGACCATCGCCAGTTCGAATTACCGAGACATTTTTGATAATTGCTGGACCTAGGCCAAAGCTTTCGCAGCTTTCCTTGGCTTGTTTTGCAATCTCATCGGAGCCTGACTGCAGGGCATGATCGACAATCACTGCACCAGCTCTGAGGCCAAGTCTTGGAGCCTCAAATGCCAAGGCGTTTGCAAGCGCAAGTGAGTCAGGTCCTCCGGAACAGGCGACCAAGACCAGGGAGTCTTTTGCCAGCGATAGCTTTTCCAAGCCCTCCCGCACAGCGCGTCTGACATCAGCCATCGCTGGAGTAAGTCTTGGACGCTGTGGCATTGGTCTCGATTCGGTAATCTTTTGCAAAAGCCTATTTAGGAGAAGCCTTGTCTTACGACGTAGTTATCGAGATTCCAAAGGGAAGCCGCAACAAGTATGAGGTCGACCACGAGACCGGTCGCGTTTTTCTAGACCGCGTGCTGTTCACCCCTTTTGTCTACCCAACCGATTACGGCTTCTTCGAGAACACCCTCGGTGGCGACGGAGACCCGCTGGATGCCCTGGTGTTGCTTGAGTACCCGCTGTTCCCAGGCGTTGGTGTCAAGGTTCGCCCAGTTGGCATGCTGGTCATGGAGGACGACGGCGGTGTAGACGAGAAGGTGCTCTGCGTTCCTTATAAGGACCCACGTTGGAGCCACATTCAGGATCTCAACGATGTTCCAGAGCAGACTCGCAACGAGATTCAGCACTTCTTTGAGCGCTACAAAGACCTCGAGCCAGGCAAGTGGGTAAAGATTCACGGCTGGAAGGGTAAGGCGGAGGCGGAGCAGGTTATTGCTGCCGGTTACGCCAACTACAAGCACTAGCGAGGTAATCTCTGGGCATGAACCCAGAGACTTCATCGATTGACGTAGGAATTATCAAGCTGCTGGATGACTACTTTGAGGTCATCCATGCTCAGGACATGGACTTGTTTGACCAGGTCTTTCACTCAGATTGCTGCCTCTATAGCAATGCCGAGGAAAAGACTGTGCTGAGGCCGTATGCGCTCTATCGCGAGCAGGTGGCGAACCGCAAATCCCCCAAAGAACTTGGCAATCCGCGCCGCGATGAGATCTTGATGATCGATCAGCTCAGCGACACCATGGCGGTTGCAAAAGTTCAGCTTCAGATGTTTGGTGGGATCATGCAGGACTACCTGAACCTGATCAAGCTAGATGGCAAGTGGTGGATTATCGCCAAGCTGTATCAGCAGGTGGGCAGCTACTAGGGAGCGGTTGGTCTTCCCGCATAGGGCCAGAGCTCACCGTAGCGAACCGGAACAATGCGCACGGTTCTAGCTGGGTTAGGTGCTTCAAGCATCATTCCATTACCCAAATAAATCGCAACGTGATACTTATCGCCCGAGAAAGCTCGCTCGGTTGACCACCAGATCAGATCGCCTCGCTTGGCCTCCTGGAATGGGACCAGCTTTTGCTGCGATGCCAAGACGTTGTATTGAGCAGTTGCCGAGTGCCAACCGATATAAACGCCGGCCGCGGCATAGCTCTTCATAGTTATTCCAGAGCAGTCCCAAACATCTGGGCCAGCACCGCCGAGCACATAGCGCTCGCCAAGCTGAGCTTCGGCAAACGCAATGGCTGCCTCGACTTTGGCGGAATCCGGATCACCAACGTTGTAAAGCTCCGGGGCAGTTGGCGCAGTCTTGATCGCGTTCTGGCGACGCTCAGCTTCAAGTCCCTCGCGACGCTGACGCTCAAGGTCAGAGGCGGTGTCCTTGAGAGAAGCCAGCTGGCTCATCGCGGTGGCGCGCTCGCGCTCAGACTCTCGAACCTTGGAGATGACAGCGTTTGCCGCATCCTGGGCCTCGTCATAAAGCTTCTTTGCGGCTGCCTCGCGAGTTTCTAGCTCCTCGGTTGCGCTATCGAGCTCAACCGCAAGCGCCTTGGCCTGAGCCTGCTTATCCATGGCAGCTTGATAAACCGCTTCGGTGCGCTGGGCAATCATCTCTTGAGCTCCGAGCTGATAAAGCAATTCATCAGAGGACTCAGGGTTGAAGAAAATCTGCAGTGTGGTGTCACCGCTGGTGCCCTGGCGATACATCCGAGCAACGATCTGACCAAGCAGCACCTCTGCCTCTTGGGCTTCAGCCTTGGCGGTCTTGGCCTTCTTTTCCAGGCCCTTTACCTTGGCTGCCATCTCATTGGCAGCCTCTTTGGCCTGGTTGTATTGCTCGTTCTTCTCAAGTGCTACCCGCTCTAGAGCGGCAGCCTCGGCCTCTAAGGTGTCGAGGATTCCTTCGATGCGAGCAATCATGGCTCGTTTGGTTTCAACGTTTCGCTTGGCAGCAGCAACCTCAGCGGCAGTTGGGTAGTCCGGAACTGCGTTGGCAGGGGCGAGTGTGACACCGG
>RFTL01000183.1 GCA_009923455.1 Actinomycetota bacterium | reverse complement strand
AGATGCCCCCTGTCAATTGCTTTCTGCGTAGTCCCAGCAAAGCCTGCCTCTTGGTCGAAGCGACCCTGGCTGGGGAGGTCTAGGAAGTCACCTAGATTGATTACATAATCAACTCTGTCAATCTCCTCTAAGTAGGAGACAATTTGCAGTGCAACATCCATGGCTGCCTCGTCGTGAAACGGGTCCCAGCCATAGTCAAATAAGAAACGACCCCCAATTTGAGGGTCGGGTAAAGACACAGCAACCTTGTGCTTCGTCTTAGGCTTCTTAGTAGGCTTCGGTGCAGTAATTGTTACTGGTTGTGCTTGTGTTACTGGGTCCCATTTGGGGGACAACTTTAGGTCACCTAACACAAGCACACGTCTTCAAGCGGTGGCGACGTACAACCGTCTCGCCAACATCAAAACCTCTAGCCCTTAACTCTTGAGCAAGCTTAGAGTGAGGCCAGTTAGGGTTATCAAGCGCATCTTGCAAGATGCGGAAATCCTCTGGATTAAGTTCTAAAGCCTTGCTAGCAACGAGGCATAGCGATTTGTCAGTTGGGATGGGTAGGTCTTCAAGCATGGTCGTCTCCTTCAACTACTCCTTGAAGGTTAGCCTATACCTTAAAGTGCAGAGTCAGATTCCTGAATCGCTGTCAGCTCTTCAGGGGACAACTCGGTACCAACTGGACGCTCGAACTCAGTTCCGTCCTGGACCTTGCCGTCGCCGTCAGAATCTACGGCATCTGCAATGTACTTTGCCTTCTTCTTGGCAGGCTTTACTTCCTCGACAACTGGGGCAACCTCGACGGCCTCCTCAGCATAAGGAAACTTGCCAATGTAGCTTTCAGGCATGAAGTCATACTTCTTGGTTACGGTGTTAAATAGCTTAGGCATTATAGAACCACCAATTCTGCTTCTTCTTCGGTCAACGGTTCACCAGCAATGAGCTTAGCCTTTGCAGACTCCTTTAGTGCAGCGATGCGAGCTTCCTCAGCCTCACGTGCCTGTCGGTCTAGCTCAGC
>RFTL01000182.1 GCA_009923455.1 Actinomycetota bacterium | reverse complement strand
ATTCATTACCGACCTGTACCTGTCTTCTTCTGGGCAGCTTGCTCTTGGAACAAGTGCCGTTGCTACGTCTGCCGCTCTTCAGATTGAAAGCACGACTGGCGCGCTGATCGTGCCAAGGATGACAACAGCGCAAAGGGATGCGCTTACGGCGCTAAACGGCATGATCATCTACAACACTACAACGAACACCATGCAAGGAAGAATCAACGGCGCATGGGCCAATATGTAGTGAATCCGAATTCCTGTGTCCGTCAGTTCGCTAAAGGGAATATCATTTCTTTAGGAACCAGGAGAATCTGAGTGCAGAAATTCAAGCGCACATCCAGCGGTGGAATCGAATACCGGGGGCATACGTTTCCGGGCTTCAACAAGCCGATCAAATCCAGCAAGCCTGAGAAGAAGAAGATGGTGCTGGCGAAGGAAGGCGATCAGGTTAAGCTGATTCACTTCGGTGACGCATCGATGGGCCACAACTACAGTGCTGCCGCCAGAAAGAGCTACATGGCTCGTAGTGCTGGCATCAAGGGCAAGGACTCTAAGCTCTCTGCGAACTACTGGTCTAGAAAGGTTCTGTGGGCTGGGCCTGCTGGCAGCAAGAAGGCTCCCCCGGCTTCGCAGAAAAAGAAGCTATATGAATAGTGATCTGACTTGCAAAAAGCTGACCGCTGCCGGGTACGTCTCTCAAGGCCCTGGCCGAGTGGTTACGATCTTCGCGCATTCGGCTTTGGCTGGATCCTTTCAGCTTCGAGATGGTGGTCCTTCCGGTGAGATCTTGGTAGACATATCGTTTCCGAACAACGCAACAACGCCCATCTTGCTGGGTGGAAACGGTGTTCGATTTAATACGAGCATCTACCTTACGGCTACCGCTATCGACGCAATCACAGTGTGCTGGGGGTAATCATGAAGGGCCAAATGAAGATGTCGGCGCAGCAGCAAGACAAGGTTGGCAAGGTCATGCACGAGTTCAAGGCCGGGAAGCTCAAGTCTTCGTCCGGTCAGAAGGTAACGAACCCGAA
>RFTL01000181.1 GCA_009923455.1 Actinomycetota bacterium | reverse complement strand
GCGGCCACCAAGTATTTATCCAATCGGGAGCAGGACTGGGTTCTAGCATCACCGACCAAGATTATGAGCACTCAGGTGCCAAAATCATGCCAGACGCCAAGAGCACTTGGGAAATAGCTGACATGGTGCTCAAAGTTAAGGAGCCTATTGCCAGCGAATATCAGTACCTGAGACCAGGCCTTGTGCTTTTCACCTACCTACACTTGGCAGCTGATCTTGAGTTGACCAAAGAACTCGTTGCTAAACAGGTAACTTCGATTGCCTACGAGACCGTTCAGACCGCCAACCGAGCACTACCGCTTCTCGCTCCGATGAGTGAAGTAGCAGGAAGACTTTCTGTACTGGTTGGAGCACAAACCCTCTTCGCCCAGAACGGCGGCCACGGAATTCTGCTAGGCGGCGTTCCAGGAACCAGACCAGCCCGCGTAGTTGTTCTCGGTGGTGGCGTTGCCGGCACCAACGCCGTTGCGATGGCAACCGGTCTTGGTGCGGATGTCACCGTTTTGGACACGAACATCAACCGCCTTCGCGAACTTGATGCTCTTTATCACGGTCGACTAAAGACTCTGGCAAGTAATACCTTTGAAATTGAACGTGCAGTGACCCAGGCAGATCTTGTCATTGGCTCCGTTTTGATTCCTGGTGCTAAAGCTCCTAAGTTAGTGAAAAATGACCTCGTTGCAAAAATGAAGCCTGGCTCGGTATTGGTAGATATTGCTATCGATCAGGGTGGATGCTTTGAAGATTCAAAGCCAACCACACACGCCGAACCGACTTTCAAAGTCCACAACTCTATCTTCTATTGCGTAGCAAACATGCCTGGAGCGGTTGCCCACACATCAACCTACGCTCTAACCAATGCGACCATGCCTTATGCAAAAGCATTGGCCAACAAAGGTTGGAAAGAAGCTTGCAAGGCAGACAGCGCTTTGGGTCTTGGGCTCAACACCCACGATGGAAAGTTAGTCAACGAACCTGTTGCTTCGGCTCACTCTTTAGAGTGGACAGAACTGCAATCG
>RFTL01000019.1 GCA_009923455.1 Actinomycetota bacterium | reverse complement strand
AACTTCCAGATCTTCATGGCCATCATGGCGACTCAAGAGTTTGGCAAGGGTCCAGCTGAGTTCGGCATCCTCGGCAGCATTTTGGCGGTGGGCTCTTTCACCGGGGTTTTGGTCTCGGCCAAGCTCGAGCACCTGCGGGTGCCAAAGTGGGTCATGCGTTTTGGCATGGGCTTTGGGCTGCTTTTGATGATCACCGCCTGGATGCCCAGCTATGGCACTTTCGCAGCGATTCTGCCCCTGGTTGGTGGCATGGCGCTGATGATGCTGATCGGAGCCAACTCATTTGTCCAAACCAACTGCGAGCCAACCCTTAGGGGCAGGGTTATGGGCATCTACCTATTGATCTTTATGGGTGGAACTCCGATTGGATCTCCTGCTATTGGTTGGTTCGCGGAGCAGTTTGGGGTTCGTATCACGGTGTTTATCTGCGGCGCAATTGTTTTGATTGCAGCCCTAGTGATTGCCATCATCATCAAACGATCCCCGGGACCTGAACCGAAGACCGAGTCTCTGCCGGTAATCACCGACCCACAAAACTAGTCTCTACAACCCGTAGAATGAGCGCATGTCAAAGCGCAAGCAGGGTGAGCTAGAGTCCGAAGTTCTCGGCTGTCTTTGGGATCGGCCAGATGGCCTTAGCTCCCAGCAGATCCTCGCCATGCTCGGGGATGACTCGCTCGCAATCACGACCGTGCTTACGGTATTGAGCCGGTTAGTTGACAAAGGCCTGGTTGAAAAGCTCCCCGGCCACGGTAGAACCCTCACCTTCAAAGCGGTCAGCTCTCGTGAGGAGCACACCGCAAAGCTCTTGCTTGATGCCATGGGAAGTGCAAATCCTGCGCTGGTCTTTTCTCACTTTGCCGGTGGGCTATCGAATAAGCAGCTAGAGCAGCTGAAAAAGGCGCTGGGTCAGTAGTTTTCCAGCAGTTTCTGCATTAGCTCAATCTCGGCGGTTTGGGTTTTCTTGATTGCATCTCGCAGCTCTTGGGCGGGCGGGTAATTTGAGTTATCCAGCATGCCCGCCATGTCCACTGCGCCTTCATGGTGGGCAATCATGCCCTCCAGAAAGAGTTTCTCGAACTCTCGACCAGTTGCCTGCTTCAGCGCAAACATCTGATCCTCGGTGAGCATCCCACTCATAGCGTGACCGGAGTGGTCATGGCCGGCATCGCCATACTCATCAATCCACGACTGCATGAGAGCAATCTCGGGCTCTTGGGCGGCCATGATCTGCTCGGCTAGAGCCAGAATCTCAGGATTTTCGGTGCGATCTGGAACCAGCATCGACATCTCCAGAGCTTGCTCATGGTGAGGGATCATCATTTGAGCGAACATTGCCTCGTTGGGACCAAGCCCGGTATAGCTTGAGGTGTTGCCTCCACAGGCAGCCAAAATAAGTAGCAGCGGGAGAATCAGCACGGTTCTGAGAGCACGCATGCGAAAAGCCTAAGTCATCTAAAATCGCCTCGAGAGGGGTAGCGGTGGATGCGCAACTGCTGGGGCTGGTGCTCCTTATCGAGTTTGTTCTCGCGGTTTCGCTAATCGCTCCACTTGGTCTAAGCGGCAAGTTTTCGAATCGACCAACTCTGGGAATCTCGGTTTGGTTTTTACTCTTTGTGCTCAGCACACTGGCCGCACTGACTGCCTTTTTGATAGCAGCAAGCTTCATCTTCCAGAGCTACTTCAATCTCCAAGCTGGGGGAAACCTCTTTCAGATCTTGGTTATCAGTTTTGCCCCCTGGCTGTTGCTCGGCTTTGGTGGGGTATTGCTTGCCATTACCAACCTCCGGCTCGCGCCTTACTTTGATCGCCGCGAAGCGGCTTTGGATTTGGATGCTATTTCGACCCCAACCACAGAGCGCTTTGAAGGGGTGGAGATAAGAAGACTTTCGCTACCCGGCTACTTCGCAATCGCGAAGTCCAGTGCGATTTACCTATCTCAGGCCGCTCTTGAACTAGAGCAAGCTCAGAAGACTGCGGTTTTATGGCACGAGCTTGGACACATCCGACTTGGTCACCAGTTTTTCAAGGGGCTTAGTTCATTCGCAATGACTGTTGCGCCGTGGTTTTTGGTGTCCAGGGTCTTCAACTACGAACTAACCAGGCTCTGCGAGCTGGCGGCTGATAACTACGCGCTTAAACGAGTTGAGCGCCAGGTGCTGAATCGAGCCCGAAGACTATTTCTCTAGCGGTGCGTTTCCCACATCGGTGATGTGGAAATTCAAGTAGCTCCGGGAGGCAGTAGGGCCGCGCTGACCCTGATATCTAGAGCCATACTTGGCCGAACCGTAGGGGTTCTCGCTAGCCGAGGAGAGCTGGAAGAAGCAGAGCTGACCAATCTTCATGCCTGGCCAAAGCTTGATCGGCAAGGTGGCAACGTTTGAAAGCTCCAGGGTGACATGGCCTCTAAAGCCTGGGTCAACAAATCCGGCGGTTGAGTGAGTTAGTAGCCCCAAACGACCAAGTGATGATTTGCCCTCGAGTCGAGCTGCAATGTCATCTGGCAGCGAGACAAATTCGTAAGTCGAACCGAGGACAAACTCGCCCGGGTGAAGGATGAAAGGCTCATCGGATGCGACCTCAACGAATCTGGTGAGGTCATCCTGCTGCTCGCGAGGGTCAATGAATGGGTACTTGTGGTTATCAAACAATCTAAAGAAACGATCGAGGCGAACGTCCATGCTCGATGGCTGGATTAGGTCCATACTCAGTGGCTCTAATCCGATACGGCCGGCTTCGATCTGGGTGCGGATATCGCGGTCTGATAGCAACATGTCAAAAGGTTATCGGTTAGCTTTGAGGCATGAGTCAATCCATTGCTGCATTCCTCAAGTTTCAGCAGCAGCTGCTGGATCAGGTCAAAGATCGTGATGAAGTAATTGGCCTGGTGTTCCTCGGTAGCTCGGCTGCCACCGATCGCGCTGATGAGCACTCTGACCACGACTTTTTCCTGGTTGTGAAGCCCGGCACCGGCGAGAAGCTCAGGCAAAACCTGGATTGGCTACCAAATCACTCAGAGATTTTGCTAGCTCCGCGGGAAACTGCGCATGGACTGAAGGTGGTCTACAGCGACCTAAGACTCTTGGAATTCGCGGTCTTCGAGGATCAGGAGCTGGAGCTCTCTTCGGCCAACGATTACAGCGTTGTGCTGGATAAATCCAACATCACGCAACGCATGGCTGACATTGCAAAGCGCTCGGTGCCCAGAGAAATCGATCCGAATGCAGAATTTGAGCTCTTTCTCGCCCTGATTCAGATTGGGCTGGGGCGCTATCGCAGGGGTGAGGTAATCGCTTCCGAGCAGCACCTCAAGAGCTACGCGGTTGAAAAGCTGATAAAGCTCGTTCGCTATCTCGAACCCAGTTCTACTTCTCGGGCAGATTCACTCAATCCATTCCGCCGCTTCGAGCTTGACTATCCAAGTCTTGGTGCTGAGATTAATGCTCTGCAGCGGCTAGATGGCGAGGGTTGTGCTGGTGGACTCATGCAAATAGCGCAGCAGCTTCCGCTTACACAAGAGCAACAGCTAAAACTGCAACACATCAAGAAAGGCTTGGGTCTTTGATGATCAAGGCATCGGTATACAGAGAGCGGTTCTATTTTGTCCTGGCCGCCCTTGGACTAATCACGGCCTGGTGGCTCAATGCGCTGGCGGTCTTCGAGCAAGCCGATTACCTCAAGGCTTGGTTTGGTTCAACCGTTGATCTGGTGCTGTCAGTGGATTTGAGCATTGTTGCAATCGCGGTTGCTGGCTTCATGATCTATGAGTCAAGAAGGCTGGGAATGAAGCGGGTCTGGCTTTACTTCCTGATTTCGGGCATCACAGCACTGGCCTTCACCCTCCCACTTTTCATGGCATTTCGCGAGCGCAAGCTGCGCGAGATAAGACTTGCCGGAGGCAAACTGGAGCGCTTCGAGTTTGACTCCCACACAGTCGATATCTGGGTTCCAGCCTCATTGCATGCCAAAACCCCGGTCCTAGTTATGCATGATGGTCGCAACATCTTTGACGAGAAAGACTCCTTCACCGGCAAAACCTGGGAGGTGCTAACCGCCATCCGCGAGGAGGTCCGTGGCGATAGCCCGCTGGTGATAGCGGTTTGGGGTCTGAGCGATGAGACCAGGCTGCGTGAACTGGCTCCGCAGTCAATACTTGATAACCACCCAGAGTTTTGGGATGCACTTCCTGCGGACTTCCAAAAGCTCCGGGGGCCTGGCTTCTCAGACTCCTACGTCTCGCTAATTTCGGATGCGATTCTGCCATTTGCCCTTGAGCGATATGGCATCGAGCACCACCCGGATCGCACCGCAGTGATGGGTGCATCAATGGGTGGTTTGATCTCCTTCTACACGCTCGCCAAGCGACCAGGGTTGTTTGGAACCGCCATCGGTTTTTCCACCCACTGGCCCTTTGGCGGCAATGTCATGGTTGATGAGCTGACCGCGATGCTTCCCCCAGCCGGCTCACATCGAATCTGGACGGACCATGGAGATCTTGAGCTAGACGCCTACTACGCACCTTTCCACGCCCGCGCGGTTGAGCACCTAAGAGCCAAGGGATATCAGTCAAACGAAGAGTTTGCTGCTGCCCGCTACCCATACACCGGGCACCATGAAAGCTACTGGTCTAGAAGGGTGGCAGATGCTCTGAATTGGTGGCTGAAGGCTCCCAATCTGTATGAGATCCCGACATAAACCGAACTACATCCTTATCCACCATCACATCTCGCATGGTGATGGCCCTGGTCAAATAGAGCCCTTCTAGAGATCTCACCCTCGAGAGCGCGACGTAGGTCTGACCGGGCGAGAAGGCTCCTCGACCCATGTCAATCTGCACCTCGTCATAGGTTTGACCCTGTGATTTGTGGACAGTGACGGCCCAGGCTAGGCGAAGTGGAATCTGCTTAAACTCAGCCAACGTGATCGGAACCAAGACTTCTTTGACCTTGCCGGTTGCCTCATCAAAGTCCTCTTCAACCTCATAGCGCACCTTCTCCCAGGTGGCGGGGCCAACCTCAAACTCTTCGCCATCGACCTCAACGACCACGATGCCGGACTTCTTCAAGTCCACCACATGGCCGATGGTTCCGTTCACCCATCGCTTGCCACCGGTGCCATCGTCATTTTTGATGAACATCACCTGTGCGCCAACCTTGAGATAGAGCTCAGTCTCGGCAGGAAGCACTCGACCAAAAGCATTAGCCGCCCCCTCGGAATAGGTGGCTCGAAACACCTTCGCGTCCCCAGGTATCAGGTTCATACGCTGGGCATTCACCGCGTTCACGGTGTCGTTGATGGTGGCAAGTTTTATGACATCAGGATGCGGCGGGAAGCGGTTTCCTGCTTGATTGATGTGATCAAGCATGTCCTGAGTCACCGAACCGTCTCGAATTGCATTCAAGATCTCTTTGAAATTCGAATCCGATTGCCTAAAGATTTCGCTGAGTTCAAAGCGCTCAAGGCCAGCATCTCGGAAAACATGGGCGTCGAAGAACCAACCGGAGCGGTAGTTCTCCTCCATGTAGGCACGTTCTTGCGGATCCCTCGGTGGAACGGGCGCAAGTTGATAAGGATCGCCAAACATCACAACCTGAGCCCCGCCAAATGGCAGATTCCTGCGACCTCTTGCGATCCTGAGCGCTCGGTCGATACCATCCATCAGATCAGCCGAGACCATCGAGACCTCGTCGATGACCAGCATGTCTAGTGCCTTGAGGACATCCCTAGTCCTTCTCGACAGATGCTTACCGATATCAACCTCGCCCAAAAGGCCAAGCGGGAAGGTGAAAAGCGAATGAATTGTGACACCACCGACATTTAGCGCTGCAACACCGGTTGGAGCACAAACTGCGAAGGATTTCTCGGTGTTCGCGGTTAGGTGTGAGAGCAGGGTTGATTTGCCGGTTCCCGCTCTACCGGTGACAAAGACATGGGCATCGGTTTGTTCAATGTAATCAAAGAGATTGCGCTGCTCTTCACTGAGTTCGATGATCACGAGCGCTCGCTCAGCTTTCTGAGCATCTCGTTGTAATCGTTCAAATCCTGGTTTCCGGAGCGATCAGATGCTCTATCCAAGCGCTTGCGCTCACGATCATCGGATTTAGACCACTGATAAACCACATAGAGCGTGATCAGAATCGTTGGGATCTCTCCCACTCCCCATGCAAAAGCCCCACCGATTGCCTGATCTGACAGCGGATCATCGCCCCAGGTTCGACCCATGGAGCCAAACCAATCGGCTAGCAAGAGACTCTTTTCATTCATCAGACCAAGTCCGAAGAAAGCGTGGAATGCCATGGTGCCAATCAGGAGCATGAGCTTTAGCGGGTAAGAAGGCTTATGTGGCTGAGGATCAACGCCAATTAGTGACTGGACAAAGAGGTAGCCGGTGATCAAAAAGTGCACGATCATCCACTGATGACCCAGGTGCTGCTCGGTCGCCCACCTGAATGCTGGGGTGTAGTAGAACAGCACCAGCGAGATAGCGAAGTTCATGCCGGCAAACAGCGGATGGGTGAGTAGCCAAGCGTATGGGGTGTGAACCGCCCACAAAACCCATTCCCGCAGTCCTCTTGAACCGTCTTTGCGCGGCGCTGCAACCCTGGAAAGCAGTGTCACTGGCGCTCCCGGCACCAACAGCACCGGCACAAACATCGAAAGCAGCATGTGGCCAACCATGTGAACCGAGAACAAATACTCGCCATAGGCATTGGGAGCACCGTTTGTCACGTAGAACAGCAATGCCAAACCGCCAAGCCACGATGCAGTTCTCGCAAAAGACCACTTATCTCCTCGCGCCTGAAGCTTTCTGACCCCGTAGAGATACAAAAATGCTGCAAAGCCAACCACGCTGGCCCACAGCACATCCAAATCCCAAACCGTGAACCAGGAGGCTGCTGTCATTTCCGGTGGAAGCGGGTCACCGGTGAGAAGTTGAGCCGGGGTGGGAGGCACAAACTCGGCATCTGAAACCGGGGTTGCGGTCCTGGCCAAGGCGGTTCCTAGCCCAAATGCCAGACCCATTACCAGAAGCTCAAAGCCGGCCAAGCGCCAGAAGCCCTGAGCCTTCTCGGAGAATTTACCGGCCAGCAGGCGACGATGGCGAGCGCCGAAGAGCCCTAACGCAATCAATACGCTCGCCTTACCAATAAGCATCAAGCCGTAGTTACTGAGCAAATCACTTGGCTCATAGAGCCTGATGTATCCGGCGGTAAGGCCAGAAATCGAAACCAGTACAAAGCTGATCAGGGCGAGAGTCGAATAACGCCTGGTTAGCTCGCCAGATCGCTCAGAGTTTGAAAAGAACACCGAATAGAGCGCAAACAGTCCGCCCAACCAGATCGATACACCAACCAGGTGCATCAGCATTGAGTTCACCGCAACAGCGTGCCCGACATCACTTGAGGCGTGACCGGATTCCGCGAGCGGATAAAGTGCTGCGATTGCGAGAGCCGCATTGATGGCAACCCAAAGCTGGCTATTGAGCGCAATGGTGGTGAGGCTCAGCACCAGTGCAAACACCAGGTTCCAAGCCAGCAAGACGCCAAGTTCAATTTCGGTTGCAAACAACCAAAGGCTCTGCGAGAACTCCGGGCCAAAAGAGAGCTGACTTCCAGATGCAGAAAGATAAGTCAGCACAAAATAGGCGCCGCCCGAGAGAAGCCAAAGGGTAGAGCCCCAGGCCGCAACGGGACGCAGCTGATCACGCTCTGACTGGTTTGCTGCGAAAGCAGAAAAAACAAGTGTTCCCACCGTCACCGCCATGGCTAGGTTCATCACCAATTTGGCGATCGGTGAACCCCAGCGAACCACGGGTCCTGGGTCAGAAAAGGGAAGCGGATTGATGGCTCCGCCAAATATCAGACCAAGATAAACACTCAGCACTGCACCGAGCGATACCAGTGCGATAGCTAGCAGTGATCTGCGAACCAGAGCTTGACTCAATTACCCAACCTCGGAAAGAACCTTGGGGTTTTCGCAGCGTAGGCGGCATATGCCGGATACTTCTGCCTCAGTAGGTACTCTTCAAAGTTCGCCTTGATGTGCAGCTGGATATAGAGCATCGCCCAAATCAAAATCTGCGGCCAGTAGCCGGCATCCAGAACTACACCCAGGCCCAAAACCAAAAGCCCGAAGTAAACCGGGTGCCTGACCCTTGAATAAAGTCCGGTGACAACCAGTTCGCCATTTTCTTTGGGGACTGGGTTAGCGGTTAGCGATTTACCCAGGCGCATAAAACTGGCAATCAAAATCGCAGCACCTAAAGCCATGACAGCAATGCCCAGCAAGCCAATTAGGTCGCTTAGCTCTCCGTAGGGAGAATCCATCCTTGGGGCGGTGAATAACAGGCCCAGCAACAGCAGCTGACCTGCCACATAGATGTATCCGCGGGAGCGATTGTTCACCCTTCAACCCTACCTTTTGGATAAGACAAAGGCGGTGGTCCGAAGACCACCGCCTCTATCGGTTGGCTTTAGTTACTTAACAGCAGCCTTTAGCTTGCTGCCTGCAGAAACCTTAACGGTGTTTGCAGCTGCAATCTGGATGGTTGCGCCGGTCTGTGGGTTACGACCGGTGCGTGCTGCACGGCGACCCTTCTCTACGCTTAGGTAACCAGGAATGGTGACCTTGTCACCCTTCTTGATTGATGCGCCGATGGTGTCAAACATTGCGTCGATGACACGGCCAACAGCGGCCTGTGACTCGCCGGTGTGCTTTGCGACTGCTGCTACGAGCTCGCTCTTGTTCATTTTGGTCCTCCTGGACGTCTAGGGACAGGAATGTCTCAATCAACCTATAGCCACAGGAAACAAGTCAACGCTCATAACACGGCGTGTTGCGGGTGAGTTTTCCTTGAATTCACGCGGTTTTTTGGACTTTCAAGGGCTAACCGAACCAAATTTGCTAAAAAGGCCTATTTCCCGATTGCCCAATAATGACGGGGTCTAGAGTGGTGAGAACTATTTCGGTGACGATTTTGAGGTTTGGAAATGCTTTCCATTGAGTCGGCAAGGGCCACTGTGCTGAGCTCACTGGGCATCCACCAGGAGCTCAAAACCATTGATGAAGCCCTCGAGCGCCTACACCTTTTTCAGATTGACTCGGTGAATGTTTTTGCTCGCGCTCACCTGGTGCCAGCCTTTTCCCGAATTGGGCAATACTCACTGCAGGAATTTGAAGCCAAAGCGTTTGGAGCTGGACAGGCTCCGGAGTATCGGGAGTACTGGGCGCACTGCGCTGCGGTAATCAACGCTCGGGACTGGGGCCTATTTGAGTTTCGGCGAAATGAATATCGAGCTTCGGAGCGAATCAAGCCGCTGCTATCACCAAAGCACAAGCTTGCGAGCTGGATCCGCGGGGAGCTTGAGAGCAAGGGTCCTATGACCATTGCCGAGTTTGAACACGATGCCAATAGGCGAACTGGAAATTGGTGGGGCTGGTCTGAGGTAAAGCTGATTCTGGAACGGCTCTACTTTGCCGGCGAGGTGGTTAGCAGCGGGCGCAGGAACTTCTCAAGGCTCTATGCCCTGCCAGAGCACATTGACCTTCCCAGTCTTGGCATCTCAGAGAGTGAGCAAAAGACCGAGCTGTTGCGCAGATCCGCTAGAAGCCTTGGGGTTGCAACCGAAGCTGAATTGGCGGATTACTTCAGATTCACCAAAACCGAAGCCAAGCCATTCTTCAAAGCATTGCTTGCCAGTGGAGAACTAGTCCAGTTAGAGGTTGAGGGCTCGACCGAGCCAAACTACGCCCTCGCTGAAACTCTGCAGCTCTCACACGAACTCAAATTCGATAGACCGCTGCGGCTATTCAATCCCTTTGATCCACTCACCTGGCACCGGGATCGAACCAGAAGACTGTTCGGCTTTGACTACATGATCGAGATCTACACCCCTGAACCCAAGCGGAAATACGGCTATTACACCCTGTCGATCCTCTACCGAGACCGTTTGGTGGGGAGAGCGGATCTCAAGCACGATCGCCAGGCTGGGGCACTAGTTGTGAAGTCGCTTTGGAAAGAGGATTTTGTTGATCGCAAGCTGGAGCGGGAGATGGCGGAACCACTTATCGCCGAGCTTGAGTTAGCGAAGAGTTGGATTGGCGCAGAAAAACTAATCCCGCCATCGAGAGGCAATTGGTCTCTCTAGGCGGGATCAGCGATAAATCTGATTACCAGCTGGACTTGGTCACACCTGGTAGCTCACCAGCGTGAGCCATCTTGCGGAAACGCACACGGCTGACACCGAACTTGGAAAGCACACCGCGTGGGCGGCCATCGATCAGGTCACGGCTGCGAACGCGAACTGGGCTGGCGTTGCGAGGTAGCTTCTGCAAACCTAGGCGTGCCTCTTCGCGCTGCTCAGCGGTTGAGTTTGGGTCTACTAGCGCCTTCTTTAGCGCTAGGCGCTTCTCTGCGTAGCGCTCAACAACAACCTTGCGCTGCTCGTTACGAGCAATCTTGCTCTTCTTTGCCATTTCTAGCGCTCCTCGCGGAATTCAACGTGCTTGCGCACTACTGGGTCGTACTTCTTTAGAACCATACGGTCTGGGTCGTTGCGGCGGTTCTTCTTGGTCACGTAGGTGAAACCGGTGCCGGCAGTTGACTTGAGCTTGATGATTGGACGGATGTCCTTGTCCTTAGCCATCTATAACTCCTTAGATCTTCTCGCCGCGAGCTACAAGCTCGGCTACTACGGACTCGATGCCACGAGCGTCAATCACCTTGATACCGCGGGCTGAAAGGTTAAGGGTTACCTTGCGTCCCATGGAAGGAACGAAGTAAGTCTTCTTCTGGATGTTTGGGTCAAAGCGACGCTTGGTCTTGTTCTGAGCGTGCGACACATTGTGACCGAACTGCGGACCCGTCTGGGTGACCTGGCAGTAGGCAGCCATTTTTCCTCCTTGGGGCGCGATGACCCGAAGCATAAATTTGGGATTGTTGGGGACGTGCCCCACGCAACCCCCCAAGTTTAGGAGAGAGCTAGCGCCAAAAGCAAGTCCCGATTAGAAAAAATCAACTGGACACGCCACATTCCGCGCAAGTTCCAAAAAGCTCAATGCTGTGAGAGACCGAGGTGAAGCCATGGCTCGAAGCCAAAGCCTCAGTCGCGGCCTCAAACCCAGAGAGTTCAAACTCCACGGTCTTGCCGCAGCTTAGGCAGATCAGGTGGTGATGGTGATCGGTGCCGCAGATTCGATAGCGAGTTTCACCATCACTTCCAGCTAGCGCATCGGCCTCGTTGGTTTCAACCAAATCGGTGAGCGCTCGATATACGGTTGTGAGGCCCAACTTGTTGCCAGATTGAACCAAGGTGGAATGCAGCTGCTGAGCGGAAACAAAGCCCGGTGACTGGCTCAAAGCCTCCCTAACCGCGAGCTTTTGCCAGGTATTTCTGCGCTGAGTCATGCCCTAACCTCCAGGCGAGATCTAGTAAACGCAATTAGGCGAGCAATGATGTAGATCAGGAACGAAATCGTTGTTACATAAGGGCTAATTGGCAGTGTGCCGCCGAGAGCAAGAAGTGTTCCACCGAGCATCGCAATCAGTGCAAAGAGCACGCTCAATACCGGCACCCAAAGCTGCGAACTTGAAAGCCTCAATGCCGCAGCGGCTGGGGTAACAAGCAGCGCCAGCACCAAGAGTGCCCCTACGATTTGGACCGCTGCCGCCACCGCTAGACCGAGCAAAAGCACGAAAACAATTCCAAGTAGCTTGGTTGGCACTCCACGAGCCAAAGCGACCTCTGGATCCAGCGACGAGAAGCTCAGCGGTCGCCAGATGAACAGCATGGCAACTAAGACAATCAGCGTGATGATCGCCATTGAGGTGAGTTTGGGGTCGTCTACCGCCACAATCTGACCGGTCAAAAGCCCAAACTTGTTAGCTGCGCGGCCCGGATAGAGCGAGAGCGCCAAAATCCCAAGGCCAAGGCCGAATGGCATCAAGACCGCCACGATCGAATTTCTATCTTTGGCGCGCTCGCCCAAAAAGGCGATGATCGCTGCCGCGATGATCGAGCCAAAGACTGAACCGAGAACCACATCCAGCCCAATTAGCAAGAAGATAGCGGCTCCAGCAAAGGAAAGCTCAGCAATGCCGTGAACGGCAAAAGACAGCTCTCTGGTCATGACGAAGACCCCGACCAGCCCGCCAATTAGCGCTAGCAGCGCTCCGGCCAACAGTGAGTTCGTCACCAACGGCAAAAGCTTGTCGTAATCGGTGAAGTTGAAGACTAAAGACCAATCCATTAGACCCACTCCTCATCCGAGTGGTGGTCGTGATCGTGGGCACCCAGCACCACAATCCGGCCCTGATTGCGAACCACGTCAATTTCTGCCCCATACAGCTCGCTCAGCACTTCAGAACGCAAAACCTCATCGGGAGTTCCGATCGAATACTTGCCCTGGGCCAGGTAGAGCACCCGATCGACATAGTCCATAACTGGGTTGACATCGTGAGTGACAAACATGACCGAGGTGCCCTCTTGTCTGCGCTCTGCAATCAGTGAGCTCACCACCTGCTGATGATGCAGGTCTAGGGCACTGAGGGGCTCATCGGCCAAGATCAGCTTTGGGTGAGAGATCAAGGCCTGAGCTACGCGCACACGCTGCATCTCGCCACCGGAGAGCGAGCCAACCGGCTTGGTGGCAAGTTCTGCCGCATCAACTGACTCCAGAGCCTGGTGGGCGAGCTTTCGCTTAGTCGCGGATGGCAATGGAACACCGTAGCTGTGACCATCAAGTCCAAAACGAACCGCATCGATCACCCTCAGCGGCAAGCCGCTATCGACAGCGCGATGCTGCGGAACATAGCCAATCTCGGTGTTGCCATGCCCCACCGGGCGGCCCAGAAACTGGATGTGTCCCGAGCTCAACCGCTGCTGGCCCAGGATGGATTTCAAAAGCATCGATTTACCAGAGCCATTGGCCCCGATCACGGCAACGAACTCACCCGGGGCGATCTCAAAGTTCAGGTTGGACCAGATCGCCCGCTCACCCAGGGTGAGCGAGGCGTTCTGGACCTGTAGAACCTGAGCCAATTAGTAGACGGCCTCTTGAAGTTGATCAACCACATGGTTTAGCCAGTCCAGGTAATCGGTGCTGGTTAGGGCATTTGCGGTTGGAGTTTCCGCAACCGAAACAATCGGGCGATTACCCGCTTCGGCAGCGGCCTTTAGCCTGTCCGAGGTTGGGTCTTGAGTTCCGATGTTGACTACCAAGATGGCTGCAACCTTGTTCTTGAGAAGCTTTTCGGCCTCATCCAATGCCGCAACCGGGACATCACGCTCTTCTTCAATTGCGTCTGCAAGCGCCTCAGGGGTTAGGTTCTGGAAACCCGCATGCTCTAGAAGCAGGTTGGCTACGCCTTCAGATGCGATAAACCCAGCGCCCTGGGCTCGCTCGCGCAATGCTTCAACTCGCAGCTCGATGTTTGCCATCTCAGATTTGAAAAACTCAAGATTTGCGGTGACATCCTGCTTCGCCTCTGGTCTTAGCTCGATGATCGACTCTGCGATGTGGTCGGCAGCCTCAACGGTCTTGGTGAGGTCAAACCAGATGTGCTCGTTGGCGTGATCATGTGGGTCGGCAGCATGAGTGTCTTCGGCGTGAGTTTCTCCGGCGTGTGCCTCATCGGCGTGGATGTGCTCGCCCTCTGCCAACTTGAGGAAAATGCCCTTGTTTTCAGAGGCCTCAAAAAGCTGGGTCATGAAATCGTCATACCCACCACCATTGGCAATCACCAACTCGGCACTCTCAAGTGCCAGTTGGTCGCGAGCTGAGGCTTGGTAGGAGTGTGGGTCCTGGTTTGCGGGCACGATTGTCGTGACATCTACCCAATCGCCACCAATTGTGCTGGTGATGCTGGCCCAGACCTCGGTTGAAACCACAACCGAGACCTTGCCGGTGTCACCCGTTCTGGTGAGAGTCGGCGAGGCATTCGGGGTTGGGGTTTGATTCTGCCCAAATAGCTGTGGAGCGACAAAGAAGGCAGCAAGCAATCCAAGTGCTACGGCTGCGGCAACACCAATCACAAATTTCTTCATGATTCGATGCTAACTCTTATTGAAAATGATTGTCAATTCCAATTAGTCAAGTAGCAGCGCAGGCTCCTCGATCACGCTTGCTACGTCCTGAACGAACCTTGATGCCACGTCGCCATCAACGACTCGGTGATCGAAGGTTGCACCAATAGTGGTGATCTGCCGCACCACGATCTCATCGTCGACCACCCAAGGCTTTTTGCGGATCGAGCCCAGCGCAACGATGCCAACTTCGCCTGGATTCAGAATTGGTGTTCCGGTGTCAACTCCAAAAACACCGATGTTGGTGATTGTGATGGTGCCATCGCGCATGTCTTCTTGGGTGGTCTTGCCCTCACGAGCGGTTGCAGCCAGTTGCTCGATGGCCTGTGCCAGCTCAATCATGCTCATCTGATCGGCATTTTTAACGTTCGGAACAATCAAACCGCGTGGGGTAGCGGCAGCGATACCGAGGTTGACGAAGTTGTGGACGATGATCTCCTCATCAGTCCAGGTGGAGTTCACCATTCGGTTTCTTCTGACAGCCCAGATCATGGCCTTCGCCATGATCAACAATGGTGTGACCTTGATGCCAGCAAAGTCAACCGAGTTCTTGAGGCGCTTGACGTATTCCATGGTTCTAGTGGCATCGACGTCAACGAAGATACTCACGTGAGGGGCGGTAAATGCGCTTTTCACCATGGCAGAAGCAATTGCCTTGCGAACTCCCTTGACCGGAATTCGCTCCTCACGCTCTGATGGAACTTCTGGTGTAGTGAGGTTTTTGAAGACACTGGCCTGGCTTGCCGCACCAATAACGTCATCGCGGGTTATTTCGCCGTGACTGCCGCTGCCCTGCACCAGGTTTAGATCAACACCGAGCTCTTTGGCGAGCTTTCTGATCGGCGGCTTGGCCATAACGGCATCTGCAGCGGTGGTTGCTCTAACCATTGCAACTGGGATGGCAGTAGTGATTGGGGCTTGCTTTACCGCTCTGCGTCTTCTGGAGTTTGCTTCTCCGCTGTCGCCGTAGCCAACCAAAGTCGGAAGCTTGTATTCGGCTCCGGTGTCGCTCTCTACCGCAACAGCCTCAACCGGGGCATCAAAGGTTGTCATCGCTGGGACTGCGCCCGATGTCACGTTTACGGAGATTATCGGGGTGCCAACTTCTACCGTTTCGCCCTCTTGGGCGAGTAGCTCCTCAACCACACCCTCGAACGGGCATGGAAGTTCAACGATGGACTTGGCTGTCTCGATTTCACAGATGGTCTGGTTGACCGCAACCTTCTCGCCGGGAGCAACCTTCCAGGAGACAATCTCTGCCTCGGTTAGGCCTTCACCAACATCTGGCAGTGGGAACTTTGCGATGCTCATCCAAATCTCCTAGTAGGCCATGATTCTGTCGACTGCCTCGAGGATGCGGTCTGCGTCAGGGAGGTAGGCCTCCTCGAGTTTGGATGGTGGATACGGAGTATCAAAGCCGCCAACCCTGAGAACTGGGGCTTCCAGGTGGTAGAAATTATGCTCGGCAACCCTGGCAGCAATCTCACTAGAGATTGAAACGTTGGTTGGTGCCTCGGCGGCAACCACCAAACGACCGGTCTTCTGAACCGATGCGAAAATCGTGGGGTAGTCAACTGGGGCTAGGGATCTAAGGTCGATAACCTCAATGCTCACACCCTCTTCAGCACCTATTTCGGCAGCCTGCAAAGCGGTCGTCACCATCGGTCCGTAGGCCAACAGTGTCACCTGATTGCCCTCGCGCAACAATCGAGCAGAATGCATTGGCATGGGAGCAACATCTAGGTTGACCGGACCCTTTTGCCAGTAGCGCCGCTTGGGTTCGAAAACGATTACCGGATCTGGGCTCTGAATCGCCTGCTGAATCATCCAATATGCATCGTTTGGGTTTGATGGCGAGATGATTCTTAGTCCCGCGGTGTGGGCGAAGTAGGCCTCTGGGCTTTCGGAGTGGTGCTCAACCGCGCCAATTCCTCCGCCATAGGGGATGCGAATCACCACCGGCATCTGCATGAAGCCCTCTGATCGATAGGTGAGCTTTGCCAACTGCGAGGTGATCTGGTTGAAAGCAGGGAAAACAAAACCGTCGAACTGAATCTCAGCTACCGGGCGGTAGCCACGCATTGCCAGACCGATAGCGGTGCCAACGATTCCGGATTCTGCAATCGGAGAGTTGAATACTCGCTTCTCACCAAACTCTTTGTGCAGGCCTTCGGTGACACGGAAAACTCCACCAAGCTCAGCAACGTCCTCGCCAAAGACCAAAACCTTCTCATCGTCCTGCATTGCTTTTTGCAAGCCGGCATTCAAAGCTTTGGCGATCGCCATGTCCTTATAGCTACTCATGGCCACCCATCTGCTGCTCATAGGCCTGAAGCCAAGCTTTCTGGCGCTCAATGTCGGGGTGCTCGTCAGAGTAGACGTTGTGGAAGATGTTCTCTAGTGGCGGGGTCGGTAGTGCAAAGGTTTCTGCTCTGATTTGAGCTGCAAGCTCATCACCGGCGTGCTTTACCTCTTCAAAGAAATCGTCAGCAACCCCTTGGCGTCTGAGGAATTTCTCAAATCTGATTATGGGGTCGCGGGCCTTCCAGTATTCGACCTCTTCTTCGGATCGATATTTGGTTGGGTCATCGCTGGTGGTGTGGGCACCGACTCGATAGGTGAGAGCTTCAATCAGGTATGGTCCATGGCCAGCTCGAGCCTGATCCATGTGGAACTTGGTTGCTGCGTAGCAGGCCAAAACATCATTGCCGTCAACTCGCATGCCCGAGACACCAAAACCCTCGCCCCTTCGATAAAGCGGGACTTTGGTCTGCTTCTCAACTGGGGCGGAGATCGCCCACTGGTTGTTCTGAACGAAAAAGACAATTGGTGAGTCATTGATGGCGGCAAACAGCAGGGATTCTGAGACATCCCCCTCGGCGGTCGCTCCATCTCCGAAGTAGGAGATCACCGCAAGATCTTTGTCCTTGTCACCGGTTCCAACCAAGCCATCAAACTTCACGCCCATTGCATAGCCGACGGCGTGCAGCACCTGTGAACCAAGCACGATCGCGTATAGGTGGAATCTGGTCTCCTCGGGGTTCCAACCGCCGTGGTTCACACCGCGCATCATCTTGAGAATGGACATCAGCTCAACCCCGTGAGTGATGGCAACACCATGCTCGCGGTAGCTCGGAAAAATGTGGTCGTTTGGTCCCACCCCGTAGCCAGAGCCAATCTGAGCACCCTCTTGGCCGATTGCTGGAACCCAAAGACCGAGCTGACCCTGTCGTTGCAGCGCGATTGCCTCGATATCAAATCGACGGATCCTCGCCATGTCTCGGTAAAACTTGGTTAGGTCCTCAATGGTCAGAGCGTCGACCAGTTCCCCATACTGGGCATACTCCTTTGGCACACCGAAGGTGCCGTCTGGGGCCAAAAATTGCATCATTGGCTGGGAGTCTTGGGTCACAAAAGCTAATTTAGCCTGAGGGCTGAGAGAATTGGGCCATGTTGCGTTTTCTAATCAGCACAATCGTCAATGCCGTAGGCCTATGGGTTGCCACCTTGGTGGTCCCTCAAATTCAGCTAACCCCATACGGTGGCACTGGGCTCTGGGAGACAATCGCCTCCTACTTGCTTATTGGCGCCATCTTCGGATTGGTGAATGCCATCATTGGCCCAGTTATCAAGATCCTGGCCTTCCCGCTCTACATCATCACCTTCGGACTGATTTCTTTCGTAATCAACGGAGCCCTGTTGTTGCTGGTCGCGTGGTTGAGCAACCTAATTGGGGCAGATGTTTTGACCATTGAGGGCTTTACCTCAGAGGGTCTTGAGATCGCATCCTTCGGATGGGCCATCCTGGCCGCTTTGGTGATGAGTGTCGCAAGCTTCTTGACCCGATCGGTATTGAAGGTCCTCAAGATTCGCTAGTTTCGAGTCAACTCGAAGGTGTAGCGCAGGCCTGCTTGTCCGGGCTGAATGCCGAGCTGTTCATGAACCCTGTGAAATCCGGGATCACTTGACTCATCTAGCTCTTTGGCGCTCTCTACGTAGCTGGCGATTTTGTGAGCATCGATGACCGAGTCATACTCGCTGAATTTTGACGCTGTTACCCAGTTGTCCTGCATCGGGTTTATCTGACCAGACAGGTGTGGGACTGGATCGCCATGGTTCTGCAGAGCTACCACTGGAACCTTGATATCCAATTGGGCGATAGGTCCCCCAAAACTTATAAGGCCATCGACCTCGAAGCCAGGCTTGCTAGTCGCTATTTGCCCAGCAATCAATGCCCCTTGCGAGTGACCGACCAAAAGCACGGAGTCCTTCGGACCAACCTTCAGTTCTGACAGTGCTGACAGCACGGCTAGCTGAGTGGGTGATTTCTCCACTCCGCCGAAGGCGGTCAAGTTTGATCTCATGTTGAGCGGGTTTGAACCTCCCAAGCTCAGTGACTGAGTGCCCGGGATGTAAACCACAAGTTTGCGGCCATAGCCATGCTTGAAGACATCGATAAAGATTCTTGAACCCGGATTTTTGTAAGTCGTAGCCACAGCGTTCGCGTGTTCATAAATCGAGTTCACTGAGCTAACCCTTGAAATCTTTACCAGCTCGGCCTTACCTGAGCAATCGATCGGAATGGCGGCTAGTTTGAGGTTGGCCTGCTGTTCGCCCAGCAGATGCTGCGCGGAGTTGTAGCCAAATGCCGCGGTCGTAAGCCGAACCGAAGCTGTAACCAAGGCTGCTTTGGCGAGGTTTGCTCTGCCCGTTAGACCCATAACCGCAAAGGCAGATCCAACATTCGCAAGCATCTTTGTACTGCCGTCCATTACTGGAATTGGTTGACCTAGCCAGGTCGATACAACGCTGAGCGGACTAAGAATCTGGTTAATCAAACCTATGACTCGGCCCTCTGTGCTGAAGTAGCTATCGGCGGCATATTGGGCCTTGATTGCAAGATCGCGAACTCGATCTTCCAGATCTGGCAGCACGAGCGCCAGTTGGATCTGGTTTGGAATGGCTGCGAATCCCAGCCCTGAGGCCGAAAACCGGGCATGCTCCAGATTGCTCGCGGCCAGTTGCAGTTGTCCTGAAATACGAACCAGCTCGTGATAGCTGGCAACAACAACTGGATTGCCTCCGTAAACCCCTAACCCCAAAGCAAGCTCCGAATAGTCGCGAGCTCAGCCATCAAGTCCCGAACCTCTTGCTCAAAGGTCAAGGCTGCGGATCCGGACCAGGCCGAGGGGTTAGGTAGGGCAGAAACCAAAAGATATCTGGCGTTATCGAGCTCAAACATGAGCCGAGTGTGCAGCCTTTGGAGACTTGGGTTGCGGGAAAAATAACTGGCTGTGTAAATCAAAACCAGAATTTGAGCTGTGGATGGGGCAAACTAGGCGCGTGAGCAAACTCTCTGTGCAGCCCCTTAGTCCGCTTGATGGTCGTTACCGTAGCCAGGTTCAAGAGCTTGGTGAGCACCTGAGTGAAGCTGGCCTGAACCGAGCTCGCATCAGGGTTGAAATCGAGTGGCTGATTTGGCTTGCTGAAAAAGACTTACTTGGAACCAGCTCGAAGATCTCCGCACAAGAGGCTAAGGCACTTCGCGCGCTAGGGGCAGAAGATTTTGACGACTCCTCGGTTGCAGAGCTGGCAAAGCTCGAAGCCACTACTCGGCACGATGTGAAGGCCGTTGAATATTTCATTCGCGGCGCCCTTAGCCAGCTTGGCCGCGATGACCTAGCCGAGTTGGTGCACTTTGGCTGCACCTCCGAGGACATCAACAACCTCTCTTATGCGATCACTGTCTCGGATGCAGTTTCACAGGCCTGGCTTCCTAAGGCTCAAGCTCTGGTGTCAAAACTCAAGAAGCTCTCACTTGAACTCGCTGAAGTTCCGATGCTATCTAGAACCCACGGTCAGCCCGCAACCCCGACCACAATGGGCAAAGAGCTGGCGGTATTTGTTCATCGCCTTGGCAGACAGCTAAAGCGCATTGAGTCTCAGGAATACCTGGGTAAGTTCTCCGGAGCTACCGGAACCTTCTCCGCTCACGTTGTTGCAGCCCCTGCGGTGAATTGGATTAGCGAGTCCAAAGGGTTTGTTGAGCACCTAGGACTGACCTGGAACCCACTAACCACCCAAATCGAATCCCACGATTGGCAATCGGAGCTCTACCAAGCCATTACTCACTTCAACCACATCCTGCACAACCTAGCCACAGACATTTGGACCTACATCTCGCTGAATTACTTCAAGCAGATCCCGGTTGCAGGCGCGACAGGCTCATCAACCATGCCTCACAAGGTAAATCCGATTCGCTTTGAGAACGCCGAGGCGAACCTTGAGCTCTCAAACGCAATCCTTGACTCACTAGCCCAAACCCTGGTCACCTCCCGTTTGCAGCGAGATCTGACCGATTCCTCGGCTCAACGCAACATCGGAGTTGGTTTTGGGCACTCGCTCCTGGCTATCGACAACCTCTCGAGAGGGCTGGACGAGCTCGCCATCAATGAGACGGTTTTGCTTGCAGACCTGCTCGATAACTGGGAAGTTCTTGGAGAAGCGATTCAGACCGCTATTCGCGCTGATGTCGCAAGGGTCGAGTCAGACATCACAGACCCCTATGCGCTCCTCAAGGAGCTAACCAGGGGCAAGCGCGTTGGGGAAGCAGAGCTGCTGGAATTTGTGAAGGGCCTCAAGGTCTCGGAACAAACCAAAGAGCGGCTTCTAAAGCTGAGGCCACAGACCTATACCGGGCTGGCTAACGAGCTCGCTAAACGCTATCTCTAGCGAAGTCTTGGCAAGTTAGGGTCGTTGTCGTCTGGCTTGTAGCTCAGATCCAAGGTGGCAATTGCCACCAGCGCAACGATAAAGGCACCTAGGCCCCAGACGATGCCGGTCTCGACAAAGCGAGTTCCGAAGCTGACCAGAACGCCGACAAATAGTCCGGTAATGCTGGCAATGATCATGTAGGAACGTAGGTTGGCGAACTTCTTCACCCGAAAAGCCTACTTCGGCTTTTTCACCGATGCAGCCGCGATGCCCAAATGCACTCCCGACATCGCAAGGTAAGCACCGAAGAATCCCACTGCACTAACGGTGTCTAGCGGGACAGCCAAGAACAAAAGCCCCAGTAAGAAGCCAAAGACAGCGGAAATCAGAAAGTCTTTGCCATGCTGAGTCTTGAAGCCACTTCTTCTGGCCTGATAAAGCTCAAATGCTCCAGAAATCAGCCCCCAAGCCGAAACCAAAGCCAAAAATGCCGGTAGCTGGGTCTGCTGATTGCCAAGTGCCAACAGTGCAAAAAGTCCCACCGAGAGAGCCAGCACGGCAACCGGAAGCTCCTGCAAGACAGCCAGTTCGGCCTTTTTGGTGAGGGTCAGCGCGGTCAATCCGATGCCGAGTGCAACTCCATAAACTCCCAAAACACCCAACCCGACATCCGGACCGTGAGCTTGGTAGAAGGTGATGAAGATACCCAGGCCAAAGCTGACCAGAGCTCGAAAGGCTTGCTTTAGATTCACGATCTCTAGCTTGGCATATTCACAAAACGCGAATACTGGCCGTGGAAGGCAACCACCACAGTGCCAGTAGGCCCGTTTCTTTGCTTGGCAAGGATCAGGTCAGCCTCCCCAGCCCTTGGGTGATCTTTTTCAAAGATTCCCTCGCGGTGGAGCAGGACGACAACGTCGGCGTCCTGCTCAAGCGAACCAGACTCACGCAGGTGAGATAGCTCTGGGCGCTTGTCCTTGGACTGCTCAGTCTGACGATTGAGCTGAGAAAGGGCCACCACCGGGATTCCGAGCTCCTTTGCAAGCAGTTTCAGCGCTCTTGAGAACTCTGAAACCTCTTGCTGGCGAGACTCGACCTTTTTTCCACTGGACATTAGCTGGATGTAGTCAATTACAACCATCTTGAGGTCTACCTGCTGGGCAAGTCTTCGGCACTTGGCGCGAATCTCAACCAGAGACATGTTTGGGCTGTCATCGATATACAGCGGGGCATCGTTGATCTTGCCGCGGATTGCTGCCAATCGAGTCCAATCGGCTTCCGAGAGGTTTCCCTTACGCATTGACTGGAGATAAATCGAAGACTCAGCGCTCAGCATGCGCATCGCGATCTCGGCTCTTCCCATTTCGAGTGAGAAGAAGATGGTGGGCTTGTTGTGCTTGATTGCCGCGGTTCTAGCGATATCCAGCGCGAAAGTTGACTTTCCCACAGCCGGTCTTGCCGCGACAATAACCAACTGACCCGGGTGCAAACCATGAGTCAACGCATCTAGATCGGTAAATCCGGTTGGAATTCCTGTCAGCTCCCCGCCGCGCTTCTGAGCGGTTTCGATCTCGTGGATAGCGGCCTCAATGGAATCGCTCAGTCCTACATAGTCCTCGCGAGAGGTTTGGCTAACCACCTTGTAGACCTCGGCCTGGGCTTGGTTTACCAGGTCGGTGACTTCTCCTTGGCTTTCATAGCCGGACTGAGCAATTCTGGTGCCAGCTTCGATCAAGCGCCTAAGAATGGCCTTCTCGGCCACAATCTGGGCGTAGTAGCTGGCATTGGCAGCGGTTGGGACGTATCCGGTCAGCGAGTGCAAATAGTCTGCGCCGCCGGCCTTCAGAAGATTTCCCTGCTTGTTTAGTTCATCAGAAACCGCGATTACATCGGTGGGCTCACCCTTGCCGAACAGGTTCAAAATGGCATTGAAGATCAGCTCGTGCTTTGGAGCGTAAAAATCTGATGCCGAAACAATCTCGAAGACTTCGGCAACCGCCTCTTGGCTGAGCAGCATGCCCCCTAGGGTCGACTGCTCCGCATCAAGGTTGTGGGGAAGAACCCTTGGATCCGAAGCTGGAACCGGCTGCAACATCGTCATGCGCTACTCCTTCCAAGCAATGAATCTTGTATAGCTTGGGGCACTGACAACTTGGTTTCAACACGGCATGTGGATAGCTGTGGATAACTCTGTGGAAACACGCCGAAGATATCTGTGTATAACTGTGGATGAGCTGTGGAGAAAAAACAGAAACGGGCTTTTTGCCCTTATTTTTACTGGGGCTTGGTTGTGGATAAATTTAAGTGGAAAACTCTCAACTAGAAGGTGAGGGTTGTGGATAACGTAATTGTTACAGAACAAAAAACAACGGCCCACATGACTGCGGGCCGTTGTTTTTGAGCTTGTAGTTACTTAGCAGCAACTACCTGGAGCTTGAGGTTTGCAACCAGGTCGCCAACGCGAACGGTTGCCTCGTACTCGCCGGTTGACTTTATGTTGCTTGCGAACTCAACCTTGCGCTTGTCAACAGCACCGAGTCCGGCAGCTGCGACAGCGTCAACTACATCGCTGGTCTTTACTGAGCCGAATAGACGACCATCCTTACCAGCCTTTACGGCGATACGGATTGCCTTCTCCTCTAGCTTGGCCTTGAGCGCCTTTGCCTCTTCCTCAGAAGCAACTGCGCGAGCCTGGCGGGCGGCACGGATTGAAGTGACCTGCTTCTCGCCACCACGGCTCCAGATCACAGCTAGGCCGTTCGGGATCAGGTAGTTACGTGCGTAACCGTCCTTCACCTCTACGACGTCACCTGCAGAACCTAGGCCAGAGACCTCATTGGTCAGAATTAGCTTCGACATGGGGTTTCTCCTTAGCGTCCTGCACCGGAGTATGGCAGTAGTGCCATCTCGCGTGCGTTCTTGATTGCCTTGGCGATCTTGCGCTGGTCCTGCACGGTTGCACCCGTGATGCGACGAGCGCGAATCTTGCCGCGGTCTGAGATGAACTTGCGGAGGGTAGCGACGTCCTTGTAGTCGATAACCTCGATCTTGATTGTCTTGACCGGCGCTAGCTTCGCGAACTTAGAGTTCATGCGAGGCTTGCGGGCCGCTGCTGACTTTCCAGCCATTTATTTCTCCTGAATCTTTCTAAAAAGGTGCTTCATCAACACTTGGGTCTGCCGCAGGGTTTGCCCAGGCATTAGCGCCTGAAACCTGTGGCTTGGCGTCCTGCCATGGAGACTCCACCTGGCCACCCTCGCGTGAGCGACGAGTAACCGAAGCGGTTGCGTAGCGTAGCGAAGGGCCGATCTCGTCAATTTCGAGTTCGAGGGAGGCGCGTGCCTCGCCCTGCGCGGTCTGGTAGGCAGATGGTGCCTTGAGACGACCGGTAACCACAACGCGGGTTCCCTTGGTCAAGCTCTGAGCAATGTTCTCTGCCGCCTCACGCCATGCGGTGCAGCGAACCCATACGGTTTCGCCGTCTACCCATTCGTTGGTTGAGCGGTTAAGGGTGCGTGGGGTTGAGCCGACGCGAACTGACACAACGGCAACACCCCCCTGGGTGTAGCGAAGCTCCGGGTCGTCGGCTAGGTTGCCGACGATGGTGACGCTAACCTCGCCAGCCATTTAGGACCTGTTGCCCGCTGGACGCTTGCCTCCTGGACGAGGACCGCGCGGAGCGCGAGCCTTTTCCTCAGGCACAAACTCAATTGGGTTGATGCTGAAAACAGCGTCCTCGAGGCGAAGCACCTTGGTGCGTAGCACGGACTCGTTTAGCTTCAACTGGCGGTCGACCTCAATCACAGCCTCTGGCACGCAGGTCACGTTGACCACTGCGTAAACGCCTTCAGCCTTCTTCTTGATTGGGAAGGTCATGCGACGGCGTCCCCAAATGTCAACCTTGTCCACGGTGCCACCCTGTGCAGGGATAACAGCTAGGAACTTGTCGAGCATCGGGGCAACTGTGCGCTCATCAAGAGCAGGGTCAAGAATGACCATTAGCTCGTAGTTATGCATAGCTAACCCACCTCCTTCGGTCTAAACGGTCACGGTCCTTCCGTGACAGGAGGGTATTTGCATAGTGTTGCCTTGGGCAACCTTGGAAGTCTAACGAGACTCCCACCAGCTAAGCAAGCGCTTTTTGGCTTCCTCTTGACCGATTTCGCCCTCGTCTAGACGGATTTCCATGAGGAACTTGTAGGCCTGACCAACTTCTGGACCCGGCTTCAATCCCAAAAGCTCCATGATGGCCGCCCCATCAAGTTCTGGACGCAGCGAATCAAGCTCCTCCTGCTCCTGCAAGATCTTGATGCGCTGCTCAAGATCGTCATAGGCGTGGGCCAGGCGATCCGCCTTGCGACGATTTCTAGTGGTGACATCGGCGCGAGTAAGCGCATGAAGCCTCAGCAGTTGATCTTCAGCATCTCTGACGTAGCGTCGAACCGCGCTATCGCTCCACTGCTGGTCTGAATAACCGAAGAAGCGCAGGTGGAGCTCGATTAGCTTGGCCACTGCCTTGATGGTGTCGTTGTCGAATCTGAGCTCTTGCAGGCGCTTCTTGGCAAGCTTCGCCCCAACCACATCGTGGTGGTGGAAGGAAACCGCTCCACCCGGCTCGAGCCTCCTGGTTGCTGGCTTGCCAATGTCATGCAGCAGAGCCGCAAGGCGAAGCACCAAATCCTGCTCGAGACCATAATCACCCTCGTAATCGATGGCCTGCTCAACCACGGTAATGGTGTGTTGGTAAACGTCCTTGTGGTGGTGGTGTTCGTCTAGCTCCAGGCGCAGCGCTGGCAGCTCCGGTAACACAATGGCTGCGATCCCGCAGTCGACCAGGGCTTCCAGGCCTGGTCTTGGGTTGGAAGAGAGCAAAAGCTTGGCCAGTTCGTCTCTGACGCGCTCCATCGAGATGATGTTGATGCGATCTGCCATCGCTGACATTGCCTCGAAAGTCTCGGGTTCGATCTCAAAGCCAAGCTGGGAGGCAAATCTCGCCGCGCGCATCATCCGCAATGGGTCATCAGAGAAAGAAACCTCTGGCTTCGATGGAGTCTTCAGGGTGCTGAGCATCAGATCGCGCAGCCCAGAGTGCGGGTCGACAAAGGTGCGAGATGGGAGCCTCAGTGCCATGGCATTCACCGTGAAATCGCGACGAATCAAGTCGTCTTCCAGGTTCGAACCAAATTCGACCGTTGGCTTTCTGGTCTCTGAATCGTAGGAATCTGCACGGTAGGTGGTGATCTCCACCTTTTCATCACCAATTTGAGCGGCAATCGTGCCGAAAGCGCGTCCAATGTCCCAGGTCGCCGACGCAATTGGTTTCACGATTTTCAGAATCTGGTCTGGGTTTGCATTGGTTGTGAAATCTAGATCTGGTGCCACTCGCCCCAAGATTGCATCGCGAACCGGCCCGCCGACCAGCGCCAACTCAAAACCCTGCGCCTCGAAGAGTGTGCCAAGGCGATCCAACAGGGGATTCTGGGTATTGCGCTGGAGATTTTCCAGAGCCTTCGCTACGTCTAGCACCGAACTAGCTTGCCACAGAGGTTTTGCGAAACCGCAAGTAGAGTTGCACCATGAAAATCGTCCGCCCGCAAACCCAGATTGAGGTTTCTGCTGGCGGATTAGTCATCAGCCAAGAAAACCCCAGTCTTATCGCGTTGATTAG
>RFTL01000180.1 GCA_009923455.1 Actinomycetota bacterium | reverse complement strand
GCACTGCTTGCGCGTAGTCAGCAGGCACCCAGCGGTTTACACCACCACGACCCGTTTTTTGCTGAACCTGAAAATCGGCATCCTTGATGCCACGACCTTCCAGCCGAGCCTGTGCCGAGGACAAATACCGAAGCACGGGCGACAAACCGGTGGCAATGCCATCGAGCAGCGCTGTCTTGCCAGCGCCGTTTTCGCCCACAAACACCGTCAGGCGCGGATGCAGGTCCACCTCCAGATGCCTGAAGCACCGAAAGTGATTGAGAGTCACTTTTTTTAATCGCATACCTTCGTCACCTTGTGTTTGCTAATTCGGCAAATTGTCATTCACCTCTTTAGGTCTTTATCGAGCATCAGTCCATCAGCTCACTCAGCTTCGTCACATCCTTGAACACCACCTCATCAGCCAAACCGAAGTGCTTACGCCCACAGGCGATCTGCAAGTTCTCTGCAGGCCGGCGATTCGCCCGAACGGTGGTGGACTTGGTCTCGGCCACGAAGTAAACACGGGCGTCGTCCTCTAGCACCACTGCCCAGTCTGGGTTGTAAGTGCCCAAAGGCGTCGGGATCTTGAATCGGCTGGGCAGCTTGAAGAAGAACTTCACCCTTTCGTCAACGCTGCAGTCGTGGGCGAACTGGCTTTCGGTGTCGCTGTCGCTCAAGACACATGAGAACGGGTCCCCAACAGGTGCCTTTTGCTCATCCAACGGCTGGGCCTGCAGCAATGTCTTGTTGACTGGCGTGGTCATGTCGTCATTCGCTGGTGGATAGACGCTGCTCAGATAGGTCTCCAGCTCTTCGTCGAACAGGCTCATTTCATAGCGCCTGCCATTGATGGTGTGGTATTCAATGCCTTCCACCATCAGTGTTTGCAAACAGGTTTTGATGGCAGAAATTGCTGTATCCAAGAATGCCTGGGGATTGACGAGCAGCTCACCCATGCGACCGGAGCCGTCAAGGATCGAGAAAATGGTAGAGCGAGAAAGATGGACTCGGTTCTGAATGTAACCATAGACATCGGGC
>RFTL01000179.1 GCA_009923455.1 Actinomycetota bacterium | reverse complement strand
TCCGCAGGAGGGCGGGAGCCCCCTATTTTCACCACTTTTCCACCTTCGGCGTGTCGCGGCCAAAGCCAGGGGCTACTCTCGGACGAAACGCATCCAGACGAGGTAGAGCGCTCCACCCATTCCGACCAAAAGGCCGATCAGGGTCAAAAAGCTGGTGTTGAAGAAGCGGTCAGCTGCCCAGCCGACCCCGCCCCAGAAGAGCAGACCTGAGAGGAGATAGCCAAAGATCGACCAGATTGCATTCTCTTCGCGACGACTACTGGCGCGATGAGCGCGCTCTTGCGGATCTTGGGGTTCAGGCGTTTGGCTCATGGGGTAATGGTAGATGAGTTTTCAGCTTCAAATAACTGGTGATTTCCCCGCCCAACCAGGCAAAGGTGAGCGCAACGGCTGCGATTCCAAAAGAGCGACGGTCAACGAGGGTCTCAGAGGTGAATCGGTCTAGCAGCCAGAGCAGAAGCCCGAGCGCCAAGAACTTCGCGAAGTAAGAGAACATCGCAAGAGACATTGTGGTGACTGGATCAAGGTTGGTTGAGATCTTTGAAACCAAGATGTGGAGTGCAAAATAGATAAGTACAACAACCTGGGCAAGGAGAGCGCCAAAGAGCCCCGCGCGACCTTCGAGGTAGGTCGCGATTGCAATTGCTAAAGCGCCTACAACTGCTGTTGGCAGCAGCGCACCCTTAAGTAGGAGCGCCTCATTGGATTGGCTCTTTCCCATAACTAAGCGCTCGCCTTAGATTTTTTCTGAGCACGTCGCGAATTTCTTTGTGAGAATGAAATTGTTAGCGCTAATAATGCGCCAGCGACAATTGCTGCAACCCACAGAGGCGCAAATGCAGAAACTACAACTGGGAATGCGATCGTTGCAGTCCAGAGATACATAATCAAAGTTGTTCGCAAGTGTGAGTTGCCGGCTCGCATAATTCGGTGGTGCATATGTTCTTTATCTGAACTAAAAGGAGATTGCCCAGCACGTAATCTACGGAAGATTGCTGAAGATAGATCGAATAGCGGAAT
>RFTL01000178.1 GCA_009923455.1 Actinomycetota bacterium | reverse complement strand
TGAGTTGGCTTCGTGCGGCTTCATAGCCTCTGATAGAGCACGAGGGATGGCGGGCACAAGCTCCACCACTCCCTCTCATCAATCTTTCTGTATGAAGACCCATTTAGGTCGCTTTTTGTGCAGGTCGTCTGGATCAATTATAGTGCCGATCCAGTGTCCAAAATTGGGCTGCGTTGAACACAGCTGTTCAAGCTCAGCATTGGCACTCGGAGTGAATGGGCAACTCACCACCAAGACCTCCCCAGAACTAAGGCCCGTAAAGATCTCTTGAAAGCTTCTGCCCTTTGCCTGAAGGATATCGGTGTTCGGCGCTACCTTTTTCCACTCATACGAGTCAAAGGCAGAATGCATGCAACGTTTGTAGTGCACACCAGCTTCTGTGTCGTCTGCGACAAAGAGCATACGGTTCGAGTTCGCTCCCTTGAATACCGAGCTATTCAGGAGCTCCCTCGCTTCGAACAGATCAAGGCAAAAGAGAGACAAGGAAACATGAAGCGAGTCCGTCAGCATCGGAGCCAATCGATACGGCACCTGCACGAGGCAGAAAAAAGAGGCGAGTAGAAGAGCCACGACCTTCCGACTCCTCGTTACTGCCATGCTAGCAAACAGACCGATAACTGCGGCATCTATCAGAATGCCAGTACCCAGAGCTCTTCGGTATGCTGCGAGGTCTTGCCCTAGTATAAAGGCAGAGAACGACCCGAGTGCGCCCAAAAAAGCAACGACCGCAAAGCCCCTTACGGACGGCGAGGAGCCCGCTATACCAACTGCGCATGCCACCACGGCTAACAAGATCAAGGAGTCAGGGTAGATCGAACTCACCCTAACATCCTTGAGTAACATCCGTAGCTCGTGCACGATCTCTGGCACCGAGCGGCGCCAGTACACGGTAATTTTTTTACTCTCTACTCTACCGCTAGCCCACCAAATTGGCCTATCCGTCTCGCGTTGAACCTGCACCTTGTCCGGATACTCATCAACGTTGGTTATGACGTTCATGGACTTAGGGCTACTAAGCAC
>RFTL01000177.1 GCA_009923455.1 Actinomycetota bacterium | reverse complement strand
ACAATGACCGGGGCTGGAAAGCCAACTTTGATTTCCTGCTGCAACCGAGCAGCTTCACAAAATTGATTGAGGGGGCGTATGACCGTTAAGCTTAGATATGGCTCAGTCTGCTCGGGAATTGAGGCGGCAACAGTCGCATGGCATCCCCTTGGCTGGGAGCCAGCCTTCTTCAGTGAGATCGAACCCTTTCCACGCGCTGTCTTGGCGCACCACTATCCAGATGTTCCTCTGCATGGGGACTTCACGACTATTCAGGGAGACGAATATGGAACAATTGACCTTCTTGTCGGAGGAACGCCCTGCCAATCCTTCTCAGTCGCTGGCCTCAGAGGAGGCTTGGATGATGACCGTGGCAACTTGGCGCTTGAGTTTCTTAGACTTGCTCAGAGAACACGGCCCAGATGGTTGGTTTGGGAGAACGTCCCCGGCGTCTTGTCGTCAAACGGAGGACGGGACTTTGGTTCCATACTCGGGGGCTTGGTCGAACTCGGGTATGGGTTCGCCTACCGAGTGCTTGACGCTCAGTACTTTGGAGTGGCCCAGCGACGCCGCCGTGTGTTCGTTGTCGGATACCTTGGAGACGCAAGCCGTGCCGCAGCGGTTCTTTTTGAGCGCCACAGCCTGCAAGGGCATTCTGCGCCGAGCCGAAAAAAGGGGAAAGACATTGCCGGAACAGTTACACGCAGCTCTTTCAGCGGTGGCGCAGGTGGAAGGCCAGATGGAGCAGCAGGAAACCACTTCGTAGCTTCTGATAAAAATGATGAAAGCGTTGGGGCATTATGCGCCAGAACGGGCAGGGCAATGTCTGTTCAAGATGCTGATCAGGGACACATCGTAACTGCATCATGCTTAACCGCTCGAGGCGCGGGTGGCCTTAACCTTGACCCAGAAACATCAAACTTCATCGTTGATAATGAGGTTTCATCAACCCTAACAAGTTCAAGGTCATCCACTCAATGTCCAAATGAAGATGCTCAGTTGGTTGTTGCCTTTGAATGGCAACGTGGATCAACACAACAG
>RFTL01000176.1 GCA_009923455.1 Actinomycetota bacterium | reverse complement strand
CTGCGAGTGCCTGCTCCTGCTGGGAGAATGGCATTCTGGACTGCTGGGCCCCTTGAATCAGCTGAGCGATTCCAGGCGCTGCGGCTTTTCCTTCCTTGAGGGCAAGCGATCTCTGGGCGTTAGCCATGGCTTTCACTTTTGCCATCTCGCCAATCAAGGCAGAAGCCGCAAGTTGCCTAGCCGCATCACTATACCCCTTAAAGTAGCCTGGGTTCCTGATGTTTTTGATTGCCAGTTCGTAGGGGTCAATTTCGCTCAGTCCCTTTGCCTTGCGCTCCTTGGCGGATTCGTAAGCGTAGGTCTGGGCCTGAGAGAGAGCATCTTGAATCAAGCTCGAAGCCTCTTCGTTCGCCCTTTCGCGTTGAGACATTGGCCTACCAGAAGAAGCACCGATGCGCATGGACGCGATTTCTCTAGCCTGCTGCGCCCGCTCTTTCGCTGTAACGAAAGCCTGAAGAACCCTGAGCTTCTGAAGTTCAATCTCAGCATTCCGCCTCTCGCTTTCGGTCCTGGCTCTATCCCGCTTTTCTTCCAGCGCCCTGCGATTCGCCTCAAGGGTCTGAGCTTCAGCGATCTTCTGCCCACGCTCTTGCCCGTAAAGCTCAGAGGCAAGCTGAACCTGCTTGGCCTTATCCTGCTGCATGATGTTCTTGAGGGCCATGTCGGCCATCATCGCAGCCTGGACATCCTTCTTCTTGCGCTCTTGGGCAGACCTGTATGCCTCAGATCCAGCGCCGATTCCTTGCGCCAGAATATTGGCAATCCCAACTCGCGGATCTCGGTTGGAAGCCATGGCGGCTCCAGCGGCGATCAAAGCATCACCAAGCCTAACCTTCCTGGACTCTGCTTCCTGGCGCTGTCTGTTCAAGAATTCTTGGTACTGAGAGTAATCTGGCCTACCAAGCATGGATTCCGCTACAGCCATCTTGTCTTGAACATTGGGGAACTGATAAAGCTTGTAGAACTCTTCACTGGTCAACGGCGCAGAAGAGGTCGCCTCCCTCGGCGCAGCAGATCTCA
>RFTL01000175.1 GCA_009923455.1 Actinomycetota bacterium | reverse complement strand
TGCCTTTAGCCAAAACTTCTTCAACACTGACACCGTTACCCAAACTCTTGGACATCTTGTTGCCGGCAATAGTTATCAGTGCATTGTGCAGCCAGTAGTTTGCGAATCGATCCCCAGCGGCTTGAGACTGAGCCAACTCGTTTTCATGGTGTGGGAATCTAAGATCTAAGCCACCACCGTGGATATCAAATGACTCACCTAAAAAGTGTTTTGCCATGGCTGAACATTCGATGTGCCAACCAGGTCTGGCTTTCCCCCAAGGTGTTTGCCATCCAGCTGATTCAGGTTCGTCAGCTTTATGAGCTTTGAACAGAGCAAAATCATGCGGAGATCTTCTGCCGTAGGTGGCATCGGATTCCCCTTCCATGTTTTCAAGTTTTTGATTGGTTAGTGCACCATATTCAGGCCAAGATGCTGTGTCAAAGAAAACGTTCGCACTACCATCGTCAGCAACGTAAGCATGTCCTCGCTCGATGAGCTTTTCGGTCAACCGGATCATGTCATCAATGTGATCGGTGGCGTAAGGCTTATGGGTTGGTTCAAGAATGCCGAGATTTTCATAAGCAGAAATAAAACTCTGTTCAACTTCTCTGCTGAATTGAAGCCAATCTTTACCCTTGGCGTTGACTAAAACCTTGTCATCTATATCAGTGACATTTCGGACCAAAGTGACAGTAAAGCCAGATGCCATCAACCAACGTCGAAGAACGTCGTAAACCAGTGCGCTTCTGAGGTGGCCAAGGTGCGGAGCGGATTGCACTGTCGGCCCACAGACATACATCTCAACATGTCCTGGGCTTAGCGGAATGAACTCTCTTAGGCTTTGCGCTTTAGAGTCAAAAAGCTCTAGTGCCATGCCTAGAGCCTACTTTCTAGCAAGGCAGTTGCTACGGCAGCAACTCCCTCGGAGTTACCCAGAAAACCAAGTCCATCGGTTGTGGTAGCGCCTAGGCTCACCGGAGCGCCAATCAGTTCAGATAAAACCTGCTCAACTTCAAGACGCTTAGGTGAAACTTTAGGGCGATTACCGATCAGCTGAGCACTGACGT
>RFTL01000174.1 GCA_009923455.1 Actinomycetota bacterium | reverse complement strand
GGGCGCAAACCTGCTTGATGGCCCCCACCGAAATTCTGGCCAACCAGCACTACGAAGGCTTACGGCCCTATGCAGATGCAATGGGTCTACAGATTGCCTTACTTACCGGCTCCACCAAAAAGGCCGCTCGTAAAATCTTGCATGAAGCCTTAGAATCTGGAGAATTGACCCTCCTGGTAGGAACGCATGCACTTTTGGAAGAGGTGGTCCAATTCAAAAACCTAGGGCTAGCCATCGTCGATGAGCAGCACCGATTTGGCGTAGCCCAACGGGCTAAACTCTGGGCAAAAAACGAGCACTATCAACCGCATGTACTCGTCATGACTGCCACTCCTATCCCGCGTACCTTAGCCATGACCCTGTATGGCGACCTAGAGGTCTCGGTAATTGACGAGCTCCCCGCCGGACGCAAGCCCATTCAAACGGTGCATCGATACGACAAAGATCGACTCAAGGTCTTTGGCTTTATGCAGGAGGAAATCAAAAAAGGCAGGCAAGTGTACATCGTTTATCCTCTGATCGAAGAGTCTCAAAGCCTAGACCTTAAAAATCTCATGGACGGCTACGAAAGCATTGCGAGGGCATTTCCGCAAGTTCCGCTGAGCATCGTCCATGGGGGCATGAAGGCCGAAGACAAGGATTACGAGATGCAGCGATTTGTGAAGGGGGAAACGAAGATCATGGTGGCCACCACAGTAATAGAGGTAGGAGTCAATGTACCCAATGCCTCCGTGATGATCATTGAAAATGCAGAGCGATTTGGGCTCTCCCAACTACACCAGCTTCGTGGCCGGGTGGGAAGGGGCGCCGAACAGAGTTACTGCTTCCTGATGAGCAAGTACGAGCTCAGCCGGGATTCCCGAATTCGACTGGAAACAATGGTACGCACCAACGATGGCTTTGAAATCGCCGATGTAGACTTAAGACTCCGTGGACCAGGAGACCTGATGGGCACCCAACAAAGTGGCATCACCGATCTCTTGATTGCAGATTTGAGCAAGGATGCTCCTCTACTAACTTTGGCTCGAGATGCTGCACAGCAAGTGTTGG
>RFTL01000173.1 GCA_009923455.1 Actinomycetota bacterium | reverse complement strand
GACCCCAGAGATTTGAGCCTTGCTCCCGTTTCTCAGTCGGTTGGGTTGGATGCTGGAATCAGCAGCCTGGTCACGCTGAGTACAGGCGAGAAGGTTGCCAATCCCAAGCACTTTAACCGCCACTACAAACGACTCCGCAGAGCGCAGAAGTCGTTGAGCCGCAAGCAGAAGGGTTCTCGCAACCGGGATAAGGCCCGGTTGAAGGTTGCCCGCATTCAGCAGCAGATTTCCAATTCCAGAAAAGACCATTTGCATCAGTTGACGACCCGGTTGATTCGTGAAAATCAAACGATTGCCGTTGAGTCGTTGGCGGTGAAGAACATGGTCAAGAACCGGAAGCTCTCCCGTGCCATCAGCGATGCTGGGTGGGGTGAGATGGTCAGGCAACTGGAATATAAGGCCAGGTGGTATGGTCGAAACCTGGTGAAGATAGACCAATGGTTCCCCAGTTCTAAACGCTGTGGAAACTGTGGTCACATTGTTGAGCGATTGCCGTTGAACATCCGGGAATGGGATTGTCCCAGTTGTGGGACGCACCATGACCGGGATGTGAACGCCGCTCAGAATATTCTGGCCGTGGGACACACGGTGACAGCCTGTGGAGCGAGTGTAAGACCTGATAGGCATATGTCTAAAGGGCAACTGCGAAGAAGCAGGAAATCTCAAAAGTGATTTTGGGAATCCCCATCCGTCTACACGGTGGGGAGGATGTCAATCCCGCCAGAGTCAATGACCTTGGTACTGGGCACCGATTATCTACTTTGTCGAAGTGGTTACCCCTTTACTGCGTACCCAACGGGCATCATAAGCGGGGCGAGAAGTGGGTGGCAACGGTGCAACGAGCGATCGCGCCATCAAGATTTTTTCAAATAAGTTTGACGTTAATTCTCATCTCCCATAAGCTTGAGATAGATTGACCCTTTTGGTCTGTCGTTTCTACTCCTTAAAATCACATCACTCACGAGGCAGCGGGCAGGCAACACCCGCTGCCTTTAATTTTGGTTCCCGTGAATCGTACCTGGCAAATCCCCTCTACTCTCCAAAAGTCAGC
>RFTL01000172.1 GCA_009923455.1 Actinomycetota bacterium | reverse complement strand
CTGCATTGCGTATGTCCAATGCAACCATCCTTAGGATCTTTGGGGAAAAATTCGAGCCTCAGGGTGTAACATTGCTTGCACTCTTGGCCGAATCCCATGCCTCCATCCATACCTGGCCTGAGCTTGGGTATGCCGCCATCGACCTCTATACCTGCGGCGATACGACAAATACCCACAAGGCCGCTGAGTTCTTGCGAAAGAAACTGAAAGCCAAAACAACAGAGGAGAAGGAGTTGCTGAGGTCCGTTACTCCTTCAATTTGTGTATAGTTAATCGAGAATAATTCGATTAACTGTGGACAAAAAACCAAAACTTTTATGGGTAGGTGACATTGTTGCCACCACTGGTTTTGCGCGTGTCACGCACAATGTCATTGATCGCCTTAAGGACAAGTACGAAATCGTAGTCCTGGGTTGCAACTGGCATGGTGACCCGGACCCCATGCAGCAACAATTCAAGATTTACCCAGCGTCCAATCGGTTCCAGCAGGCTCCCTTTGGTGAAGAACGTATCCGCGAGATCGTTGAGCTAGAAAAGCCTGACGTTGTCTTCACGATCAACGATTGCTGGATTATCAACCACCAGTACTCGCAAATTGCTGATATCCATCAGTCGGGTGCCTTTAAGTTTGTGGGATATATGCCCATGGATTCCTACGGCTGGATTGGTGGCCTCGCTGATACCGCCAACATGTGGGACGCCATCGTTTCCTATACGGAATTTGGTGCTCACGAATTCATTAAAGGCGGTATCCAGAAACCGATCAGTGTTGTGCCCCATGGAGTGACGGCTGGTCAGTTCAAGCCTGGCGACAAGCTGGAAGCACGCAAGAAGCTGGGCCTGAAGGAGGATGCGTTCATCGTCTTCAATGGCAACCGCAACCAGTTCCGCAAACGGATCGACATCACCATCGATGCCTTTGCCGAATTTGCCAAGGACAAGCCTGATACCCAGCTGTACCTGCATATGGGTACCAAGGACCAGGGCTGGGACGTGATGCCGGTCTTTGCGCGTGAAATGCAGAAGCGAGGGCTCGATCCCAACGGTCGCATCATCATGACCCAGAACTCCTCTGGTCC
>RFTL01000171.1 GCA_009923455.1 Actinomycetota bacterium | reverse complement strand
AGTCTTGTGCGGAAACAGTGTAATTCAGTTTTGTTTCAACCCCTGTCTCTTCCAGCCGCGCGTCAAAATATCTGATGGTTTCCGCGAACTCCGATTTGCCTGGAATCCGCTTCGCGAGGTTGAACTGCCCACCAATCTGGTCAGACGCCTCGAACAGAGTAACTTTATGTCCCCGCTCTGCCGCGAGCGTTGCGGCAGCCAAACCAGAGGGACCAGCGCCAACGACCGCAATACTCCGGACTTCTGGAGCCTGCCTGCTTATCAACACGGTCTCATGACAGGCTTGAGGGTTAACCAGACAAGATGTAAGCTTAAGCTGAAAGGTGTGATCAAGACAGGCTTGGTTGCAGGCGATGCAGGTATTGATCAGGTGCTCATTGCCATCTCGTGCCTTGTTTGCAAACTCGGGATCAGCCAACATCGGTCGCGCCATGGAAATCAGATCAGCGTCCTGATTTGCCAAAACAGCTTCTGCGACATCAGGCATGTTAATCCGGTTGCTGGTTATGACCGGGATGCCGACATGCTGCCGCAATCGTCCGCTAACTGGCGCAAAGGCAGCACGTGGTACAATTGTCGCGATGGTTGGCACTTGGGCTTCATGCCAAGTGAAATGCGTGCTGATAACACTGGCCCCCGCAGCCTCTACAGCCTGTGCTAACAAGACAACTTCCTCGAACGACAGGCCCCCTTCCAACATGTCCATGGCGGGAATCCGAAATATGAGGATAAACTCCTGGCCAACGGCTTGCCTGACTTGGCGAACGACTTCGGTTGGAAACCGCATTCTTGCAGCGAAATTTCCGCCCCAGGAGTCTGTTCTGAGGTTTGTCCGCTCCACCAGAAAAGTGGAGAGAAGATAACCCGCAGAGCCGATGATCTCGACCCCGTCATAGCCCGCTTTCTGCGCAAGGCAGGCGCATCTCACAAAATCATCAAGCTGTTTTTGAATGCCTTCTTCATCCAGTGCTTGGGGGAGCGAATGCGAAATCCGAGAGCGAACAGCTGAGGGTGCAACTGCATTAGGCGTCCCTGCTAAGGCGCCGGCGTGAAGGATTTTCACTTGGCGGTTCATCAGATT
>RFTL01000018.1 GCA_009923455.1 Actinomycetota bacterium | reverse complement strand
TCACTAGATTCGGATGGGCTCAGTGAGCAACTCAGCATCAATCCGTGGCGCCCGAGTTGGCGCGGGACCAATGGGGGAGCAGGACCGTGGTCACCACGTTCCTCGAATCACACTGAGCTTTTATTGCTCAAATGGCCACGAGTCGCACCCAATGTTCGCGGCATCGGTCAACACTGATGACCTTCCAAGCGAAATTGATTGCCCAAATTGCGGGCTTCCTGCAGGAACCGACAAGGACAATCCGCCTCTGGTAGCAAAGATTGAGCCATACAAGACTCATCTGGCATATGTGAAAGAGCGCCGCACCGATGAGGAAGCTGCGCAGATTCTTGACGAAGCCCTAAGCGCCATTCGTGAGCGTCGTGAGCGCGCAGCCGCTGCCGCTAAAGCGCGCGGTTAAGCTCTGAATCTATAAACCAGCGGGTTGATTTTTGGCCGCTGATTTTTGCCACCGGTAAATCACAATCCTCTCTAAACGCGCATCTGACAGCGTCTGCTTTGGCGGCACCGGAGGCAATAAACCACACCTCTTGAGAGCGATTCAAGGCTTGGTAACTCAAACTCAAACGTTGGGCTGGAGGTTTGGGGGATGCTGGTTCAGCGATCACCAAATCACCGAGCCGGTGCTGCCCTGGAAACAGGCTTGCAACGTGACCATCAGGGCCCATGCCAAGGATGGTGAGATCAAATGTTGGCTCTTCGCCAAACCTGGACTTGAAAGCCGTCTCAAAATTCTGTTTGGCGTCGGCAAGCTCTAAATCGCAATCCGGATAGCGATAGAGATAATCAATTAGGTCAGGCCAGGCTTCGAGGCCTTGTTGTTCGTTTCGGTCTGCATCGGCAAGGCCAACATAACGCTCGTCACCAAACACAAAAGTTACTGGGAGATTTGGGGTTGCCAAGAGTCCAAACTCTCTAATCACCTCAATGCCCAGCGTTCCGCCAGTTAGAGCAATAAGTTTTGGTTTTTGATCCGAGGTGATCAGTTGGGCTAGGCGCTCTGCAACAACCTTTGGAATCAGCGCTGCTGAATCAAAAACCTCTTTGCTCATCATTTGCTAGCAAAACCCCGAAGCACTTCGCCGAAGATTTCATCTTCGCCCAAGAATCTCATGTCCTCGACAAGGCAATCCTGGTCAGATCTTCTAGGCAGCAATACCGAACTGTCAGGTGCACCGGTTTGTCTGATGGTCGCAACCTGATCAGGTCTAGTTACGCTGAGGTGGCCATCTTCGAACTCTACTTCGACCCCATAAATGCCCTGGACTTCAACCTGTTGAACTTTGTTGTTGACATGCGCTCTAACACCAAGCTTTAGACCAAGCCACATGGCCAGTAGATCTGCACTGGGTGAGCTCGAGCTTCCAATTACGGTGACGCTCTTCACCGTGCGGGTTTTGTGAAGCTCAAACAATGCAGCGAGCTGGGCTCTCCAGAGGGTGATTCGGGTCCAAGCTAAATCCCCATCGCCCGGTTGATAGTTTTTTGCAAACTGTGCCAAGAACGCTTTTGAATCAGCCTGAAGAGCGGAATCTATCAGTCTGCGCGAGGCGATTTGACCCACGGCCGTATTGGCAGGGGCGGGGGAGCAGGCAGAGGGCCACCAGGCCACAACAGGGGCATCAGGAAGCAAGAGGCCGGTTACCAAAGACTCAGTGTTTGTAGCCGCATCCCCAAATGCCTTCAGAACAATTACTTCAGAAGCACCAGCGTCGCCACCAACGCGAATCTGGGCATCAAGTTGATCTGCTGACTCAGATTCGGAGGCATCGGCTAAAACGATGATTCTTGAGGGATGAAGTCTGGATGCTCCGTTGGCCGCCTTGATTGCTGCCTCCACGTGGTCCAGGTCGGTTTGGATTACCAAAGTAAGCACTCTTCCAAGCGCTACAACGCCTCCGGTGTCGCGGAGCTCTTGGAGCTTTTTGCTGATCTTGGGAACCGTGGTGTTTGGAATTTCAACGATCATGGACGCCTCCAAGCTCGACCATCAATCTCGAGCATGCGGTTTGCCGATTCGGGACCCCAGCTTCCTGGTGCATAGGGCTCAGGCTTGGAATTGTTCTCCCAGAACTTCACGATCGGATCAAGAATCTCCCATGAGAGCTCTACTTCACGCTGACGCGGGAACAGCGGCGGCTCGCCTAGTAGCACATCTAAAATCAGTCTTTCGTAAGCTTCAGGGCTGTCCTCTGTAAAGGCATGTCCGTAGCCGAAGTCCATGGTTACATCGCGAACCTGCATGCTAGGTCCTGGCACCTTGGAACCAAATCGCATCGTAACGCCCTCATTCGGCTGCACGCGAATAACCAGGGCGTTTTCTCCCAAAAGCGCGGTCTGTGCCTGAGCGAAAAGCTGTTGCGATGCACGCTTGAAAACCACCGCAATTTCGGTAACTCGGCGACCCAGTCGCTTTCCAGCCCTGAGGTAGAACGGGACACCGTTCCAGCGAGGAGTGTCGACGTCAAGCCGGAAGGCAGCGAAAGTCTCGGTTTTAGATTCTGGGTTGATGCCCTCTTCCTCCAAAAAGCCCAACACTTGCTCGCCACCCTGCCAGCCGCCTAGATACTGTCCACGTGCGGTGTGGGTGGAGAGGTCTTGAGGAAGCTTTACCGCTGCCAACACCTTCTCTTTCTCGGCCCTTAGGTCGGCGGCGTCGAAGCTATCGGGCTGCTCCATCGCGGTTAGAGCTAATAGCTGCAGCAGGTGATTCTGGATCACGTCTCTTGCTGCGCCGATACCGTCGTAGTAACCAGCTCGTCCACCAATACCGATGTCCTCGGCCATAGTGATCTGAATGTGATCGATATGACGGTTGTTCCAAATTGGCTCAAACATCTCGTTGGCAAATCTCAGTGCCAATATGTTTTGAACCGTCTCCTTACCCAGGTAGTGGTCAATTCGAAAAACCGAGTCAGCTGGGAAGACGCGCTCGACTACTTCGTTCAACTCTCTAGCTGTCTTGAGGTCCGAACCAAATGGCTTTTCGATGACCACCCTTCGAAACTCTCCCGGTCCAGCCTCAGCCAGACCGGCAGCTTCAAGCTGATTGACTACGAGTGGAAAGTCCCTAGGCGGTATCGAGAGGTAAAAAGCGTGATTTCCAGCCGTGCCGCGTTCGCGATCTAGTTCATCCACGGTTCGTTTTAGTTCCGCGAAGGCTTCTGGGTCATCGTGTCGGCCAGACACAAAGCGAATCCCCTGCACCAGCTGATTCCAAACCGAGTCCGACCACGGAGTGCGGGCGTGCGCCTTGACTGCCTCGTAGACCACAGTTTCAAAGTCTTGTTTTGACCAATCTCTGCGGGCAAAACCCACCAGGGAAAATGCCGGTGGCAAAAGACCACGGTTTGCCAGGTCATACACCGCCGGCATCAGCTTCTTGCGAGAGAGATCTCCGGTAACGCCAAACATGATCAGGCCACTCGGACCTGCAATCTTATGAAGGCGGCGATCCCTTGGGTCGCGAAGCGGATTCAGGGTCATTAGGCCAGTGCGTTCCTTACTAGCTCCAGATCAGCGAGAGGGTTTGTGAGCTTGAGGCTTAGAACTGGCAAACCGTTCGCCTGAAGCACCCTTGCATCTCCTGCTGCCTGAGCCTGGATCAAGGTACCAAAGCTGAAAGGACGCCCTTCGATCTCCAGATCTTGTCCTGCCTCATGAGTGAACTGCAGGAAGATACCCTGTTTCGGACCGCCCTTGTGATACTGACCAGTGGAGTGCAAAAAGCGTGGACCCCAACCAAAAGTCACTGGTCGCCCAGTAACTTGAGCAATCAAGTCCCTCAGCTCCTCGAACTGCGGGTATGCCTCACGGTTTAGATAGGCGTGAATAGAGATGTAGCTATCTGCCTGAACCAAAGACAAAAGCTGCTTCAGTGCCGACTCGACACTCTGACCAATAAGTTCAAATCCGTAAGACTTGCCTGCAACACCGCGATCGGTGAAGTCGGGCTCGGCAACCTCTGCGGGGGAGTCGAGTAGCTCTCTGGCGGCAACCTTCGCAGATTCAACGTTTGGTTGATCAAAGGGATTGATACCCAGCAGGTAACCAGCGACTGAAGTTGCATACTCCCAGAGCATGAAAAGCTCTCCAAGCTCTCCATAGAAGGTCAGATCTTCCTGGTCGGCATCTTGCTGGCTGAATCGCGTGACCAAAACATCGCTTGGTCGGTTTCGAAGTTCAGGAGCTTCACTGGAAATCACAACCGGGAGCGTGCCGAGATCTTCTTTTCCGGTGCTCTCCGCAACCAGCTGCTCAACCCAGTCTCCAAAACCTAAAAGCTCGGCACTATCAATCAGGAACTTGTCTTTGGAGCCTTTCGGTGACTTGGTGCGCGCCAAGGCAGCGCCCAACCAAAGTCCTGGGTTATCTGATGAATCGGTCGACAATGGAGCATCGACTCGCTTGGCCGCGGCAAGAAGGCCCGCTATATCCGCACCCGCGAGACCAGATGGCACTAGGCCGAATGCGGTAAGTGCTGAGTAGCGACCGCCGACATTCGGGTCAGCATTGAAGACTCGATATCCTGCCTCGCGAGCAGCCTTGTCAAGCGGAGAACCTGGATCGGTAACAATCACAATGCGCTCGGTCGGATCGATTCCGGCAGCCCTAAAGGCTGATTCGAAAGCTCGCTTCTGGGAATCTGTCTCAACCGTTGAACCCGACTTCGAGGAAACCACGACGGCTGTCTTTTCTAGCTGCTGAAGCGCGGTTCTAACCTGAGATGGGTCGGTTGAATCGAGCACCACTAGAGGCGTCTTCGCATTTTTAGTGATGACCTCTGGCGCCAGTGAGGAACCCCCCATACCGCACAAAACGAATCTAGTAATTCCGGCAGCACGGAACTCATCTCTGAGTTTCAAGATTTCCGGGATCAGTGGCAATGAGATGTCAGCCGATTCCACCCAGCCAAGTCGAATACTGGCTTCTGGCTGAGCATCGGGACCCCAAATTGAAGAGTCTTTAGCTCGGATTCTCGAAGCGATTGAGTTCTTGGCTAACTCAGCAACTACAGCATCAAGCTCGGTGAGCCTTGGTGAAATCGACAGCTTCATCGAGCTGCCTCCAAGGCAGCCTCAACCGATGCAACCAGCTCATCCCAAGATGCGATGAACTTCTCAACACCCTCTTTTTCCAGCAGATCAGTAACGTCATCGAAGTCGACCCCGGCAACCGCCAGCTCTGCCATAAACGAGCTCGCGGCTGAAAGATTTGGCTCGATTGTGTTACCTGTTACTTTGCCGTGGTCTGCCATGGCCATCAGAGTCTTCTCCGGCATAGTGTTGACCAATTGCGGTGCAACCAGCTCTGAAACATAAAGAGTGTCTGGCAGGTTAGGGTCCTTGACCCCGGTTGAGGCCATCAGTGGACGCTGCGCGTTAGCACCCTGCTTGGAAAGTGCATCCCAACGCGGACCTTTGAGGCTTTCGAGGAATAGGCCATAAGCCAACCTCGCATTTGCAAGTGCCGCCTTGGAGCTCAGCTCGCTTCTTCCGAGTGCGGCGAGGCGCTTATCAACCTCGGTGTCGACTCTAGAGACAAAGAAGGACGCGACCGAGTGGATCTTGCTCAGGTCTAGACCCTTAGCAGCTGCCTTCTCAAGACCTTCTAGGTAGGCATCAATTACCTCGGCATAGCGTTCTGTCGAGAAGATCAGAGTGACATTTACTGAGATTCCCTGGCCAATCACCTCAGTGATTGCTGGCAAGCCTGCCTTGGTGGCCGGGATCTTTATCATTACGTTTTCTCTGTTGACCAGCTTGTAAAGCTCGAGGGCTTGCTTTACCGTGCCTACGGCATCGTGGGCCAGCCCTGGCTCAACCTCAATGGAGACGCGGCCATCGACACCCTTGGATTCTGCATACAAAGCGGCAAAGATGTCGCAGGCATCGGCAACATCCTTTGCGGTGATCTGAGCAATTGCTTCAGCTGCAGTGGCTCCCTTAGCGGCCTGAGCAGAGATTGCAGCTCCGTAAGAGGATCCCTTGAGGGCTGCAGCAAAGATGGTTGGGTTGGTGGTTACACCGCGAACCGAGTGGGTGCGAATCAAATCAGCCAAGTTTCCTGATTCGATGCGATCGCGAGATAGGTCGTCCAGCCAGATCGAAACTCCGGCACTAGTTAGGTCTTTCAGCGATGACATTTTTACTTACCTTTGATCGAAGTCTTTACGGCAGCAACCACTGCCTCGGTGGTGATTCCAAACTCACGGTAAAGAGTCTGGTAGTCAGCGCTTGCGCCGTAGTGGTCAATACCAACGGCAACACCCTGATCGCCAATGAACTCTCGCCAACCCATGGTCAAACCTGCCTCAACAGAGACTCGAGCTTTGATCTGAGGGGGGAGAACCTGATCGCGGTAGCTCTGAGGCTGCTCATTGAACCACTCGACACAGGGCATGGACACAACGTTGACGTTGATTCCAGCCTCGGACAGCTGCTGCTGAGCTTGAAGAGCGAACTGAACTTCACTACCGGTAGCGATGATTACGGCCTGAGGATTAGTGGACTCGGATAGGACATATCCGCCCTTGGCAACCAAGGATGCAGGCGCATACTTGCTGCGATCAACAACCGGAAGATTTTGGCGAGTTAGCACAATTCCCGCTGGATTGCTCTTTCGCTTGAGGATCTCTAACCAGGCGTATGAGGTCTCGTTTGCATCCGCTGGTCTAACAACATCCAGTTGCGGGATTGCGCGCAGCGCGGTTAGGTGCTCGATTGGCTGGTGGGTAGGTCCATCTTCACCCAGTGCAACCGAGTCGTGAGTCCAAACGAATGTGGATGGGATTCCCATCAGGGCTGCCAAACGGACCGCTGGCCGCATGTAGTCAGAGAACACCAAGAATGTTCCACCAAAGACTCTGGTTCGTCCCGAAAGCGTGATGCCGTTCAGAATCGCTCCCATGGCATGCTCACGAACACCGAAGTGGAGAATGCGACCGGCAGGCTTTGGGCTCCAGTGCTTGGTTTGCCACTTCGATGGAACAAATGATCCGCCACCTTCGATGGTGGTGTTGTTGCTCTCTGCGAGATCGGCAGAACCTCCCCAGAGCTCTGGGAGCTTCGCAGCTAATGCATTAATGACCTTGCCTGACGCCGCTCTAGTCGCAACCTCGGTACCAGCCTCAAAGGTAGGTAGTGACTCCGCTAGGTCAGTAGGTAGCTCGCCGGACTCCAGTCGCGCAAAGAGACCCGCTGAGGCTGGGTTTGATGCCTGCCAGAGCTTGAACTTTGCCTCCCAGGCAGTTCTAAGCTCAGCGCCGCGCTCCACAAGCTTTCTGGTGTGGTTGATGACCGCATCGGAAACCTCAAAGCTCTTCTGGGGATCAAATCCAAGCGCAGTCTTTAGACCGGCTAGTTCATCCGATCCAAGCTTGGAACCGTGGATTTTGCCGGTGTTTTGCTTCTCAGGGGAAGGCCAGCCGATGATCGTTCTGAGGGTTATTAGGGTTGGCTTCTGGGTTTCTTTTTGCGCCTCCAAGATTGCGTCATAGAGAGCTGCGACGTCCTCCTTGTAACCACCCTTGCGCCAGTCAACCTCGAGAGTTTGCCAGCCGTAAGAGCGGTAGCGAGCCGCAACATCCTCGGTGAAGGAAATGTTGGTGTCATCCTCGATGGAGATTTGGTTAGCGTCATAGATCACAATTAGGTTGCCAAGACCAAGGTGTCCGGCGATTGATGCAGACTCAGCGCTGACACCCTCCTGCATATCGCCATCTCCGGCAATTACGTAGACCTTGTGATCAAAGACGCTCTCGCCAGAATTCTGACCGTCAAATAGTTCGCGCTCGAAGCGCTGCGACATGGCAAAGCCAGTTGCTGAAGCTAGACCCTGGCCGAGAGGACCGGTCGTGATCTCGACACCTTCGGTGTGGCCGAACTCGGGGTGTCCTGGAGTAAGTGAACCCCAGGTGCGAAGGGCCTTGATGTCATCAAGTTCAAGGCCAAAACCGCCCAGGTAAAGCTGGTTATACAAAGTCAGCGAGGAGTGGCCAGCGGAGAGAATAAAGCGGTCTCTTCCAGCCCAACGATCATGCTTTGGATCGTGACGCAATACCTTCTGGAAAAGCAGGTAGGCAACTGGAGCAAGAGAGATTGCAGTACCGGGGTGGCCGTTACCGACCTTTTCAACAGCATCAGCGGCTAATACCTTGGCGGTCTTTACCGCCTGGTCATCTAATTCAGTCCATTCCAACAATTAAAAAGTTTCCAATCTTGAGGCTTTTTCAATGGGGGAGATGACGGGGCGGCGATGCTCCGAATTTGCTTGAAGTCTATACCTTCGGTTTCTGCAGCGGGGGATGATGATTAGACTTATTGCCAATGTCAGCCCCCGCAAAAACAAAGCCTTCTTTTGGCGCGAAACTGCGCGCCTATTTTGCGCTGACAAAGCCGCGGGTAATCGAACTTCTGCTAATAGCGACGGTCCCAACCATGATCTTGGCAGCCGGTGAGATTCCCTCCATCACCTTGATGCTAGCCACCTTGTTGGGTGGAGCACTAAGTGCAGGCAGCGCTAACGCCTTCAACTGCTACATCGATGCCGATATCGACAAGATCATGGGGCGCACCAAGAACCGGCCACTGGTCACAGGGGAGCTATCAAAGACCGAAGCGCTTTGGTTTGCCTGGGGTATCGGAGTGCTGTCGGTAGTTTGGCTTTGGGTGAGCGTCAACTTCCTAAGCGCAATGCTCTCGCTGGCCGCAATTTTGTTCTATGTGTTTGTTTACACACTCGGTCTAAAGCGTCGCACTCCGCAAAACATCGTCTGGGGTGGGGCAGCAGGGGCAATGCCAGCGTTAATTGGCTGGGCTGCAGTTACGAACGAGGTTTCAATCACCGCCTGGGTGCTGTTTTTGATCATCTTCCTTTGGACACCACCGCACTACTGGCCACTGTCACTTCGATACCTGGATGACTATCGCGAGGCTGGGGTTCCGATGTTGCCGGTGGTTGCCAAGAATGAGGTTGTTGGGCGCCAGATCATCCTCTACGCCTGGGCCTACCTGGCTGCGACACTGCTCTTGATCCCGATTGCTGGCATGGGAATCGTTTACACGGTAGTGGCTGTGGTTGCAGGCGCTTGGTTCACCTGGGAGTCACACCGACTGTATGCCGAAGCTAAATTGGGTGCACCCAAAAACCCGATGCGGCTTTTCCATGGCTCGATATCTCACCTGACGCTTTTGTTCCTGGCGATCGCTATCGATCCGCTGCTGCCTTTCTAGCCAGAAATCTCCTTCAGCCTGGCCAAGGCCTCCAACCTCTCGGTCGCGTGATCGACAACCGGGGCAGGGTATCCGTGCGCTAAACCATCAACCAAAAGCCATGGCTGATGTACAGCCTTGCCCGGTATGTGGCTCAGCTCTGGGATGAATCTGCGCACATAGTCGCCGTTGGGGTCAAACTTTTCCCCCTGGGTTATCGGATTGAAGACTCTGAAATAAGGTGAAGCGTCGGTGCCGCAACCAGCTGTCCACTGCCAACCGTGGCTGTTTGAAGCCGGATCGAAGTCGGTTAGACACTGCTCAAAATGGCGAGCGCCGACCTGCCACTCAAAATGCAGATCCTTGACCAGGAAGCTAGCAACAATCATTCGAGCCCGGTTATGCATCCACCCGGTATCCCTCAGCTGCCGCATCGCGGCATCAACCATAGGGAAACCAGTCTTGCCGTCTTTCCAAGCCTGCAGCAGCGCAGCATCTTGGCTGGGGTCGCGATAGCGCATGCTCGCATACTTCGGATCAAAGTAATCGTCCAGGGTATGAGGGTTGTGATACATCACATCGGCATAAAACTCTCGCCAGGCGATCTCTTTTCTAAACATCTCTTCACCCTCTGAATGGCCGATTCTTTGGAGGATGGTTCTGGGGTGAATCTCTCCGTGGGCCAAAGCGTGAGACAGGTGAGAGGTGCCACCCAAATCGGCTCGATCTCGCATGGTGCTGTAACCGTGGACTCGCTTGGCTAAAAAACGCTCCAGGGTCCGATGTGCGAATTCTTCACCCGCTTTGATTTTGAAAGGTGGGGGAGTCTCCAGCTGTGGAATCTCGCCACCTGGCAATTGCCATGTATTCGCTCTGGCAAGGTCAACTGAGATTGGCTTTGTGACCGGCAATGCAGACCAGCGTCTATAGAACGGGGTATAGACCTTGAGCGGGGAGCCATCGTCTTTTCTTATGGTGCCGGGTTCAATCGCATAGTTTGAGCCAACCAGATTTAGAGCAATTCCGTGGCCGTAGAGCTTCTCAGCAAGCGAACTCTGCTGCAACTGAGACCGAGTATCGAAGTTTCGGGTCATAAACACAGCACTGACCCCGTTTTGAACTGCTGCTGCAACAAACTGATCAAGGTTCCCGAAGATTGCCAGGCTACTGGGCAATGAGGTTTCGAGAGACTTTAGAGACTCAATCAGCGAGTGCGCTCTGATTGGTAAGAGTTGATTGAAATCCTGTGGCAGACAGAAGGCGAAGGATAGCTCATATTTCGAGGCTGCCAAGAGGGCTTCGTTATCTGAGACCCGAAGGTCTCTTGAAAAGAGGTGAACTACCCTCATTTAGTTTTACTGGTCGTGAGCCAGTAGAAGGTAAGCATTGAACTCAGCACGGCCGCTCCTAACATGTGCAGTGCAACCAGAAACGGAGGCACTCCCATCCTCGCCTGCACGACACCGATGATTGCCTGGGCAACCGTCGTGACTATAAGCAAAGCTGCTGCTCTGGTTGGGTAGCTTCGCAAAGTCGGCGATGTTCGCCACTGCGCAACGAACACAATCAGTACTAGAACTGCCATCACATAGCCGGGGTAGCTGTGATAATGCTGCCAAATCTCGAGATCAAGGCCATTTCTTGGGGTGTCAGCGTCGCCAGCGTGAGGACCGGCTCCGGTGACCACTACCCCAATCAAGATCGTTACGACGCTTACCAGTGCTACTGGCAATCGCAGCCTGCTAGCTAGCCTCGAGACATCACCCATAGGCTTTGGAAGCGCTCTGAAGACCATCAGCGACGCCAGAGCAATCAGATACATGGAGAGAATAAAGTGCAGGCCTACAACCCAGGGGTTTAGCTGAGTCAGCACTGTGATTCCGCCCAAGACCGCTTGGGCAATAATCCCAAGACCTAGTCCGAAGGCGGGAACCAGAATCGATCGACACTGAGCCTTTTTTGCTCTCACGATAAAGGTGGCTACCGTGTAGGCGGTAAGTGCTGCAACCATGACCCATAGTGAGATTGCGAGGGCATCCACAGTCTGGGTGGCAGCATAAGCAAGGGACGCCACCAAAAGCACCATAGTTGCAAAGAACCCAAGAGTTACCCGAATAAGCCTCGCCTTTGCGGGATGCTGCCTGAAGAGAGTTATGAAGGTTAGCAGTGCAACGATTAGCAACACGATGGTCAGCAGGCGATTGCCAAACTCGATGACGCCGTGAATTCCCATTTCAGGGGTGGAAACCAGAGAATCCTCCGTGCACTTTGGCCAGGTTGGGCAACCTAGCCCCGAAGCTGTCAACCTGACTAGCCCGCCGGTAACCACGATAAGAATCTGAGTGGCGAGCGATAGCCAGACATAGAGCCTGACTCTTTTCTCGGATACGACCTTTTCGAACCAGATCGCCTTGAGCAATTTCACTTCGCCATCCTCAACTTAGGTTCACCTAAGTAGTTCCCAGTCGGTATGACTGTTAACCTTTTAGGGTCTCTAACAAGTCTCTCACGCGCCAAAAGGTCGGAATAACCATCTGATGTGTGGGTTGTATCAGTTTGACAATTCAGGAGGATTCGTGTCCGAGAAAATCATCGACCGTCCAGAGCTAGACGAACTTGGAAACTATGAGTTCGGTTGGTCCGATAAGGACGATGCGGGCGCATCAGCCCGACGCGGAATTAGCGAGGATGTAGTCACGGACATCTCAAGCAAGAAGGACGAGCCGGATTGGATGCTGGAGCGTCGCCTCAAGGGTTACGAATTCTTCCTCAAAAAGCCAATGCCATCTTGGGGTTCAGACCTATCCGGCATCGACTTTGACAACATCAAGTACTTTGTTCGCTCCACTGAGCGTCAGGCCCAGAGCTGGGAAGACCTGCCAGATGACATTCGTAATACCTATGAGCGACTCGGCATCCCGGAGGCTGAACGTCAGCGTTTAGTTGCTGGTGTTGCCGCTCAGTATGAGTCTGAGGTGGTTTACCACCAGATTCGCGAGGACCTCGAGGAGCAAGGTGTCATCTTCTTGGACACCGACACGGCTTTGAAAGAGCACCCAGAGATTTTCAAGGAGTACTTCGGCACGGTAATTCCAGCCGGAGACAACAAATTCGCGGCGCTTAACACCGCGGTTTGGTCCGGTGGTTCATTTGTGTATGTCCCAAAGGGTGTTCACGTAGAGATCCCGTTGCAGGCTTACTTCAGAATCAACACTGAGAACATGGGTCAGTTCGAGCGCACACTGATCATTGCTGATGAAGACTCTTACGTGCACTACATCGAAGGCTGCACCGCTCCGATATACCAGTCCGACTCGCTGCACTCTGCTGTAGTTGAGATCATCGTGAAAAAGGGTGCTCGCGTTCGCTACACAACAATCCAGAACTGGTCAAACAACGTTTACAACTTGGTCACCAAGCGCGCCATCGCGCACGAAGGCGCAACCATGGAGTGGATCGACGGCAACATCGGATCCAAGGTAACCATGAAGTACCCGAGCGTGATCTTGGCCGGTGAGCACGCCAGGGGAGAGACGCTGTCTGTTGCATTCGCCGGCGAAGGTCAGCACCAGGATGCCGGTGCGAAGATGATTCACCTTGCTCCCTACACCACAAGCTCAATCGTCTCTAAGTCGATTGCCAGAGGCGGTGGCCGCACCAGCTACCGCGGTGAGATTCGTGTCAACCCAGGCGCGCACCACTCAGCTAACACCGTGCGCTGTGACGCACTGCTGGTGGACACAATCTCGCGCTCCGACACCTACCCTGCGAATGACATTCGTGAGGATGACGTTTCCATGGGTCACGAAGCAACGGTCTCGCAAATTTCGGCTGAGCAGCTGTTCTACCTGCAGTCAAGAGGCATGCCTGAGGAGGAAGCCATGGCGATGATCGTTCGAGGATTTATCGAACCAATCGCCAAGGAGCTCCCGATGGAGTATGCGCTTGAGCTGAACAAGCTCATCGAGATGCAAATGGAAGGCGCGGTGGGCTAATTGTCGCAGCACGGTATCAAAGAACACAGCCACGGCAACGTCCCGATTCAAACCAGGTCCGAGCGTCCTCGTTCCACTTCGGTAGCGGACTTCGAGCCCATCTCGAAACTTCAGGAGATTTGGCGTTACCTGCCGATTGACAAGCTTCGTGGCCTAGACGCCGACGTGATGGCAGAGGTCGCAGATTCCGATTTCGAGCTGAAGCTGGTCTCAGGTGTAACTCATCGCTACGTCGAGTCAACCGATTCAGTTGTCGGATCCGCAGGGCTTCCTGAAGATAGAGTTTCCGCTGCTGCGTGGACCAACGCTTCAAAGACTCTAGTGATCGAGATTCCTGCGGACTTTTCATCCTCGGAGGCAAGCTTTGTGAAGCTAAGCCCAGCAGGAGTCAGCGCAAAGGCGGCTCACCTTGTGGTCAAGGTGGGTAATTTCGCCAATGCAACGGTGGTTCTAGACCATGTTGGCTTGGGCGTGCTGGCTGAGAATGTTGAGATTGTGCTGGGTGATGGATCTCAGCTGAACTTCGTTTCGATTCAGCAGTGGGACCAGGGTGCAAGCCACATTTCGAGCCAGTTCGCCAGATTGGGCAGGGACTCCAAGCTCAAGCACGTTGTGGTCTCACTCGGCGGTGACTTGGTTCGCGTCACGCCAACCGCATTCTTAGCCAACCAAGGCGCTGAGGTAGAGATGTTCGGTGTTTACCTAGCCGACACCGGGAACTACTTTGAGCACCGACCATTCGTTGACCACATCGCGAAGAACTGCGTTTCAAATGTCGCCTACAAGGGCGCGCTGCAGGGTGCTGGTGCGCACACGGTGTGGGTCGGCGACGTGCTGATTCGTGAGAGCGCAGAGGGCACCGACACCTATGAGCTCAACCGAAACTTGCTTTTGGTGGATGGAGCCAGAGCAGACTCGGTTCCGAACTTGGAAATTGAGACCGGAAAAATCGAAGGTGCCGGCCACGCCAGTGCCTCTGGTCGCTTCGATGATGAGCAGCTTTTCTACCTGATGGCTCGCGGAGTTTCTGAATCGGATGCCCGCAAGCTTGTGGTCAGAGGCTTCCTCAACGAAGTAATTCAGAAGATTGGAATCGAAGAGATTGAGCAGCGCTTGATCTCGGCTATCGAACTCGAACTAGAGAGAGTGGGTGCCTAAAGATGGCGACCAAGATTTGTTCACTGGATGACCTAAAGCCTGGAAAGGCGATTCGGGTCAAGATTAACGATCACGCAATCGCCATTATCCGAACCCCAAACGGCGAGGTGAAGGCCTTGGATGACAAGTGTTCACACGGTGAGATTTCGCTTTCAGAGGGCTTTGTGGACAACGAAACCATCGAGTGCTGGGCGCACGGTGCGAAGTTTGATCTAAACACCGGCAAGCCGTTGAGCTTGCCCGCTTATGAGCCGGTTGCCACCTACGAGGTGCTAATCGACAACAACGACATTTACGTGGAATACGAATAGGACTTAGGTAAGGAAATCATGGCAACTCTAGAAATCAAGAACCTGCACGTTTCGGTCAACACCGAGCAGGGACCAAAGCAGATTCTTCGCGGTGTGGACCTAACCATTCGTTCGGGGGAGACCCACGCCGTCATGGGACCTAACGGTTCTGGAAAGTCCACTCTGGCCTACTCGGTTGCTGGTCATCCAAAGTATGAGGTCACCGATGGTGAAATCTACCTGGATGGTCAGAATGTGCTCGAGATGGAAGTCGACGAGAGAGCGCGCGCCGGTCTATTTCTAGCGATGCAGTATCCGGTTGAGGTTCCTGGCGTATCGGTTTCTAACTTCCTCAGAACCGCCAAGACCGCAATCAGCGGAGAGGCGCCTCAGCTTCGTCAGTGGGTAGGGGATCTCAAGACTGCGATGAACAATCTGCGCATGGACCCTGATTTCACCGAACGCAATGTGAACGAGGGCTTCTCTGGTGGCGAGAAGAAGCGTCACGAAATTCTGCAGCTTGAGCTTCTGAAGCCAAAGATTGCAATCTTGGACGAGACCGACTCCGGTTTGGATGTTGACGCCCTAAAGATCGTTTCCGAAGGCGTGAACCGAGCCAAGGCCAACACCGATCTGGGAGTTCTACTCATCACCCACTACACCCGCATTCTGCGCTACATCAAGCCAGACTTCGTTCACGTGTTCGTCGCTGGTAAGGTGGCCGAACAGGGTGGCCCAGAGCTTGCAGAACGACTGGAGGCGGAGGGTTACGACCGTTACCTCAAGGCAAGTGTATGAACGAAGTAAAAGAGCTAAGCCCCGAGAAATATGACCAGGTCTTGGAGGCGATGAAAGAGATCATCGACCCCGAGATTGGCGTAAACATCGTGGATCTAGGTCTGGTCTATGGTTTGCAAGAGTCATCCGATGGTGCGCTCCTGATCAACATGACACTAACCAGCGCCGGCTGCCCACTCACCGATGTGATTGAGGAGCAGACCGCCCAGGCGCTCGATAACGTCGTAGAAGCGTTTCGAATCAACTGGGTTTGGATGCCGCCATGGGGTCCAGAGCGCATCACCGAGGATGGCAAAGAGATGATGAGAGCAATCGGATTCTCTATCTAAAGAAAAAAGCCCGGACTCCCGGGCTTTTTCATTTGAGGCTGATTACTTCACAAACTTCCACGCCAACGGCAGTAGCGAGGCTGCCAAGACTGCCTTGACCAGATCGCCAAACAAAAATGGTAATACGCCAGCACCAATTGCGGTCTGGAAGTCAATTCCAAGAATCGATACCAGCCCGATTACACCGCTTAGGTAGATAACCAGGCTGCCAAGAGCAAAGGCGGCGGCAAGTTTTAGTGGGTTCTTTGTGAAGCCGCGTTCAGCGAGTAATCCGATAATCGCGGCAGCCAGCACGAAGCCGATTAGATAACCCAAAGTGGGCATTGCCGCCTTCAGGGCTGTAGCTCCTGCAAAAACAGGAAGTCCGAGGGCACCAAACGCGAGATACAACGCGGTGCTAGCAGCACCTCTTGAGAAACCTAGGGTTGCTGCCACCAAGAGAACTGCAAAGGTCTGCATGGTCATTGGAACCGGAATCATTGGGATTTGAATTTGTGCCGCAATCGAAATCAGTACCGCTCCGGCACCAACCAGTGCAATATCGGCTGGGATGCTTCTGGTCACGTAGCGATCAAGAATTACAGCAGAGCTCAAAATTGATTCCCTTCAAGATTTTTCCCAAGTCTAGCTAGCATCCTCGATCTCGGCGTCGAGGGCCGCCTGATTCTTGCGCTTCTTGCGCGGCGCTAGTAGTCCTTTTTCCTCAAGTTGAATTCGTCGTTCATTTTTCACCGCCCATATAAACGCACCAAACGCCATCAATCCAAAGAGCACCCACTGCAGCGCGTAGGAGAGATGATTGCCCTCATCCAGGGACGGTTTAGGCATCGGCATCGGCAGTTGATTTGAGGGTGGCGTCTCGCTGACGAGCCTTCCGTAGTAATCAGGGATCATCTCGTCTTCCGTAAATCCTTGAATCTCTCCCGGAGTTATCGAAGCGAGTTGTCCCTGAACTTGACCTCGGCCCAGGCTGGGCTCTGAAGCTCGAATTCTGAGCACCAACTCTCGTGGCTTTGCATCAGGCAGAGGCATGCTGGCTGGTTGAGTAACCGGTTCACCAGCAGGAATCCAGCCGCGCTCAACAGCGATGACTCTGCCATCGGACATCTTGAATGGGATCACCTGCAAAAAGCCTGCCCTTCCAGAGAGCGGCCGATTTCGAACTGCCACTGCTGCCCCTGGTAGGTAATTGCCCTGAACCACTACCTGACGCCATTCAAGTTTGTTGAGATCTTTGTCAAAATCCAGATCCGAGATTGAAACCGCTGGAATGTCGTAATTTGCCATCACTTGGGCGATGCGCTCGACCCGCTCTTCGCGTCTTGAGAACTGCCACCAGCTAAGAAGTGATGTGGCGATCGAAAACAGAACAACTAGGGCGAACCAGGGAGCCCAGCGTCTAATCGTTTTCATTGTTTATTGCTTCAGTTCTGAGGAAGAAAGAGCGTGCTGATAGATAGTCAATCAGAAAACTTTTGTGCTCAAGGCACGCTCCCCAGATTTTCTCGCGCTCTGGGGAGTGGAGCTTTGGATTGCGCCAATAGATGAGAAAGGTTGCTTGATTGGTGCAACCAGCTCGAGAGCACTTATTTGTCATCAACGATGTTTATGTCTTGAGCCTTGATGGTGAGTTTGGGCGCAACAAGCTTGGAAACACTGTCGTCCTGAGTTGGACCCTGGGCGTTGGCAATAATCACGGCGAAGTATGGAAGGAAGATTGCCAGAGCAAAAAGAACCCACATCAACCAACCCTGCGCAAACACTCCGGCGACAATGCAGACCATACGAATGCTCATCGCGACGGTGTATTTCACCATCCGAGAACGACGCTCCTCGTCCGGAGAAATTCCGAGCGAAGTGGCACTTTGACGCTGGTTCAATCGCTTACCGCTTTTCTGGTTTCGCCATTACTAGACTGAGGTTTTCAAGTGCAATACCTCTAATCGTATTCCCACTAGGAGCTCATCTTGGAATCAACCAGAACCGTTCTGATCACCGGAGGCAACCGAGGTATTGGCTACGCGATTGCAGAGGAATTCATCGCTGCCGGGTATCGAGTAGCTGTGACAGCAAGATCGGGTCAGGGCCCCAAGGGTGCGCTGACAGTTCGGGCCGATGTTACTGACGGCGAATCCCTTGATTCGGCGATTCAAGAGGTTGAGGCAGCGCTCGGCCCGATTGAAGTTTTGGTCGCAAATGCGGGCATCACCAAGGACACCCTGCTGCTTCGAATGAGCGACGAAGAGTTCGAGTCGGTTGTTAACACGAATCTCAATGGCGTGTTCAGAGTTCTAAGGCGTGTAACCAAGAGCATGCTCAAAGCCAAGTTTGGTCGCGTAATCCTGATTGGAAGCGTGGTTGGACTCTTGGGAAGCGCTGGACAGGTGAATTACTCTGCAACCAAGAGTGCTCTGGTTGGCATGGCCAGAAGCGTTACCCGTGAACTCGGTGGCAAGAACATCACAGCAAACGTCGTAGCACCGGGATTTATCGACACCGATATGACGGCCGAACTATCCGAAGAGCTGGTCGCAAGCTACAAGCAAAGAATCCCAGCAGGTCGTTTCGCTGCTCCTGAAGAGGTTGCCAGAGTGGTTCGCTGGCTTGCCTCGGATGAAGCAAGTTACATCTCAGGTGCTGTAATCCCCGTGGATGGCGGCCTGGGAATGGGCCACTAGGTGTAGTTTTTTCTCATTCGACTAAGGAGACATGTTGGGAATTCTTGAAGGTAAGAAGATTCTTATCACCGGAGTGCTGACCGAGGCATCAATTGCATTTTCTGCAGCACGACTAGCCCAAGAACAAGGAGCAGACGTTCTGCTGAGCTCGTTTGGCCGCATGCTCCCAATCACTACCAAGATTGCCGAGCGCCTACCAAAGCCCGTGAAGGTCATTGAACTTGATGCCACCAATGCAGAGCATTTGGCAGCTCTGCCAGGCCACATCAAGGAGCACCTGGGAAGCTTAGATGGCATCGTGCACGCGATTGCGTTTGCTCCACAGACCGCTCTGGGTGGAAACTTTATGGAGACCGAGTGGTCAGATGTCTCGACCGCGGTTGAGGTATCCGCATACTCACTCAAATCAATCACCGCAGCCTGCGTTCCGGTGCTGAACAACCCCAGCTCGGTTGTCGGACTAACCTTCGACGCGACAGTCTCGTGGCCGGTTTATGACTGGATGGGTGTTGCAAAGGCAGCCTTTGAGTCCACCTCTCGCTACCTTGCCCGCTACCTAGGAGATAAGGGAATTCGGGTAAACCTAGTTTCCGCGGGCCCACTGAGAACCACCGCAGCGAAGGGTATCCCTGGATTTGCAACCATGGAAGAGCTTTGGACTGACAGAGCACCGCTTGGTTGGGACCTAACGGACACCGAAGCAGCCGCTAAGGGACTTGTTGCCCTGCTGAGCGACTGGTTCCCAGCAACCACTGGAGAACTAATCCACGTCGATGGTGGTCTGCACTCAACCGGTGCCTAAGGCAGCAGCGGAATCAACCTTGCTAGATCGCGCTCATTGAGCGCGATCTTTGCATTTTCACGGACCACTGGCTTGGCGCAGAATGCCACAGACAGCCCAGCTACGCCCATCATTCCCAAATCGTTTGCTCCATCTCCGACCGCGATTGTTCGGGCGATTGGAACAGAAAGCTCTCCGGCCCACTGCATCAGTGATTCGGCCTTTACCTCGCGGTCGACTATGGTTCCCAGCACCCTCCCAGTCAGGATTCCGTTAGAAACCTCAAGGGTATTGGCTCGCTCAAAATCAAATCCGATGGATTGCTTCACTGGACCCAGTAGCTGGATAAAGCCGCCCGACACTGCTGCAGCTTTGCCCCCTCTGGCATGGATCGCTGCAACCAACTCTTTAGCTCCCTGGGTTGGTCTAAGCAGTTGAGAAACCTCGGCCAGAACTGATTCGGGTAAGCCCTTCAGGGTTGCAACACGCTCGATCAGGCTTTGCGAAAAGTCCAATTCGCCGCGCATCGCACGTTCGGTGATTTCTGCTACCTCTTCGCGCCTTCCAGCGCGATCTGCCAGCAGTTCAATTGCCTCGTCTTCAATGAGAGTTGAGTCAACATCGAAGACCACTAAAAACCTGGTCAAGGCTTTACCAACAGCCCTTTCGCAACCACAACGATTCCGGAATCAGTCACCGTTAAGCCGCGCTCCAAATCGCGCTCACGATTCACTCCGATGCTCGCGCCATCGGCAATCACCACGTTCTTATCCAGGATTGCTTTTCTGACTGTGCAGTCTCTTCCAACCTGGACGTTATCTAGCAACACCGAATCGGTGATCAAACTGCGCGAGGCAACCCTGACGTTGGGGGACAGAACGCTCCGCTCCACAATTCCGCCGGAAACCACAACGCCAAGGCTCACGATGGAATCGTTGGTTCGTCCCTGATTGCCCTCGGAATCATGAATGAACTTTGCAGGCGGAAGGTTGATTTGCTGGTTGTAAACCGGCCAATCAGAGTTGTAGAGATTGAAAATCGGCATGGTCGAAATCAAGTCCATGTGAGCGTCGTAGTAGCTGTCGATCGTTCCCACGTCGCGCCAGTAGGACTTGTCTCGGTCGGTCGCTCCGGGAATTTCGTTGTATGTGAAGTCATAAGCGCCTGCGGTGCCCTTGTTCACAAAATACGGAATTATGTCGCCACCCATATCGTGGGAAGAGTCTTCATTTTGACCATCGAGCTCAATCGCCTCAATCAATGATTGAGCATTGAAGATGTAGTTTCCCATCGAGACCAAAGCCTGCGTTGGATCCCCTGGAACCGCCTTCGGGTCAGCTGGTTTCTCCCTAAAGTTTTCAATTTTGGTTGGGTTGTTTGGGTCCACTTCAATGACACCAAACTGCGGAGCAAGAGCAATTGGTTGCCTAATCGCGGCAACGGTGGCCTCCATGCCAGATTCGATGTGAGACTGAAGCATTTGATCAAAGTCCATGCGGTAGACGTGGTCGGCGCCAACCACAACCACGTAGTCAGGACGCTCGTCACTCAGTGCATTCATCGACTGCAGAATTGCGTCTGCGCTTCCGGTGTACCAACGCTTTCCCAAACGTTGCTGAGCCGGTACCGAGGCGACGTATGCACCAAGCAGTGGTGACATGCGCCAAGTTTGAGAAACATGTCGATCAAGAGAATGTGACTTGTACTGTGTCAGAACCACGATGCGGCGAAGCCCCGAGTTGATTAGGTTTGAAAGCGCAAAGTCAATCAGTCGATAACTGCCAGCGAAGGGGACTGCAGGTTTGGCTCGGTCTGCCGTCAGCGGCATCAAGCGCTTGCCCTCACCGCCGGCGAGGACCATTCCGAAAACACGAGTACGTCCCATAGCCAAATGTTAGTTGCTCGGATTAGGCGGGGACTAGCATTTTGTTATGAGAGTCGATTTCGTTACCAAAGAGTATCCACCGCACATTTATGGTGGTGCCGGTGTTCACATCACCGAGTTGGTAAAGGTCTTGAGAAATCGAATTGATGCGAGAGTTCACGCTTTTGGTTCTCCCGTGGTAGAGCCTGGAACCTTCGGTTACCAGGTTCCAACTGAACTGGAAGAGTCCAACTCTGCGCTTCAAACCATGGGAGTGGATCTGCTGATCGCTGATGCCCTGGCTGGAGCGGACCTAGTCCACTCTCACACCTGGTATGCAAACTTCGCTGGCCACATCGGTTCTATGTTGCACTCCATCCCACATGTGGTGACCGCGCACTCGCTTGAGCCACTTCGACCCTGGAAGCGGGAGCAGCTTGGGGGAGGATACGAACTCTCCTCCTACATCGAGAGAACCGCTTATCAGGCAGCCAGCAAAGTGATCGCGGTTTCAAATGGAATGCGAAATGACATCCTTCGCAGCTACCCAGATTTGGATCCTGGCAAGGTCGAAGTTGTCTATAACGGAATTGATTCTCAAAAGTGGCGGCCGATTCAAGAACCCGACACTGTCAGGGCTCTGGGTGTCGACCCAGATCGCAGATCGGTGATTTTTGTGGGCCGAATCACGAGACAAAAAGGACTTCCATATTTCCTTCGAGCGGCCCGTGAATTGCCCTCTGATGTTCAGCTAATTCTTTGCGCCGGTGCGCCTGACACTGAGGAAATCAAGCTCGAGGTAGAGCAGTTGGTGGCAGAGCTTGCCCGCAATCGATCAGGAGTGGTGTGGATTCCGGAGCACCTGCCACAGCACAAACTCGCAGCCTTGCTCACTAACGCGGACGCCTTTGTCTGCCCATCGATTTATGAGCCGCTAGGGATCGTGAATCTTGAAGCCATGGCCTGCGGTGTTCCGGTTATTGGAACTGCGACCGGTGGTATTCCAGAGGTTGTAGTCGAGGGTGAAACTGGTTGGTTGGTCCCGATTGAGCAGGTTCAGGATGGCTCGGGAGCGCCGATTGATGCCGACAAGTTTGTTTCCGACTGGGCTGAGGTTCTGAATTCTGCTCTCGCATCGGGGAAGCTCAAATCATTCGGTCAAGCTGGACGTGTACGTGCAGAACGAGAATTCAGCTGGGAGTCAATCGCGACTCGCACCATAGAGGTCTACCAACGCGCACTGGGTGATTAGGCTTTACGCGATGTCTAACGTGATTAATCTTCAGAATGTAAGTGTTGTCAGAAGTGGCAAGACGATTCTTGATTCCGTCAGTTTTCAAGCTGACTCCTCACAGCGCTGGGTAATTCTCGGACCAAACGGCGCAGGAAAAACAACCATGCTTAGGGTTTGTGCCGCACAGATTCAGCCAAGCAGTGGAACGGCAGATGTGCTGAACCAGCGACTTGGCGAGGTTAATGTTTTTGAACTTAGAACCCGCATCGGGTTTGCATCCTCTGCCCTCGCAAATCAAATTCCAAACAGCGAAACGGTTTTGAATGCGGTGATGACTGCTTCCTACGGGATCACTGGTCGCTGGAAAGAGGAGTATGACTCGGTGGATGAGCGTCGAGCTCTCAGGGTCTTGGGGGAGTGGGACCTAGCTGATTTTGCATCCCGTCCATTTGGAACACTCAGTGATGGCGAGCGAAAGCGCGTCCAGATTGCAAGGTCCATCATGACCGATCCAGAGCTGTTACTGCTTGATGAACCGGTTGCGTCGCTTGATCCTGGCGCGAGAGAGCAAACCATCAGACTGCTCAGTGGATACGCAACTTCTTCTTACGCTCCAGCCATGGCCATGGTTACCCACCACCTCGAGGAGATTCCAGCAGGATTCACCCACGCACTTCTGATTCAAGATGGCAAGATTTTGGCCAGAGGCGAGATTGGTAGCACAATCACCTCCGAGAGCATTTCCGAAGCCTTCAGATACCCGCTTACGGTCAGTTACGAAGGTGGCAGATTCTCTGTCCGAGCAGCCTAGACCGACAGGGTTTTCTCTGCTAAGCTTTCCCGCTGTTGCGTTTCGCAAAAAGAATTCAAACCTAGAAGGAAACCATGAAGGCTGAAATTCACCCAAGCTACGAGCCGATCGTATTTCGCGATTTGGCCTCCGGAGTTGCCTTTCTAACCCGCGCTACCATCACCAGCGACAAGACCATCGAGTGGGAAGACGGCAAGACCTATCCGGTTTACGACGTGGAAATCAGCTCCGCTAGCCACCCTTTCTACACCGGTAAGCAGCGCATCATGGACTCCGCTGGTCGCGTTGAGCGCTTCAACGAGCGTTACAAGAACTTCAGCTAGTCTCGAACTGGCCAACCCAACTCCGCCCGGAAATCCGGGCGGTTTTGTGTTTTCATCCACTTTTCAAAATCCAGCGCCTGTTCTTTCGCCCAGCCGATTTGCAACTCGTGTAGCTCATTCGCGTCCATACTGAGCTGATCTGCAAATTGCCGAGCCATTCGCTGTGCCAGCCGGCCAGCGGCAATCGCGTCGGCGGTCGAGTTGTGGGCATTTTCAAGGGGAACCTGATAGTCCAAGGTAAGGGCGCTTAGAGTGCGTTTTCCTTTGCGGAATCGAACCAGCTGTTTGTCGAGCACCATAGGATCCACAACGGGCTTAGGGGTCAGTGGTGAACTGGCATTCCTAAGCGCCTCGTGATGCAAAATCGAAAAATCGTATGCGGCGTTGAAGGCAACTAGCGGCATCTGATCCATCAGCCCAGCGAGCAAAGAAACTAGCTCAGGCACTGCCGCAGCGGGCGGTGCACCGTTAGCTCTTGCAATTTCGGTGGTTACACCGTGCACGTTAGATGCCGCCTCTGGGATTTCGATTCCTGGATCGACCAGCCACTCGTGAAGCTCTTCGACCTCGCCATTTGCGTTTAAGACCGCAACACATGCGGTGACAATTCTGGATTGCCTGAGATCGAGCCCGGTGGTCTCGAGATCAAAAGCCGCCAGACGCTTTGCCCATGAGGGTGTCTGCGGTTCAAAATCAAAATCCAGCACGATGGAAAGACTATGGCCAAGGCCGTGCAACCTAGACTGGTTCAATGCAGGTGTTGAAATCTTCCGCGCCGGAACTCATGAAACTGGCAAAGGCCAGGGCTTCCCGTTCCGATGTCGGGGGAACCGCCACCTGGCAATACTCAGGCCCGGGACGAACCGTGATTCTCGTTCACGGCTTCAGGGGAGACCACCACGGACTGAGCGCAATTGCCGGAGCATTGCCAGGTCACCACGTGGTGATTCCAGATCTTCCTGGTTATGGAAAAACACCAGCTTTTGAGGGTGAGCACAATTTAGAAAGCTATGGCTCTTGGTTTGCCGAGTTCGTCCAAGGCTTCGACAATCCAATCGTTCTTGGGCACAGCTTTGGTTCTCTAGTGGTTGCTAAGTCCTGGGAAATCGGGATGCGTCAGCCGACGATTTTGCTAAATCCGATTTCAACCATTCAAAATCAGGAGCCCACGGGCAGAATTTCCGATCTGTACTACAAGCTCGGTAGCTTGGGAAGCTTTGGCTCGATGCTGCTTCGAAGCACACTTGTGGTGAGGGTGATGTCGATGTTGATGGCGACCACGTGGGATCTAAAACTGCGTTCGTTCATTCACAACCAACATCACAGCTTTTTCTCCAACTACAGCCTTGACCGAGTGGTTCTCGAAGGCTATCGGGCGGCCAGCTCCTCCAGCGTTTTGCAGTTCGTGCAAAGTGCCCCTGAGAAGCTGTTGCTAATTGCCGGCTCCAAGGACCTAATCGCTCCGCTGAAAGGTCAATTGGAGCTTCAGCGGCAAAGCTCGGCTGAGCTTCGTATGCTGCAGTGCGGGCACCTGACACACTATGAGACACCCTATGAAGTTGGTCTGATGGTCGAGGATTTCGTGAGGGAAATCAATTGAGGCTGGTATTCGACGGTCGTTTCATCCAAAGACACCCAGATGGCATTACCAAGTTTTCACTCGGGTTGATTCGAGAACTCAGAAAACTCACACAGCTAACGGTCTTGGTGGATAGTGAATTTCAAAAGGAGCTCATAGGCGATGGAGTCGAGTTCTTTGCAACGCGCAAGGCCACATCGCTGCTTGAGCCATTGACTTCGCTAACTCTGAATCGCCTAGGTGCTGATGTGGTTTTCTCTCCGATGCAGACAACCTCTGGATTACTTAAAAAGTACAAACTCGTGCTAACAATTCATGACCTGATCTATTACCGTCACCGCACCCCACCGGCACAGTTCAACCCGCTGATCCGGGGCATCTGGTGGCTATATCACTCAAGCTTTTGGCCACAGCGGTTGGTGCTTAAGTCGGCCGATGCTGTTGTGACAGTTTCGAAGACTTCAAAGCGCCAAATTGAGGCAGCAAAACTAACTCAGCGTCCGATCTGGGTGATCCCAAACGCCAGTGATCTGAAGATTCTTGATCAACAGCCCAGGAATAAGCAACTTCTCTACATGGGGAGTTTTATCGGCTACAAAAACGTCGAGACTTTGATCAGTGGCATGGCAGAGCTACCCGATTATCAGTTGGTTTTACTCTCCAAGATCACCCCAAGACGCAAACAGCAGCTAGAAAAACTGATTCCAGAAGGGGCGAGTGTGAGCTTCGCTGGGGGAGTGAGCGAGGACGAATATGTACGTTTGCTGTCGTCAAGCTTTGCTTTGGTGAGCGCGAGCAAGGATGAGGGATTTGGAATTCCAGCGCTCGAGGCCATCGCTCAGGGAACTCCAGCAGTGCTATCCGACCTAGAGATTTTTCGCGAGGTTGCAGCAGATGGCGCACTGTTTTTTGACCCCGAAGACCCCCACTCGTTCGCAAGTCAGATTAGGGCGTTGGAGGAACCGGGGGTTTGGAATCAAATCGCGAGCGCCGGCAAACGTCAGGCCGGCAACTACTCATGGTCGGTCTCCGCGCAGAAACTATTGGGCCTACTCAAAAGCCTTTGAGCCAAGTGGCTCGGGAGCCCAAGAACTGAGATTCCAATGCTCCTGATGGGTCAAGACGTGCAAAGAGGCGTTTTGCAGTCGTTCACCTGGTGGAGGAACCGCTCCAGCGGTCACCTCACTCAGTACAAACCGAATGAGCGCCCCGTGCGATACGGCAAGGATTCGTTTGCCACGGAAGCGCTCGACCATCTGATCAAGCAGCGCTCTGGCACGCTCGATTACTTGAGAAGCTGACTCAGCACCTGGAATCTCATCCAGCTTTCCGAACTTCTCATGCCATTCGCTGTATTCAAGACCTTCACCAATACCGAAGCTACGCTCTAAAAGAAGCGGCTCAATGAGCACCTCGGTTACACCAAGTCGATTAGCAACGATTTCGGCAGAATGTTTGGCTCTTCCTAACGGTGAGGAAATCACGAGGTCCCAGTTTTGGTTGGCTAGGTGCTCCGCTGCCAGCTCCACCTGAGCTATACCGACCTCATTCATCGGGATATCTGCGGTTCCCTGCAGGCGGAGGTTTATGTTCCAGTCGGTTTGTCCGTGACGTAACAGACCCAGCGTGGTATCAGACATCGAAGAGCTCCGCGAGGACTTTGGATGTGGAGACATTTAGTCTCACATCGGCAATTGGGTCAGCTTTAGTTTCGCCAAGATTCACAATTACCACCGGTAGACCAAGCTCCTTGGCACGCTTAACCAGGCGTAATCCGGAGTTCACTGTCAGTGAGCTTCCGGCCACAACCACGGCTTCGGCAGCCTCGACTGATTCTGCAGCCTGCAGCACTCGAGGCTTGGGGATCTGCTCGCCAAAAAAGA
>RFTL01000170.1 GCA_009923455.1 Actinomycetota bacterium | reverse complement strand
TCTACACGGATGTGAGTTATCTGACCTGTCGTGCTGATTATGGCAGCGATGCCAGCGCGTTTTTCAACACTGTCACAGGCCGTTCACGCTTTGTGCATTTTCAAAAGTTGAGCATGGCCCCTTATGGCCTGAGAGAGCGCTTGCTGGACATGATCAAGAGTGAAACGGAGCGTGCTCGCCAGGGAGAAACGGCAGAGATCATGCTGAAAATGAACTCGCTGGAAGATCGGGAAATGATGGAAGCTCTCTATGAGGCTTCTCAGTCGGGGGTGAAGATCCGGTTAAACATTCGCGGCATCTGCTGTCTGCGCCCAGGCGTCAAAGGCTTGAGTGAAAACATCAGCGTCGTGAGTATCATCGACCGTTATCTGGAGCACGCGCGCATTTATGCTTTTCGCCGGGGAGGAAGGCCTGTGGTGTTCATTTCCAGTGCAGATTTCATGAATCGCAATCTTTCGAAGCGAGTCGAGTTGCTCATTCCCGTGGAGGATAAAGAAGCTCGCAAGCGGCTCTTGCACATTTTGGAAACGCACTTCACCGACAATGCTCGTGCTCGTGTTTTGCGCAGCGACGGCACTTGGCAGTCACCTGTACTCTCCACGAAAAAAACCAAACTTAAGCGCTCTCAGGAGGTCTTTGCCCGTGAAGCTGCTCGACGCAGTAAGCAGCGTGGACAATCTCCGGATGTTCTGGTGCCGCACATGCCCAAGTCTTAAGGCGTAGCACATTTCGCGCGGTGATGAAGTCACTACGGGCTAAGAGCTAGTTCATAACAAACAGCTTCCCGATCATTGCGAACCAGAAGGTAGCGGCCCGCAAGCACGGGATGATTCCATGTCTTGCTCGATAAGGCAGCGATCTTCCCAAACTCCTTGAAGCCCGAGGGATGAGCTGCGCAGAGATGCACACGCCCGTCTTCATTCTGCACCAGCACCAGATCCCCACAGAGCAAGGTCTGACCTGAGCCAAATCGCCCTTCTTTCCAGAGACGTTCTCCAGTCGCTGCCTCCATGCAGGAAAGGCGACCGTCATCCAGGCCATAAAAGTGACCCTGGTGATAGGCTGGGCTATTGAATTGGGT
>RFTL01000169.1 GCA_009923455.1 Actinomycetota bacterium | reverse complement strand
CAGAGGGGGAAGTAACTAACCCCTCTTTCTTGTGGCAATCTGGTTGACATCTGGGTAGAAAAGGTTTCACTCTCTTTCAGTTCTTTCACAGTCCAATTTCCGTGAACCAGCAAACCTGCTGGAGCGGGATACCCAAAATACCAAAAACCAAAATGCTCAAAAACTGGCTCGCAAACTGGCTGGGTCTCAACGACCTCGCCCTCACCCTGACGACTGTCCGCAAGGACTTCGACACGCTCGACCAGAAGGTCGGTGAACTCTCTATCGAGAGCGAACCTGACCTGTCGGATGTCGAGAGCCGTCTGGATGACCTCGAAAGCACCATCAACGACCTCGACCTTGACGATTATGTTAAGCACGAAGACCTTGATGATAACATCGAGAACTGGCTGAGCAACAGCGACTACTGCGACTCTGACCGAGTCAACGACCTGATTGAGGAATCGACTGACGAACTCAGCGACAACCTTGAGGAGAAGGTCGCTGAGGCTGTCGAGGAACAGATTGGTGAGGCCAACAAGCCCTCTAAGGAGGAACTCAAGGAACTCATCAAGGTCGTCCTCGAAGAGATGGTCAAGCGTCTCGCAGAGCAGAAGTAAACCAGAGGGGGAAGTAACTAACCCCTCTTTTTTTGGTTGCCAAAGGTATTACAATTGGACTTACTACTTTCAGTTCCTTCTCATTCTACTTTCCGTGAACCCTCAATCCTGAGGGAGCGGGATACCCAACCAAAAAACAAAATGACCAACGAAACCTCAGTTCCCAAGTTCAAGGAAGACGGCAGAGATGCTGGACACCTCGACACCACGCCCGCACCCGTTTACTACGGGTTCAACTGTCGCCCTCGCCAAGTTCGCTACTACAGGCTCGATAAGTCTGTGGAAGAGATTCTTAAGGGTGGCTTCACTCGCAAGAGCGTTGAAGCGTTCCTCGAAAAGGTTAAGGCTAACCACGCCAAAGCCATCAAGGTCGCCGAAGGCCACGATGCCAAGATTCAGTTGCTTCAGGCTGAAAAGTCTAACTCTGATTCTTATGTCGCCCGTGAACTGATTCGCAAGAAGATTGGACAGATTGAGACCCGCAAGTATAACTACAAGT
>RFTL01000168.1 GCA_009923455.1 Actinomycetota bacterium | reverse complement strand
CCATGGTGCCCTTGTCAAAGTTCAGGTAGTTTCCCGAGAAGTTAACTGAAGAGTTTGCTGCTGCTTTTTCACTAACCAAGCCTGGCGTGACGACAGGAACAATCAGGGAGCCCAGCATTGCGAGGGCGGCTGCAATGGCAAACGATCGGATGCTGCGGAATGCTAGCTTCAAAATGTTCTCCTAGAGGAATTTCTGGATTAAAACTACCTCTAGTGTGCATTTTTCAAGAATCAGTCTTCGGCTAACCGAAGAAAGGACAACGCCGGGCTTCGGAATTTGTTCGGACTTTGCTTACTTGGTGCTGATTCCTCGTGCTTTTGCCAAAGCCGCGACCCAAACAAGCAGCAAACCTGCCAAACAACCCATGGCCATCGTGGCAATGATTGCTTGGGTTGGATTTGCCAAAACCATGAGGGTTAGCAGGGTTGGCGACAGGGCTCCAACGATTTTGCTAAGCATCATCACATAACCCTGTCGCTGCCCATAGCTTTGAGCTCCGAAGAACAAAAGCGGCAACGATCCTCGAATAAACGGATTAAGTCCAACACCGATGCCATGCAGAATCACAAATGGCAAAAGCCCGTTGACACCAAAAAGCAAAACAAACAAGACGCCTAGCGGATGCGCTGCGATAGAGATTGCTGCAACCGTGATTGGCCCAGTCCTTTTCCCGAGTGCGACAAGCAACAGCCTGGCAAAGACCTGACTTGGGCCGAGGATCACTGCCGCCAAAAGCGCAAGTTGCTCACTGGCCCCTAGCTCAGTCAGAAGAAATGGCAATGTGGTGTTGACGGAAGACACGATGAAGCCTTCGAGAGCGAACATCAACGCGAAAACCACCAGCAGCTTGTCGAACTTCAAGCCTCGCTTCATGATCTTTTGTATCGGTCCAGTCATGGTGTCGATCTCGCGCTGCTCACTGCGCGGGATGGTGGCATGCAGCGGGAGTGAGACAAAAAGATGCATTGCGGCCCAGAACCAAATGGCACTTTGCCACCCAAACTGGGAGTTGATGTAGCTGGTTAGCGGCCACGAGATGGTTGATGAAAAACCAGCAAACACGGTGATTCCGGCAATAACACGATTCGAGTTTTCTTTGAAAA
>RFTL01000167.1 GCA_009923455.1 Actinomycetota bacterium | reverse complement strand
GTTGCTGATGTCTGGGGCAAGAAGGTGACTACACTTGTGATTAAGGATGCGACTGTAAACAATGAGAAGACGAAGAAGGCACTGGCTGCAGGTGTTCCGATTGTAACAGCCGCCGATTTCAAGAAGATGCTGTAAATGTATTAGACCGTGTATAGATTGCTATAAAATTGAAATCAAAAAGAACATTTTTGGTTGCTTAACAAGCCGCAAAAAATGTGCTTCCGTATCCGTCCTACCGTTGCAGTGCTGAATCTGACTGGTGTGGTGTCTGCCAGTCGCGTGGGTGGAGGGAGTGCGACTCTCAATGTGCGTACTCTGGAGAAAGTGTTCAAGAAGGTTGAGGAGATGCCACGTGTGGATGCAATTGCTCTGGCAATCAACTGCCCTGGTGGTTCACCCGTCCAGACTGAGCTGATCTATCAGAAGATCCGCTGGCTGGCAGCTGAGAAGGAGGTCCCTGTTCTGGCCTTTGTGGAGGACTGTGCCGCCAGCGGTGGCTACTGGCTTGCTCTGGCCGGTGACACTATCTACGCCTCTCGTGCCTCAATGGTGGGGAGCATCGGCGTGATTGCCGGTGGCTTCGGCTTTGTTGAGGCGATGGGTAAGCTCGGTGTGGAGCGACGTGTCTACGCCTGTGGCGATAACAAGGCTCTGCTTGATCCGTTCCAGCCCGAGAAGGCGAGCGACAGGGCAATTCTGGAGTCGGCGATGAAGGATGTCTTCGTCCAGTTCTGCCAGCAGGTCAAGGACCGCAGGCCGAAGGTGACAGATGACAGCCTATTCACCGGTGCCGTCTGGTCTGGTAGCAAGGCAGTTGAGCTGGGGCTCGTGGATGAGATTGGCTCTATGTACGATGTTCTCCGTAAGCGATTTGGCAAGGAGGTTCGTATTAAGGAGGTTGAGCCTGATAAGTCCCTTGTTGAGAAGCTACTTGGCGTTGAGGGTGGGGGTGGAGCCATTAATGCGATGTTTGCGGCAGCGATGAATACACTAGAGTCTCGTGTTAGCTGGGGTCGGCTGGGGATGTAAAAATGGAGAGGTAAATTAGATGGCTCAAAACGGAGTTGGTGGCCAGAACGAGCTAGTACCTCAAAGAGAAGATGTAGTAGC
>RFTL01000166.1 GCA_009923455.1 Actinomycetota bacterium | reverse complement strand
AGTAAATTGGATAGGGGTAACAGCCGGTTGCACTACAGGGCTGGGCGCAGGAATCAACGGTTTAGTACGTGTTCCGAGATATTCTTCTGACCCTTTGAGGATTCCTTCCAGTCCTTCAGATGTCTGTTGCGCACCCATGTACTGGCGCAGCTCCTCCATCGTCGGAGGACGGCCAAGCACATCTTTGTAAGCAGAGGAAACCATCTCTGGAGTCAGAGATGCCGCCAGACGCTGCTGCTCGGCCAGCGCATCCTCCGCCGTCTTCTGCTGTGCTTGGAATGCCTGCTGCGCGACAGTGTTCAGGTTCTTCAGGTACGCCGGCTGCTGCTGGAGGAAGTTCCTCATCTGGTTGAAGTTGGTGATCTTCGCTTTCTTCATAGATGCCAGCTCACCTTTTGTTGGTTCGCGACCTATGTAGTACTGGAAGTTCTCACGGAAATCATCGTCCGTATAGTCAACCTTGGCTTTTACATCAGGCTGGTTCATAGCGAACTGAGCAATAGCTGCGTCAGTTGTCTGTGTACCAAGGAACCTGTCCATCTCTGCCGCTGTCGGGCGACGGCCAGCCACATCCTCAAACACAGCCGTGATGTCTTTCTCTTCCATCAGGCGGCGAGTCGTATCGTAGCCAGGCACCTTCGTGAACGGTTTGAACTCGGTAATAGGTTCGGCTTCTGACGACGGAATAAGCTTGCCGGTCTTTGGATCCTTGATGTATGCAGGCGTGTAGCCGGCAGCGCCAGACTTGAGATCAGCAATTTGCTGTTGTATTTTGCTGGCCTCACCTACTGACTGCAAATTACCGGGCAACGATGCCAACTGTTTCTCAAGCTCCGCAATCTTCGCAGCGTTAGCCCCGCCAAGACCTTTGGTTATGCTCTGCGGGCGGATGGTTTGAATGCCAGTAGCTTTGCGACCAGTTTCTTCCTGCCACGCCTGCTTCTCTGATGCCAAGTCTTCTTGGTATTTGTTGTAAATTTCCATGGCTGAATCAAAGTCAGCCTGCGCCTTTTGCGTAGCGGCTTCGTTGGCTTCAAGCGCTTTTTCTCTTTGTTGCAAAGCTGCCTGATACTGTTTGTTCAAATTAACAGCATTTCTCTCGGTAGACAGT
>RFTL01000165.1 GCA_009923455.1 Actinomycetota bacterium | reverse complement strand
TCCACCAATAACCCCCTGGTTGTGACAACGGGCAGCAAAATCAGGGATATTGCTTTTACTGTGTATGAGCCTTGCATCGGGACTGCCAACGATCGGATTAAGGTAGCTGCCAGTGTCACAGACACAAGCGCTTATGTCGCTCAATCCCTAGCAGTAGACTCTAATGGATTCCTGCAAGATCAGGGCCAACAACAGATCAGCGACTTCACATTAACGACCAACTTCACCCCTAAGCTATTTCTGCACGGCAACAACACCGATCCGGGTACCCGCACACTGCAAGGGACTAACCAAACTCCTCAAGGTGCGATCGTCACACCCCCCAACTCTCCCCAGGTACGGCCCGTGCGGGTGGATGTGCGAGTAGTGTGGCAACAACGGGTAGGGGCACCCACGATCGATGACGGTATTCAGCTATCGCGCCAACAGGAAGAGGCGTTACAGCTGATCTACCGCTCCGATCTACTCCCCTAGATATAGCGTTTAGCCTTTCTGCAGGAAGTTACATTTAGAGCCATGCCACAACAACGCCGATCAACCATCATCCTCACTCCGGATCATTTCGGGAACTTCACCCGCGACATCCCTTTAGAGAATATCTATTACGAGGGGGAGAAGATCGAAGCCGATGCCATCCTTTCCAACTCTGGAGAGCTGATCTGCTATCAGCCGAAGGGCGACATTACCGGGTAGCCCGATTTTCTGGAACCCCATCAAGTCAGCTTTCGCAAAGGTGCCCCGCCGCCACCCCCGGCGGCTAAAGATAAGCGGGTGGCACTGGGTAAAGATGGGGCAGTGGTAGCGGGTGAGGTGTAGTGCCTAATCTTTCCTTTGCCGATCAACAGCGGGCCAAGCACCACTTGGGTTACACATCCAGGGCGGTGCCTGCTGGCGATGAAATCATTCTCAATCGGGTGTTTCAGAGTAATGACTACCCGGTGGAATGGGTGCAATGGGGGATTAAGCTGCTCAACCGCTGCGATCGCACCTTTGACGAAAGTGAAACGGATGCCCAGGATTCAGGCATCGCTTACCGCCGGGTACTCACCGGCGATCGCAATTACTCCGATGTGGAATACCGGGCACTCACCCAAGCCCAACGCGAGAAAGCTTATGTGAAGGAAACCGCCCGGCACCAT
>RFTL01000164.1 GCA_009923455.1 Actinomycetota bacterium | reverse complement strand
GTGCAACTCCAGCGTGAGCTATTCGACCTGCAGGCACAATCTCAAGACCTGGAGCGCAACAGCGGCTTAGAGCGGTTGAGACGATCGCAGGAAGCTTTACAGGCTTCTATCCCACAGCTTCAGCAACGACGGGAGGCAGCAATTAGCCAGGGGCTTCCCCAGGAGACGATCGCCCAATTCGATAGCCTGCTGAAGCAAACGCAGGAGCGGATCGCCGCCAATGCTGAGGCGGAGAAACAGATTACGGATGCCATCAAGGCACAGTCGGAAGCGATTCAGAAACAGATTCAACTCAGGGAAGAGCAGTACAGACGGGCACAGCAGCAGGCAGTATTTGAAGCACAGCAGCGCAACTTCAGTATTGGGCGTGAAACGGTTCAGCAGCGGATTCAAGGGCTTCGATCGCGGCAATTCGACTTTGGGGCACTGGGAGAAGCGAATCAGGCAGAGTTTGACCTGCGGCAGGGCGAACTGATGAGTCAGTTGGATACCCAGATGCGCGACTATCAGGAGCAGTTGCGGCAGCTACGGATTCAGCAGGATGTAATGCCAACGGCTGAAACCCAGGCACAGATTGACTTATTGAATGAGACGATCGAGCGAACCAAGGAACTCAACGCCGCAACGCTGGAGAATTACCGCAGTGAGTTTGAGCAGAATACCAGGGCAATCGAGCAACAGCGACGGGCACTGGACAATGAGCTGGTTTCTTCGCAGATGGCTCCTATTCGGGAGCGGAGCAGCGGACTACGGGCGATGGGCTTTGAAACTCAAGCAATGGGCATCGATCGAGAACTGGCGATCGTTGATATCCAGCAGGAGCTGAGCAACACACTGGCAGACATTCAAAGCAGAGCGGGGCTAAGTGCTGAAGCCGTGGCGCAGCTCACGAACAATGCTCACGCACTGGCTCAAGTGAAGCTGGACAATGTTTCGCAGCAGTTCAGCATTATGGGGCAACTACTTCCAGGAATTCAGCAAGGATTCCAGGGATTCTTTACCGGGCTGCTGACTGGAAGCCAATCTTTAGAGGAAGCTTTCAAAGGCATGGTAGACACAATCTTGAACCAGGTTGCTCAGCTTGCTTCCCAGATGCTGGTGAATGAACTATTGGGCGGATTGTTCGGCATGGGCGGCGGT
>RFTL01000163.1 GCA_009923455.1 Actinomycetota bacterium | reverse complement strand
CGATGGTGCAGCCAACCAAAACGGTCGTGTCACCGCTAAAAGAGCCGTCAAAACCGATAATTAGCTCATCATCGGGTGTAATTTCGCGCGTTTGCGCTAATTCGTCCCATTTACCGCTTGGAAGCCACGTCATGTTGCTTGAAACCCACTGATTACAGCGTTTTGTACGGAATTCGGCCTCTGGAGTGCGCAAAACGGTGCTAGCGAAGTCTTCCGCGCTGTTTAGGTCACCAAAACCGGGGTTTGCGTCTTCCCAAGTGGCTGGATCACGATGATCTGCGTCTGCAGCGGCCTCCCACCATGCCATAAAGAACGATGGGTCATCAATTTCGCCTCTTGCGACCTTCTGGCCGTACTGATAGAGGCTGTAAGCGATGGAATCCTGCCCTGTAGAGTCAGATTTTTGTCCTGCGGTCGTAATACAGAACATTGTGGCTAGTGAACCACGTGCACCTTGGGCCAACTGCATTACATCGAACAGTTCTCGGGTCGGTTGGGCGTGTAACTCATCAAAAATGACCATTGTGGGGGACAAACCTTCTTTTGTGAAGGCTTCTGCCGACAAAACACGGTAAACGGACCCCGTACCGGGTATTTCGATGGCATCTCGGTAGATTTTGGCTAGTTCTGCCAGCTCTGGCTCAGCTTCAAGCATCTTTTTGGCTTCACCGAACACGATTCGAGCCTGATCCTTATCGGCAGCACATGAATAGACCTCGCCACCCTTGGGTCCAGTGAGTAGTGACCATAGAGCGATAGGAGAGGCGAGCGCCGACTTGCCGTTCTTACGTGGAACGCCGACTAGGTTGACCCTGTGACGGAACCCTTCGCCGTCAGATGCAAAGGCAGCTTCTAGAAGGCTACGCTGCCAATCACGAAGACGCATAGGCTCACCAGCGCGACCACCGACAGAATCTTTTGTAATAGTTGCAAAAGCATCGATGAAGTCTATGGCCTTACGCCCTTGAGAGTTCGCCAGAGCGTCATCTGGCACGGGAGTCAGCCACCTAGGGGGCCAGCTACTCACGACTACTCCACTTTTCTTGCAGTTCTTCTAGTTTCGACTGTCGCTTGACCTCTGCGTAGCCCAACTTGGTGCGATCGGCTGGCGTTAGCCCCAAACGGCCCATGTTAGACGTGA
>RFTL01000162.1 GCA_009923455.1 Actinomycetota bacterium | reverse complement strand
CAGTGAGTTGGTAGAACCTGGGATTCCAGGAGGGCTACCGGCCACAATCACAACCTCATCGCCAACTCGGCACTTTCCGCTTGCAAGCATGATTTCGTCAACCTGCTTGATCATGTCATCGGTGTGCTTGACTTTGTCGACCAAGTATGTGGTCGCTCCCCAAACCAATGCCAACTTCCGGCGAACATCCTCATTTGGGGTGAATGCCAAAACTGGAACCCGGGAACGCAGGCGAGAAACGCGGCGAAGGGTGTCACCTGACTCGGTGAATACACAGACAAACTTGGAACCCAACAGCTCGGCGATTTCCATGGCGGCAAGCACCACAGCACCGGAGTGGGTGTGGGGCTTGGTGCCAAGCTCAGGAATACGTTCTAGGCCATTCTCCTCGGTAGATTCGATGATCTTGGCCATTACCTTTACGGTCTCAACTGGGAACTCTCCTACCGAGGTCTCTCCAGAAAGCATTAGGGCATCTGCGCCATCCAGGACCGCGTTGGCAACATCTGAGGTCTCGGCTCGGGTTGGCCTGGAGGCGCTGATCATGCTTTCCAGCATCTGAGTTGCAACGATAACCGGCTTCGCCCAACGTCTGGAAAGCTCAACCGCACGCTTTTGAACCAGTGGCACTTGCTCAAGTGGTAACTCAACACCAAGGTCACCGCGAGCAACCATTACACCGTCAAAAGCGTCGATGATCTCCTCAAGGGCGGCTACAGCCTGAGGCTTCTCGATCTTGGCGATCACGGGAACAAAGCGACCCTCTTCGGCCATGATCTCGTGAACACGAACGATGTCCTTGGCGTTGCGCACAAAGCTCAGCGCAATCATGTCGGCGCCAAGCTTGAGAGCCCAACGCAGGTCGTCCTCATCCTTTTCGCTAAGTGCTGGGACGTTTACCGCAACACCAGGAAGGTTGATTCCCTTGTTGTTAGAAACCGGTCCTGCTACCTCAACGACCGTGGTTACGGTGCGGGCATCAACCGCTGTGGCACGCAGTCCGATACGACCATCATCAATCAGTAGCTGGTCACCAGGACGTACGTCCCCAGGTAGGCCCTTGTAGGTGGTGGAACAGATGTTTACATCACCTTGAACATCATCGATTGTGATCTTGAAGGTGGCACCCTCTTCGAGGATTACCTT
>RFTL01000161.1 GCA_009923455.1 Actinomycetota bacterium | reverse complement strand
TTCCCTGTGACGCGCATGCCTTCGTCAATCCGCTGGATCAGCTTCTTTGACTCAAGAGCGCTTAAAGCTCTATGGACTGTCTTCCAATCGAGACCGGTATGCTTGATAATCCCTCGGTTGGACTCGGTGCAGACTGATCTGACTGCCCGACGTGTAACGTGTGCGAGCACTTTGAACTGGTGGATGGTAAGCATCATCGCATCCAGCTCTGGGCTGATGAATGGCTTTACTGTTCCGGCTGTCTTTTGGTCCTTCATTCAGTCCATAGAACTTCGGTTCCCCGCTGATACCGTTCTTTTTTTTCAGAAGCCCAGAGCATCGAGCGACAGCGAGATTTTCTCGCTGCGCCCGCAAGGGCCAGCGCATGGTAGCGTCTTCGACGCTGGGTCGAGCGCAGCGAGACACTGCGTCGAAGTGTAGATACCCAATGGGATACCCTTATGGGATACCCTTCGTGGCCAGATTTTGGTCACTTGCGTACATCCTTTGAGCACTACTGTACATCCTTTGAGCACTTTTCGTCTTTGTTTTTGAGTGCTCATAGGATGTACGCTTTTTTTATGGTTATTATGATAAAACTTGCTGGTAGACAGTTACTACGTCCGACCTTATTACCGGCGTTCAGAGAAAACTGTACATCCTTTGAGCGAATTTCGTGCAAATCACGATTTTTTTGCATACATAACCTAAAAACGACATTTGAGTTGCGGTGGCTTTGACGTGAAACTGCCAGCAGGAGCACGCGTATTTACGTCGTGAATCCAACGCTCAAGAGCCTGCTGGTTGCGGTCCTGTTATCGGGTTGCGCCAGCTCCCCAAAGCCAGTGCCACCATCCATGCCGGACACTGCCCCAGTGATTGCATCGAACGAAGAAACAAAAGCGGCAATCTCCGGCATGCGCCGTGCCGTTGCTGCTGCAGCAAGAGAAATGGTCGACGCCTCTTACGCTGCCGAGGCAGCCGTTTCCGGTGCAAAAGCCATCGTTGCGAAAGGAACTGTTGCAAACAGCCCTGAAGGGCTCAACCTGCTGCGTCAGATTGAGGACTTGAAAGTCAGGCTGCGCACCACGGAAGACATGAATCTGAGGGAGGCGGAAAGATATGGCAAGGAGGCGGAAGCAAAGGAGGCGGAAAGCACTGAGAAGTTGCGCTTGCTGACGCTGCAGATTA
>RFTL01000017.1 GCA_009923455.1 Actinomycetota bacterium | reverse complement strand
CGATCCGCACTCGGTGCGCGAAACCATGGTGCATCTCGACCTCTCGGCACTGGGAATCGGCAGCAGCTTCAAGGTAACCGATCTGATTACCGGGCAGAGCTACAACTGGGGAGAGCACAACTACGTCAGACTAGATTCCTTCACCGAACCAGCTCACATCTTCAGGATTGAGCGATGAATCCCGAGGCAGTTGATCTGCAGTTAGTGGCGGAGGGGCGACACCACAACCCTCACGCAGTGCTTGGTTTTCATCAACTCAACAAAGACTGGGTTGTAAGAGCACTGAGGCCATTTGCTAAGTCTGTTCAACTGAGGACCAAGAATGACACCATCGAGATCACCATCGAGATGACCCATATCTTCGACGGCATCTGGGAGGTCTCGGGAAGCAAAAAGCTAGGTGACTACCGGATTATTGCAAACTACGAGAATGCTTCTTCATGGGAGTCGGATGATCCCTATCGTTATCTGCCAAAACTGGGTGATCTGGACATTCACCTGATTGGCGAGGGTAGACATGAACAGCTCTGGCAGGCGCTGGGTGCACACTATCTGGAGGGCAAGGACACACTAGGTGACACATCTGGGGTGAGCTTTAAGGTTTGGGCGCCGAACGCAACGAGTGTCAGAGTGGTCGGAGATTTCAACCATTGGGATGGTCAGCTCTATCCGATGCGATCCATGGGGGCCTCTGGAGTCTGGGAACTATTCATTCCCGGTGTCAGACCCGGTGCTCTGTATAAATTCCAAATTCGCACCAAGCACGGTAACTGGATTACCAAGATTGACCCACTTGCCAGAAGAACTGAAATTCCACCAGCAACCGCTTCGGTCGTTGACGTCAGTAGCTATAAGTGGACAGACCAGAACTGGATGAAACAGCGTGCCACTAAAAACGCCCTGACTTCACCAATGAGCATTTATGAGCTCCATCTTGGATCTTGGCGCGGAGCTAAAAACTACAAAGAGATAGCGAGTGATCTAATTGGTCACGTTAAGTATCTGGGATTCACTCACGTCGAATTCATGCCATTAGCCGAGCATCCTTTTGGCGGCAGTTGGGGATATCAGGTAACCGGGTACTACGCTCCAACCTCACGGTTTGGGTCCCCCGATGACTTTAGATTTCTAGTAGATGAGCTCCACAAAGCAGGCATTGGAGTCATCATGGACTGGGTTCCAGCTCACTTCCCTAAAGATGATTGGGCACTTGCGCGCTACGACGGTGAAGCGCTCTATGAGGATGCCGATCCAAGACGTGGTGATCACCCGGATTGGGGAACCCATGTTTTCAACTTTGGTCGCACCGAAGTCAGAAACTTCTTGGTTGCAAATGCGCTCTACTGGCTAGAGGAGTTCCACATCGACGGCCTGAGAGTCGATGCCGTGGCATCTATGCTCTACCTCGACTACTCAAGAAAAGACGGTGAGTGGCTTCCAAACATCTATGGTGGTCGAGAAAACCTTGATGCGATCGATTTCCTCAAAGAGGTGAACGCGACTGCCTATAAACGAAACCCGGGCGTCATGATGATTGCTGAGGAATCCACTGCCTTCCCAGGCGTATCGGCTCCCACTGATGAAGGCGGTCTGGGATTTGGATTCAAGTGGAACATGGGTTGGATGCATGACTCACTCGAATACATCCAAAAAGATCCGATGTGGCGCAGATATCACCACGGGGAAATCACATTCTCGATGCTCTATGCCTATGACGAAAAGTTCGTGCTGCCGATAAGCCACGATGAGGTAGTGCACGGCAAGGGTTCACTACTCGCAAAAATGCCCGGCGACCACTGGCAGAAACTTGCGAACATGCGCGCCTACCTGAGCTTTATGTGGTCTCACCCGGGAAAGAAGCTTCTTTTCATGGGTCAGGAGTTTGCTCAACCCTCTGAGTGGTCTGAATCTAGAGAGCTTGATTGGTGGCTACTTGATCACCACCCGCACCGCGGCATGCAGCAGCTGGTGGCGGATATGAACCGCATCTACCAGGAGCAGCCGGCACTTTGGGAGTTAGACCACGACAGAGCTGGTTTCCAGTGGATCGATGGTGGAAATGCTGACCAGAATCTTCTCAGTTTTCTGAGGATCGACTCTTTGGGCAATCAGGTTGCGGTGATTGTTAATTTTGCCGGTCACCCCTACGAAAACTTCCGAGTTGGGCTACCACAGGGCGGCACATGGACCGAGCTACTGAACACCGACGCAGAAGTTTATGGCGGCAGCGGTGTCGGTAACCATGGGAGCGTGAACGCTGAACCAATCCCGATGCACGGCAGAGACTACTCAGCAAGCATCAACATCCCGCCGCTTGGCGCGATCTGGCTCAAGCGCTAGAACAACAGCGATGCGAGTCTGCGTCGAGCAGCCAAAACCTGCTCTTCGCTATCCCCCACAAGAGTAAAGAGCTCCAACAGTCGAGTCCTGATCGCATCCCGAGCGTCAAAGTTGACCGCGAATTCATCAAGCAGCAGGTTGAACGCTGCGGAGGCATCTCCACCAACTAGCAGTCGATCGGCACCGGCAAACAACTGCGCTTGTGGACCAGGCTCCGGGGTCTGCAAGCGCTTCATTAGCTTCACCTGGGCCAATCCGGCTTTGGCATCTTGGTCCGCTGGCTTCTCACCTAAGAACTTCTCATAGATTGTCTGGGCGGCATCCAGATCACCACGATCTATGGCCTCATAAGCTGCAATCAGCTCAGGTGCAACAGGCTTATCAGCAGGAGCAGCTGCACCAAGTGAAACTTTGCCGGTGAGGCCATTCTGAACCGCTGCCTGCAGAACCTGAGAGAGGATTTCAGCAATCTGCTGGATGGTTGCCTCACCCTTGAAAATCGGGGCGGGCTGACCTGCCAAAATCGCAAGTGCCGCGGGAGCTTGATTCACAGCCACTGCTGCCGCGAGCTGTGGTGAGGATTCGATATCCACATCGATTCCAACCAGGCGTCCTTCGCCTGAGGCGATGATCTCTTGAAGCGCGGCGCGAACTCTGGAGGAGGCCTCGGATGAATCTGAGATCAACATGATTACCGGAAGCTTTTCGCTGAGTTTGAGATAGCGGCGCAGTGTTGCCTCATCGGCTTGCACTAGCCATCCGGTTACGGTCTCGGCTCCCCCGGGATTGCCTGCTGAGAGATCCATTGCGCCAAAGTTTGTCATCGGGTTCCTAGGTTGACTGTGGTCAAAAGTTGCTGGGTGGCACCAAGAAGCCTGACAGGGTCCTCAGAACCGGTTGATGGAATGTGGAACAGCAGCATTGATCCGTAACGTGTTTCAATGCCGGTAGAGCTTCCACCGGTTCCCAGTAGAAGTGCCTCATCGCCGGTGATGGCAACGGCATCGCCAGGCTCTCTCGGAATGATCGTGTAGGTGTCGATCATGTAAAGCGCTGCTAGAGCTCCACCATCGGCGGTAGCGAGCATGTTGATTTTGCTATCGCCAAGCTTGTGATCAAAGCTCAGGTTCGCGTTGCTTAGTGTCTCGGTGAGATTTTGCTGGACCGCTGCTAGGTCCATGACGTATTTGTTCTCGGGGTCTACCAAAGTTGCCCACGGTGAGTCGCCAGCGTTGTTAATTAGATCTCCGACCGCCTCTGGGAGTTTTTGTGGTTCAAAAGCAAGGAATTTGCTATCGGATTTCACGATGTTGGCACCCACCGTCTCGGCACTGACCTCCGGGAATGTGGTGCCTGGGAGCAGGTTCGAATAGTGAACCAACACATAGTTCTCGCGAGCACTCTCTTGGCGTAGAACCAGCAGCTGCAGCTGCTCTTCTCCGGTCACAACCATCACAGACCTCGGCCAGGCATCGGTTGCGCTTGGCAAGAAGAGCTTGATGGGTCCTGCCTGGATTGGAGCGGGCTTGTCATCAGCTTCGGTTCTTCGCAGCAGGTTGTATTCCGCCCTACGAACTGCCAGCGCTGGACCAGAAACCCTGACCTCGATGGTTTCACGATCCAGCTCGGCATCGGCAGTTGCAATCGCAGTGGTGATTTCCTCTAGCACTCGCACCAGCTGAACCTTGGTCATGACCGGGGTGAGCGTATCTGGCGCAGCTGATGGCGAAGGGCTCATCAACGGGGATTCATAATCTGTTGCACAACCGGTCAGCACTAGTCCTGCGAGTAAAGATGTTGCGATCATCCGCTGGGCGCGGCGACCAGACTTTCGCTTCAAGTTCAACTTTGGTAAACGAATTGTTTGCTGCCTTCTTTTTCCGCGCATGCCTCGACCTGGTCTAGAGCCCCGGTTTTTCAGATAGGCATCTAGCAGAACAATCAAAGCTCCGATAAGCATGATTCCAAGTCCAATCAGTGGAATTGGACTTAGCGGAATTGAACCTTTGGGGAGGGTCCAGGTAACAACGACTGTGTTTGGCGCTGGATCCAATCCGGTGCTCGCAATCATCACTGCGGCCTCGTTCCCCGAGGGGACTTTGATTGAATCAAAATTCTCACCAGAAACGGAACTTCTCCAAAGATCCGAGCCCCTGGGGTCGACCAGGTTCCCCTCACCGGGGCGCTCTATCTCAGCAAGCGATACCTTTTGGGCGTTTTGGTCAACTTCAAGTCTGAGTTCGAGGTGTGGCGAAGGGGTTAGCCATGCGGTCGCATCGGATTCCCTGACGGTTGCAAGAAAGACTTCTTCAGTTCCCGAGGCAGTGACCTGCACATTTCCTGGATAGGCGGTCAGGGTTCGGTTTGGGATAAGTAGATAGGGGGCTGACTTATCCAAAGTCTTTGAGATTTCGATGCGCTCCAGGGGTGAGCTTCGGATTTGGTCGACAACACCGTATGCGGTAACGGAAAGGCCCAGCACAAAGGCCACCACTCCGATCCACATGCGCATTATTGAGCTCCTCAAGCACTTTCCTAGCCTCAGAAGTTTACCTGTGGTGCTTGGCTTAGCCCTCGGAGCCGAGAATTTGATGAATCAAGCCTGTGCCATCGCGGATTATTGCCAAAACCTGCGTAGCTTGGTAACCAGCAACCCAACAAGGAGAGACCGTGGAACAGCGCACCAGAATCACAAACGCTTTTCAGTTTGGCCTGGTTGGAACTCTGGGTGTGCTGAGCGCCCTCCTATTGGGAGCTGCGATCTCTCAAACCGCAACGATTCTCACCTATGTCGCGATCGCTATCTTTGTCGCTCTAGGACTAGACCCGGTGGTGCGGATGCTTACCAACCGAAGACTGCCTCGTCCAGCTGCCATCGCAATCGTGGTTGCCGCTTTCCTAGCAGTCGTATCGCTCCTGGTCTGGGCAGTGGTTCCAGCTGTTGTTACCGAGGGTATGAAGCTAATTGGCAGAATCCCTGGCTTTATCGATCAGCTGGTAACCGCGGAGTGGGTTGCCTATTGGGATGACCAGCTCAACGGCTCGATTTCAAATGCCACAGAAAATCTTTTGGGATACATCTCTGACTCCAGCAATTGGCCCAGCCTATTGGGCGGAGTTTTGCAGGTCGGTATAGGTGCCGCCACCGGAGCCGTTGGCTTTTTGGTTGTTGTGATTCTCTCGATCTACTTCATGGCCTCGCTTGAGAGCATGAAGTCTTATGTTGCCAAGCTGGTTTCCGCCTCGAAGCGCGAGAGATTCACTGCCCTCACCGATCAGGTTACTTACTCAGTAGGTCGCTGGGTGATGGGCCAGGTCACAGTCGCTGCGATTCACTCGGCAGTGCTTTTTGTCTTCCTGAGTATCGTGGAAGCGCCTTATGCACCGCTTTTAGCTGTAGTGGCATTCGTATTTGCAATTGTGCCGCTGATTGGTTCGGTTTCGGCAGCTGTGCTGGCAACCCTGATTTCACTGGTTACCTCACCGACCCTTGCCATCACGGTTGGAATCTTCTATCTGATTTACCTCCAGGTTGAGGCTTACCTGGTGAGCCCACGCGTAATGAAGCGCGCGGTTCAAGTGCCTGCCGCCTTGGTTGTAGTTGCAGCCCTTATGGGCGGAACCTTGTTGGGCATTCTGGGTGCTGTCATTGCAATTCCAATGGCTGCATCGGTGCTGCTGATTGTTCGCGAGGTTTGGATGCCGCGCCAGCAGCTTCGCTAGTAGTGGGTTGGCAGTTCGCCTAGGCCAGGCAACAGAATCTGAGCAATCTGGTTGAAAACTCGCCTGGTGGCCTTCTCTCCCACCCACAAATGCTTCTCGCCATCAAATGCGTAGACCTTGGCATTTGTGACAATCCCAAATCGCTGAGCTGCCTCTGATGGCTTTAGGTAGTCATCTAGCTCTGGAACCAAAGCATGAAGCGGTTTACCGAATTGGTTCCAGCGCAATAGGTCCTGATCGGACGCTCTGTGTAGCGGAGGCGAGAGCAGAATTGCCCCCTCTATCTCATGATCAGGACCGTACTTGATGGCAAGCTCGGTTCCGAATGACCAACCGACTAACCAGAGGTTTTTGAGGCCCCTCGCTTTGCAAAACTCAACAGCGGCGGCCACATCAAACCGCTCAAGATTCCCACCGTCGAAACTGCCGGTTGATTTTCCTCTTGGAGATTCGGTGCCACGGGTGTTGAACCTCAAAACAGCAACGCCTAAAAGCTCCGGTAGACGATTTGAGGCCTTGCGATAGAGGTGTGAATCCATAAACCCGCCGTGGGTGGGCAATGGGTGAAGAGTTATCAAAGTGGCAATCGGCTCATGTCCAATTGGAAGAGCAAGTTCACCGACCAAAGTTTGACCATCCGCGGTGTGTAGCTCAATGTCTTCACGTATCGCAGGCAGCTCTGTAGTGGCCTTGATTTCCTCCACTAGTGCAGCACCCCATCGAAGAGCTTCCAGCAGTGATTGTGAAAATGCCTTCTTGATTGCACGCCACGGTGGATATCCCAAGCGACCGTGTGAATCACCCCAGGGGTAATGCTGAGTGAGCAAACCGGGCAAATCCAAGACTTACCCTCTTCGGCAGACTCACCCTTGGTCTGCTGAACTTGAAATTCATAACCGCGCTTGATTTCGGTTTTAGGTAGTGACAAACGAACCCGATTTAGGTCGAGTTCTTCAATCTTGATTGGTGCCTGACGGCGACGCTTGCCGCGCGCCAATTTAGTACCAGCCGCGCTTGTCCGAATGAGCGAGGGCAGAACAAGGTTTGCCGTAGCGACCCTTGATGTAGCCAATGCCCCACTTAATCTGGGTCTCTGGGTTTGTTCTCCAGTCAGCTCCAGCAGATGCCATCTTGCTTCCGGGTAGTGACTGCGGGATGCCATATGCGCCAGAGGATGGGTTTTCGGCATTCCATCTCCAATTGCTTTCACGCTCCCACAGTTTCACAAGGCAGGAGTACTGGTTGTAATCCCAACCTTTGGAGTTCACTAGTTCTAGAGCGAATGCCTTGGCGGTATTTGGCATTGGGTATTCGGCTGAATCGATAAACAGCACATCCCCGCCTGCAAGTAGCTCAAAACCACCTCGGGTGAAGTCTTCATCGTTATCAAGCTCGATGATTTCTAGCTGTTGAAATTCTTCTTCGGGTCCATCAAAAACCTGCACGGTCTGAGCGGATGCGATTTGTCCGGAGTACGGATCTACTGCGCTTACGAGCACCAGCGAAGCTACAAAAACAAAGCCCAGCGCTGGCAAAAGGCGGGGCTTGGATTTGCGCTTAAGACTGTGTTTACCCAACAGACTCCCTTACGACACATCTAACCCTAAGCGCTTGCGCGCTCAGAGGCAATTAGCCGAGGGCTTTTTGGCAGTGCAGGCTGCGGATCACCAGATTGACAAAAGCATCTACTTCAGCTCGATCTAGGCCAGATCTGGAGCGCCTAAACCCCATGGTTCTAAGCTCTAGGGCATCAGGCGCCAGAAGTCTTCCACGTTTGATTTCAAGGCGTTTCAGAAGCAGTGCCACATCACGCTTACGAAAACCATTTTTCTGCTTACTGAAGGACTTCTTTGGTCCGTTCTCCAAAACAACCTTGATTTCCTTCAGGTTGCTGGCAAGCTCGGCAGCGACCTTGGCCCTCGAGCCGCCCTTGACCATGCCGGCAATCTCGCGCTCTAGGAAAATCTCGGCAAGCTTTGCAATTGCGTTGTCAACGACTGGAATCTGGTAACCACCGGGCACCAGGTCGAACTTTGCCACGTTTACAACCGCTGAGGTTACGAGCTTTAGTTCAGGGTTTTCATACTGGCGTTGCAATCTGGAAAGCAGCACATCCACCTGCTCTGGGTCATAACCCAGAACCTTTGGCTTAGTGCGCGGGAAGTCCATGTCTAAAACACTACGTGAGAGAGCAGATAAGCGATAAAAGTTGATGGCAAAAGGGAATCTAACCGGTCCATGACACCTCCGTGTCCAGGCAAGACATCCCCCATGTCTTTGACTTCTAGGTCTCGCTTGATCAGAGATTCGGAAAGATCACCCATAACTGAGCTAATCAATAGCGCAGCTCCGAAGATGAGCCCAAACCAAAAACTCTCTCCCAATAGCGTGACGGTGACTAGGCCACCGAAGACCGCACCGAATGCCGACGCGACAAAACCCTCCCAGGTTTTCTTTGGGCTAATTTCTGGTGAGAGCTTGGTTCTCCCCCAAACTCGACCAATCAAATAGCCGAAGCTGTCGATGGCAACCACGGTTAGCACAAAGCCGAACACCCAGATGGTGCCGTTTTCCTGCTTGATAAGCAACGCTCCAAAGCTGATTAGCAGCGGGATGTAAATCATGATGAAGGCGCTGGCGCCAAAATCACGCAGTGTGGCTTTGGTCGATTGCCACTGCTTAGCAAGCAGCAGGAACAATAACCTCCAGGCAACCATCACACCGATGGCAACCCAAATAGTCAGCCACTGACCGGCTGGACCATTGAAATAGGCAAATAGTGGGGTTAGAAAAGCGGCCATGGTGGCAGGCACCCTTGGCACATGCCAACTGCTCTTTCGCATTGCAGTCGCCAGTTCCCAGACTCCTGCGGCAGCAGCCACGGAGGTCAACAGCACAAAAAGCAGTGGTTGGATCAGCGAAAGTAGGAATACCCCACCCAGCCCAAATCCGACCAGCAACCTGGTTGCTAGTGATTTGGACTTGGTCTCTTCCAACTAAACCTCGAGTAGCTCGGCTTCTTTGTTCTTTAGTGCCTCATCGATTTTGTCGATGTGAAGTTTCGTGATCGCCTCGAGCTCCTTTTCGGCGCGCTCTACCTCATCCTCACCAGCGCCACCGTCTTTCTTCAAAGCTTCTAGGTCTTCCTTTGCCTTACGACGGATGTTGCGCACTGAGACTCGGCCATGCTCTGCCTTGTCTCTTGTTAGCTTGACGTATTCTTTGCGACGCTCTTCGGTTAGCTCAGGAAGGTTTAGTCGAATGACCGAACCATCATTGTTTGGCTGTGCACCGAGGTTTGGCATTGCCTGCAAAGCGGCTTCGATTGCACGCAGAGCGCTCTTGTCGTAGGGGTTGATCAGGATGGTGCGGGCTTCTGGGTTTTGAATACCACCTAGCTGAGCAAGCGGAGTTGGGGTGCCGTAGTAGTCCACCATGATCTTTTGAAACATCGCGGGGTTGGCACGACCGGTGCGAACCGAAGCAAAGTCCTCCTTGGTGGCCTCAATGGCCTTATCCATCTTCTCTTTGCACTCGCTCAGAATCTCTTGAATCATTTCTTTCCCTATCTTCCCTAAGCCCTAACCGCGGTTCCCACCGGTTCACCCAGTAGTGCTGCGGAAACATCTTCCATACCAAACACGCGCATCGGCATCTTGTTATCCATGCACAGTGAGAATGCGGTGGCGTCGACCACCTTCAAGCCTTGAACCAAAGCCTCCTGATAGCTCACCTCAGCAAGCTTCTTGGCATCTGGGTTTTTGCGTGGATCCGCCGAATAAACCCCGTCAACACCGTTCTTGGCGACCAATACCTCGTCAGCGTGAACCTCCAAGGCTCGCTGCGCGGCAACGGTATCGGTTGAGAAGTATGGAAGGCCCGCTCCGGCACCAAAAATAACAACCCGACCCTTCTCGAGGTGCCTAATGGCCCTCAATGGAAGATAGGGTTCAGCAACCTGAGCCATGGTGATTGCGCTCTGAACGCGAACATCGCCACCGGCTTGCTCGATAAAGTCCTGCAAAGCCAGGGCATTCATGACCGTGCCCAACATACCCATGTAGTCCGCGCGTGATCGGTCGATGCCACGATTTGAGAGCTCAGCGCCTCGGAAGAAATTGCCGCCACCGACCACAATCGCAATCTCAACATCTTTAGCTGCGACAGCGATGTCCTTGGCAATCTTGGAAACCACATCTGGGTTCACACCCAAAGACCCGCCACCAAAGGCTTCACCGGAGAGTTTTAGTAGGACTCTGCGCTTCTTAGACATAAGAATTCCTCCAGTGGTTCTGAGCGCGAGCGCGCCCAGATAATCCTAGGGTGAGAAAAGGAAACGGGCCCGGTCTTTCGACCGAGCCCGCATCACAATTTTGCTAACTAGGCTCCAACGCGGAAGCGAACGAAGCTGGTTACCTTTAGGCCGGCATTGTCCAAGACCTTGCCCACTGAGAACTTGTTGTCCTTGGCGAAGTCCTGGTCAAGAAGACAGGTCTCCTTGAAGAAGCCGGTCACACGACCCTCAACGATCTTGGCCAAAGCTGCCTCTGGCTTACCCTCGTTGCGTGCGGTCTCCTCAGCGATCTCGCGCTCCTTGGCAACGATCTCGGCCGGGACATCCTCACGGGATAGGTAGGTTGGGTTGAAAGCTGCGATGTGAACTGCAACATCGTGAGCGGTCTCAGCATCAGCACCCTCGTAAGCAACCAAGACACCAACCTGTGGTGGTAGGTCTCGGCTGGTACGGTGCATGTAGGCGTCAACACCGGCTGCTGAAACAACAGCGATTCGGCGAAGCTCCACCTTCTCACCCATGATGGCTGCCTGGTCGGTGATGGCATCTGCAACGGTTGAGGAACCGTGTGGAGCTGCAAGTGCAGCCTCAACGGTCTCTGCGCCAGCTGCAACAGCAGCATCGATCACAGCGTCAGCCAAGGCAACGAAGTTCTCAGCCTTTGCAACGAAGTCAGTCTCACAGGCGAGCTCAATCAGAGTTCCCTTGCCACCGGATACGCGAGCCACAACCAAACCATTGGAGGTGGTGCGACCCTCGCGCTTTGAGACACCCTTTAGGCCCTTCAGGCGAAGAAGCTCAAATGCCTTCTCGAGGTCTCCATTTGCCTCGTCCAAAGCACCCTTGCAGTCCATCATTCCGGCGCCAGACTTCTCGCGAAGCGCCTTTACATCTGCGGCAGTGTAGTTAGCCATGGTTATGCGTCCTTCTCTGCCGAGGTCTCCTCGGCTGCGGTCTCAGCGGATGCAGCAACGCCACCCTCTAGAAGCTCGCGCTCCCACTCGGCTAGCGGCTCTGCCTCTTCGCCACCCTTCTGGTGGCGGGCGATCATGCCGTCAGCAGCTGCGTCGGCGATGACCTTGGTCAAGATCTCGATTGCGCGGATGGCGTCATCGTTACCTGGAATACCAATGGTTACGTCGTCTGGGTCACAGTTGGTGTCCAAGATTCCGATAACTGGGATGCCTAGCTTCTTCGCCTCGGTGATTGCTAGGTGCTCCTTGTTGGTGTCAACAACCCAGATCGCACTTGGGGTGCGGCTGATGTTGCGGATACCACCGAGAACCTTCTCTAGCTTCTCCTTCTCACGGCGAAGGATTAGCAGCTCCTTCTTGGTAAGACCAGACTTCGAGGTGTCGTCGAAGTCCATGGTCTCCAGCTCCTTCAGGCGCTGAATTCTCTTGTTTACGGTGTTGAAGTTGGTCAATAGACCACCCAACCAACGCTCGTTGATGAAAGGCTGACCTACGCGCTTGGCTTCGGTTGCAACTACTTCCTGAGCCTGCTTCTTGGTGCCAACAAACATGATGCTGCCACCGTTGGCGACTAGGTCGCGAACGTAGTTGTATGCCTTGTCGATGTGCTCTACAGACTTCTGTAGGTCGATGATGTAGATACCCGAGCGATCAGTCAGAATGAAACGCTTCATCTTTGGGTTCCAACGACGGGTCTGGTGCCCGAAGTGGACGCCAGCATCAAGTAGCTGGCGAACGGTTACAGTGGCCATGCGGCCCCTCCTTTGGGCATAAAAATGCCCGCTCAGTTCAATGCTTTGATCGGTTGATCAAAACCCTGGTGCCCTTCCAGACAGAACCGCACTAGTCGGACCGAGCTGTCGGGATTTGTAGGACACGCGAATTCGGCCTGAGCATTGCTCAAGCCGTTTGACCAGCATAACAGCGCAATGCCAACTTATCCACCGTTTTTTCTAACCAAAACCATCAAGCAACTGCCTCAAAGATGCTGGCCTAATGTTGAAACTTTTGGCCATTCTGATTTTTAGTTTGCAAGCAATCGCACCAAGGCTGCAAAGCGAGTTCTGGGCGGAACCAATTCCCTTCTTTCATCGGGAAATTCAGGAGGATTACCTAGCTCCCGCCAGTAAATACGGCTCTGGTCATCGCGGAGTCGATTTTCAACTTGCGCCTTATAGCGAGATCAATTCTCCTGCCGATGGAACCTTGGTTTTTTCAGGAAAGGTGGTCAATAGAAACGTGGTCACATTGCGAACTGAATCAGGCCTTGCCAGTTTTGAACCAGCCTGCACCAACTTTTCGATCGGTGAACAAATCAAACAGGGAGAGCCATTCGCATTTCACTGCCAGGCAGGTCCGGATTATGAGTATCACTGCCAAAACTGCGTGCACTTCTCTGCGCGCGATGAATACGGCTATCTGTCACCAATGCAGCTAATCGAACCGCAACTGCCGAGTGTGCTCTATGCCTAGGCCCTGGGGTGAGCCTGCTGAAAGCTGGACTTGAGTCGCTCGATTGAAACATGTGTGTAGATCTGTGTCGTGCCTAGCGATGCATGACCCAAAAGCTCTTGCACCGCTCTGAGGTCAGCACCATGGTCTAAAAGGTGCGTTGCCGCGGAGTGCCTAAGCGTATGCGGTCCCGCCTTACCGGTTGCAGTGCGCTCCAACTCGTTTGCAACCAGTGAATAAACCTGCCTCACTCCCACCCGTTTACCCCTTGAGCTAAGTAGCAGTGCGGTCGGCGAAGTCTCTACTGCCAACCTTGGTCGCCCAAGCCTGACGTATCGATCCAAAGCTTCGGCGGCAAATTGACCGTAGGGCAGCATTCGTTGCTTGTTTCCTTTGCCTGTGACAATCACCAAGTTTCGTGAGAAGTCAATGTCGGAGAGGTCGATTCCGCACAGCTCACTGACTCGCATGCCGGTTCCGTAGAGCAGTTCAAATGCAACCAGCTCCATCTGGGCGATCGGGTCTTCCTCAGATCGCTGGCGCATTCGGGTCAGGACTTCACCAAGTGAGCCTTCGGTCGCAACTTTCGGAAGCGGTTTATCAATCTTTGGTGACTTTAATCGCAGCGCAACATCAGAATCGATGACATCTGCTTCAAAAAGAAAGCTCGAAAAAGCCCGAACCGCTGCGGTCTTTCTTGCCAACGTGCTCTTGGCGGCACCGGCTTTGGAAATTGCGAAGAGCCAATCCCTAAGAGTCTCAAGTTCAAATTGAAAACCCTTGGCTCTAGAAAACTCCAGCAGCTCTCGCAGATCAGAACCGTAGCTCTTGATTGTGTTTTCAGAGAGTCCACGTGCGCTGAGTTTTTTTAGGAAGTTATCTAACTCAGTGCTCAGTTTCTCCATAGCCCCAAGACTAATCAGCGAATTAGCTGAGGTAAGTGATGACTACACAATCTCCCCTGCGAGTCTTAGCAGCCTGAGCTCCCTGATCACCTGGGTTAGAGCCATTCCAGACTCCCTAGCAATCGCAGCCGGTTCCTTACAGCCCTCGCGCATCGCATCCAAAACTCGCTTTTGATCCAAGGTTGGCTCCACGTCAATCCCAAACTCCCAAGGGCTTGCAAGACCCTCTCGGATCATGGCAATACATCCCTGTGAAGAGCTATCGCTCCAGCTGCCGGCAACCGCATAGACGTCGCGACCCAGGGAGCGAGCGTGGTTGGCGGTGTTCTTTGAACCAGAGCGAAAGCCAGCTTCCACAACCACTAGGTATTCGGACATAGCCGCAATCAGGCGATTACGTTGCAGAAAGCGAAACCGAGATGGTGAATACCCAGGCGCCAGCTCGGACACTAATGCCCCACCAGAGCGGACCATCTGGTGAAACAGCTCCCAGTTCTCCATCGGGTAGGCACGATCAATTCCGCCAGCCATAAATGCGATGGTTGGTAGCCCAAGGTCCAGAGCCGCTTTGTGCGCAGCCGCATCAATCCCCCGAGCGCCTCCTGAGACAATCGGCGAGCGAAGCTGGTTTACCACTCGGTTGGCATTTCGCAATCCGCGCTCAGTTGGATTTCTAGTACCAACAATCCCGATGCAGTTTTTCTCGAGAGCCTCAACCTCGCCAGCTACCCAAAGAAGGTAAGGGGCATGTGAGCCAAGATCTGAAAATCTCTGCGCAAGCTTTGGTATTTGCTCGAAGAACACTGGTCTTGCGCCCCAGCGGATTCCGCGTTCAATTGCCAAAGGAACATTGATATGGGGTATCCGAAGCTGGATGCGCTCTAACAACTCTGGAAGCCGGGGTAAAAACTCTGGGGCATGCAATTGCATCAGCTCACGCCAGAGAGTTTTAGCGCGACCCGATTTGAAATCATTTAGCGCATCGACACCGCGCAGCTCAAAGACCTTGTGAGCCAGAGCATCGCCGGGTTCGTGAAGCATGGACCAGAGCACAAGCTGATGTTGTTGTTCGGTTAGATACATGCCCTCAGCATGCAAAAAAGGTTTGAGTTGGTGAAGCTCAGTGCTTGGAGTTGTGGATAACTAGGACTGATCGCCGACTGCTAGCTCTTCAGGAATCTCGAGCTCTTTATTGCCTAGCTCTTCGACGTTGACATCCTTGAAGGTCATCACCTTGACCTGCTTCACGAAGCGGTCCGTGCGGTAGATGTCCCAAACCCAAACGTCTTGCATGTTGAGTTCAAAATAGAAGTCGGTTGCGGTATCAACGCGCTTTAGTTCGACTTCGTTTGCTAGGTAAAAACGACGTTCGGTCTCGATGACGTAGCGAAACATTTTCACCACGTCTCGATACTCGCGATAGAGCGCTAATTCAGCATCTCTGTCGTAGTCCTCGAAGTCGTTCTCTTCCATATCTCCCACAGTCTATGTCCTAGAAAAGACCCTCCTGCAGAATCTTTCCCAGCCAGCTAACTCGATGCTCCTGGCATGGTCCATGAAGCTGCAAAGCGGCTATGTGAGATTCAGAGGCATAACCCTTGTTCCCAGCCCACTCATATTGGGGGTAAGTCTCATGCAACTGCATCATCTGTCGATCTCGATGAACCTTTGCCGTCAGGGCAGCTGCAGATACAACTGCGCAATCACGGTCAGCCTTGGTTCTGAGCACCACCGGTAAAGAGGTGAGGCCCTGCAAAAAGTTGTGTGAACCATCAAGCAGGATTACGCCCTCATTGGCACCAAGCTGCTCGATGGCCCTGAGGGCTGCCTGCTGTAAAGACCAGGAGATTCCTTTGGTCTCGATCTCTGAAACCGTTGCAGTGCCAACCGATGTCTGAGTCCAGGCCTGGACCGCTTGAGCAATTGGGGCGCGCTTTGCCTCTGTGATCAACTTGCTATCCCGAAGACCAACCGGAACTTGGTCCGAGGTTTCAATGGAATACACCGCCGCACCAACTGCAACTGGTCCTGCAATCGCTCCACGACCAACCTCGTCGAGGCCGATTACAACGCGGTAGCGCTGAAGCAGCTCTTTTTCAAGCTCAAGGCTTGGGAACGTCACTAAAAACCTCGGGGAAGTTTGAAAGCCACTCAAAATGAGCAATCGGCCAGGAGATGACGAATGCCTTGCCGACGATAAAGCTCTCATCGACAAAACCTTTGCTTGGCAGATCCTGATGGAAGCGAGAGTCTGTCGAGTTTCCTCGGTTATCACCCATCACCCAGTAATTGCCCTCCGGAATGGTTACCTTGAACTCGACATCCGAAGGGTTAGCACCAGGGGCAAGGTAGGGCTCATCTATTGGAACTCCATTTATCAGAAGCCGCCCCTGCGGATCGCAACACTCGACAGTGTCACCTGGAAGGCCAATCACTCGCTTTACCAGGTGCTCAGCCGAGTCTGGTGCTGTGATGCCGAACGTCCCTAAGACAAAGTCGGTCAGTTCCTGGATTGGTTCTTTCTCGGTGGTGGGGATTGCTCCTAGCCAGCCACCTGGATCCCTAAACACCACCACATCGCCGTGCTCAATCGGCACCAGCTCTGGGGCCATCACGTTAACGATGATGCGGTCGTTGATTTGCAGGGTCTCAAGCATTGAGCCCGATGGGATGTAAAAAGATCTGATTAAAAAAGCTTTAATGGCCACCGACAGCACCATGGCGGTGCCGACGATGACCACAAAGTCAATCAGGAAAGCTACAAACCAGTTACTCCGGGCCTTTCTCAAACCACGTCGCAGTTCTGCGAGTTTTGAGTGGCTGCGGGGCCTAAGCTCCCCGGAATCTGACATGGAGCTAAGTCTAGTTAGTCGTTGTCGCGCTTCTCACGAATCTTGGCAGCCTTGCCGCGAAGGTCGCGTAGGTAGTAGAGCTTCGCGCGGCGAACATCACCCTTGGTTACAACCTCAATCTTGTCGATTACTGGGCTGTGAACTGGGAAGGTACGCTCCACACCAACCTGGAAGGAAACCTTGCGAACGGTGAAGGTCTCACGAACGCCGTGGCCAGAGCGACGGATTACAAGGCCCTGGAAAACCTGGATACGGCTGCGGTTACCTTCGATGATGTTTACGTGAACCTTGACGGTGTCACCAGCGCGAAACTCTGGGATGTCGGTCTTTAGGCTCTTGGCATCTACAACGTCAAGAATGTGCATGTTCTGCTCTTTCCTTTTGCGCGCAGGTCAAAACGGTCAGTTTGAATATCTTGTTGTCCTTTGCTCCCCTGCGGCAGAGCCTTCCGGACACAAGCCAGAATTCTGCCACACAGGCTCAGTGAAAGCAACCGAAGTTGGTAATTACTCGCCAGGCAAGAGGTCTGGTCGATTGTTTTTGGTGCGCTCTAGCTGCTGAGCCTTTCGCCACTTCTCAATTTCGGCGTGGTGACCAGATAGCAGCACACTGGGAACCTCGAGTCCTCGCCAAGTAGAGGGTTTGGTGTAGCTCGGGTATTCCAAAAGACCATCGGAGTGTGATTCTTCAACAATCGATTCGGCATTACCCATAAAGCCTGGAACCAGTCTGGTAATCGCCTCAATCATGACCATTGCGGCCACCTCACCACCGTTTAGAACATAGTCACCGATGGAGACTTCCAACACCTTCGCTCTAGTTTTAGTGTGTTCGATGACTCTTTGGTCAATACCTTCATAGCGTCCGCAGGCAAAGATGATGCGCTCGGCCTGAGAGAGCTCTTGAGCGAGGTTTTGAGTAAAAGGAATTCCGGCAGGAGTTGTAAAGATCACTACTGGCTTAGTGTCTTCGGTAATCAGCTCGTCAAAAGCTTCTCCCCATGGTTCAGGTTTCATCACCATACCAGCGCCACCACCGTAAGGGGTGTCATCGACGGTCTTGTGGCGATCGTGCGTCCAGGTTCTCAAATCATGAGCCCTGAAGCTAACTAGTCCGGATTCCCTGGCCTTACCAAGCAAAGAGAGCTCAAGCGGCGCGAAGTAGTCAGGAAAGATGCTGACTGCTTCAATTTGCATCTCAGGCTTCGCTTTCTTCAGGCTCAGCAATCTCTTCGAATAGGCCGCCAGGTGGCGTGATCTCAATCAAACCAGCATCAGTGTCCACTTTGGGAACAAATGCCTTCACAAAAGGAAGTAGCACTTCACCAGATTCTGTCTTGATTGCAAGTAGATCTTGTGCCGGTAGGTGGTCAACTCTTGCAACCACGCCGATTTGCATCCCATCGCGATAAACCTTCAAGCCAGCAAGCTGGTGGTCGTACCAGGCATCTGGCTCTTGAGGGCTAACACCGAGAGGCTGATCAACTAACAAAATCGCCTTGATAAGCGACTCCGCTGCATTGCGGTCAGTGACTCCCTCCAAAAACAGCACGGGAGAAGAGTTGAACCATTTCAACTCCGAGACCTTGACCCGTTTGCCATACCAAGGAGATTCTTCGGGAACTTGAAGTTCAAACTCAGCGCCTTTCACAAAGCGCTCATTTGGCGAATCGGTATATAGCTCAAGCTTGATCGCTCCCTTTAGGCCGTGGGCCTTTAGGAGCCTTGCGACGCGGAGCTTGGTGGAACTAGAAATCTGTGTCCACCACGTCTACTCGAACCCGCTTGCCATCGGCAAGGGCGTTCACAATGGTGCGCAGGGCGGTTGCGGTTCTACCGTTCTTGCCTATTACGCGACCTAGGTCGTCAGGGTGCACGCGCACCTCCAGCAGCTCGCCACGGCCGTTGTTTCTCACGGCCACGGTTGCGTCATCTGGGTGATCCACGATGGCGCGAACAAGGTGCTGGAGGGTCGCTTGCAACATAAGAACTACTTAGCCTCTTCTTCGGCTGCGGCTTCTTCAGCAGGAGCCTCGGCCTCAGCGGTTGGTGCCTCTTCAGTAGCAGCCTCCTCGACAGCAGCCTCTACCTCTGCTGGAGTTTCGACAACTGCGTCCTCAACTGGGGCCTCAACGGCCTCAGCCGCTGCCTCGGCAGCTGGTGCCTCTTCAGCTACTGGAGCCTCTACCGGAGCAGCCTTCTCCTTCTTTGGAAGGATTACAGACTTCTTGGCGGTGTCAGGGCTGAAAGCTTCCTTGGAGCCCTGTGGCTTAACGGTGTTCTTCTTCTCGCCCTTGGCGTTAGCTAGGTCACCGGTCAGCTTCAGGATTACAGCTGCCTGCTCGGTTGGCTGAGCGCCAACGGAAAGCCAGTACTGTGCACGCTCTGAGTTAACCTCAATGATTGATGGGTCGGTGGTTGGTACGTAGCGACCAATCTCCTCGATTACACGACCATCGCGGTGAGTGCGAGAGTCAGCTACTACGATGCGGTAGTGCGGGCTGCGCATCTTTCCAATGCGCTTTAGGCGGATCTTTACGGCCACAATTCTCCTGTGTGAGTGTCTGGGGCGAGTTTCCACCGTGAGCGTGGGGGCACACTCGGAGGTTTCTCAATGGTTTTCGATTTCGTCTGGATAGAGGGTCGAGACGCTCGAACTCGAAAAGTATTCCAGAAAAAGCCAGTTTTTGCCAGTACTACAGTCCGAAAGCTGAACCTGAGCCCTTGGAGTTCTCAGATCCGAAGTTCAGACCGGCATTTTCAGCTGCTCTTTTGGCTGGGTTTCCGCTCTTGGAACCCTTCTTTTTCTTATCGTTTTTCTTCTTGCCGCCCATGAATCCGCCACCCACTGTGCCACCGGCAAGAACCGGGTTGGTGCCAGGGATGTTGGGTACTCCCCCGCGAGCCATCGTCTTCATAACTTTCGCTGCTTGCTCAAAGCGGTTGATCAGTTGATTTACGTCAGTAACGGTGGTACCGGAACCCTTGGCAATTCTCATGCGGCGAGAACCATTTAGAACCTTTGGATTCTCACGCTCTAGAGGAGTCATGGAGTAGATGATGGCTTCGGTTCTGATGATCTCGCGCTCATCAAACTCTTCGAGCTGCTTTTTCATCTGCCCAACACCTGGCAACATGCCAAGCAGGTTCTTCATGTTGCCCATCTTTTTGAGCTGTTGCATCTGCTCTAAAAAGTCCTGCAGTGTGAACTCTTCGTTGGCAAGCTTCTGGGCAAGCTTCTTGGACTCTTCCTCATCAAAAGTCTTCTGTGCTTGCTCTATCAGGGTGAGGATGTCACCCATATCCAGGATGCGACTGGCCATTCGATCCGGATAGAACGGTTCAAAGGCTTCTAGCCCCTCACCGGTTGAGCTAAACAGAATTGGAGCACCGGTAATGGTCGCAACCGATAGCGCAGCACCACCGCGGGAATCACCATCTAGCTTGGTGAGCACGACTCCCGATACCCCAACACCATCGTGGAAAGCCTTGGCAACATTCACAGCGTCCTGACCAAGCATGCTGTCTACGACAAACAGCACCTCATCGGGGTTTGTGGCTTTGCGAATATCGCTCGCCTGCTGCATCATCTCCTGGTCAACACCTAGGCGACCCGCGGTGTCAACAATCACGACCGAATACTGCTGCTTCTTGGCAAACGTGATTGAGTCTTGCGAGACCTTGACCGGGTTGCCGGTGCCATTTCCAGGCTCTGGGGCAAAAACTGGAACTCCGACCTTTTCACCTAAAACCTGTAGCTGGGTGACAGCGTTGGGTCGCTGCAGATCGGCAGCCACTAGAAGTGGCGTGTGGCCTTGCTCTTTGAGCCACTTGGCTAGCTTTCCGGCGAGCGTGGTCTTACCGCTACCTTGCAAACCAGCGAGCATGATGACGGTAGGTGGGGTCTTAGAAAAAGCGAGCTTTCTCGCCTCACCACCAAGAATTGCCTTTAGCTCATCGTTGACAATCTGGACAACCTGCTGAGCCGGATTTAGTGCCTTAGAAACCTCGTCACCCAAAGCACGATCGCGCACCTTGCCGGTGAAAGTTTTGACAACCTCGAGAGCAACATCCGCCTCAAGCAATGCCCTGCGGATGTCACGAAGAGTTGCATCGATATCGGCAGCGGAGAGCTTTCCCCTGCCGCGCAGGTTCTTGAATGTGTCTGAGAGTCTCTCAGAGAGGTTTCCGAACAAAGAAGTGCTCCTACTTGTATGCCACTAGGCCCTTGGCAAACTCTTCGGGTGAGAAGAAGGCGAAATCATTAATGCCCTCACCAACCCCTACGAGCTTAACTGGGAGATCTAGTTCTTGCTGGAGTGCATAGAGAATTCCACCCTTTGCACTGCCATCGAGCTTGGTCATAACAATGCCGGTTACATTTGCAACTTCCGTGAAGGCTTTGGCTTGAGCCATCGCGTTCTGACCGGTTGTGGCATCAATCACAAGTAGAACCTCGGAGATTCGGGCTTGCTTCTCGACAGCCCTTCTAACCTTGCCAAGCTCGTCCATTAGGTCTTTTTTGTTCTGCAATCTGCCGGCAGTGTCGATGATGGCGATGTCGGCCTGCTCTCGAATAGCAAGTTCGACGGTTTGGTAGGCAACTGACGCTGGGTCTTGACCTTCACGTTCAGGTCTGACAATTCGTGCATCAGCACGCTGCGCCCAGGTTGCGAGCTGGTCAACTGCCGCAGCGCGGAAAGTGTCGGCTGCTCCCAGAACAACACTCCAATCGCCATCTTTGAGCCAGCGTGAGAGCTTCCCGATGGTTGTGGTTTTTCCCGCACCATTCACACCCACGACCAAGATCACGTAGGGCAAATCTCCTGAGGAGAGATTCAGTGCTGAGTCTGACCGGGTCAGTCTTTTGGTCAGTAGATCCTTCAAAAGCAGTCTGAGCTCAGCATCAGAAGCTGCTCCAGAGCGATTAGCCTCGCGCTTTAGCTCCTCGGTAATTTCAACTGCAGCATCAATTCCAAAGTCGGCTCTAATCAAAATGTCTTCTAGGTCATCTAGATCTACATTCGAGCTAAACAAAGACCTGATGCCGTCCCCGAGTGAACCTCAGAGAGCTCGATCGGTTCAGGAGCCTTCGAAGACTCTGGTTTGAGTTCAGCCCTTAGGTTAGAGGCTTGAGGTAACTCAACAATCGGAACCTCTGTAGCGACGGGCTCTTGCTCAACCGCGGGCTTTGTTGTTTCAGGCTTCTCACCGCGAAGACGCTTCAGAAACTTAAACATCACTTGGCCTTTTCGAGTTTTTGACCAACAACCTGGCTCATTCCATCTTGGCGCATGGAAACCCCATACAGGGCATCCGCAATCTCCATGGTGCGCTTTTGGTGGGTCACGATGATGAGCTGAGATGAGGTCCTCAACCCATCAATCACATCCAGCAATCGACCCAGGTTTGCATCATCTAGCGCTGCCTCCACCTCATCCAGAACATAGAAGGGGCTCGGTCTTGCCTTGAAGATGGCAATCAGCAACGCGACCGCCGCTAACGAACGCTCGCCACCGGAAAGCAGTGACATGCGCTCGATTCGCTTTCCAACCGGGCGAACCGCAACCTCAACACCGGTTTCAAGCAGGTTCTCAGGCTCTGTCAGGGAGATAGAGCCAGTGCCACCGGGGAACAACACTGGGAAAATCTTTTCAAATTCGCGCTTGGTGTCATCAAAGGCGGCAGCGAAGATGTGCTGCATCTTGGTGTCAAGATCCTTGATGATTCCAACCAGGTCAGCCCTGGCCTTACCCAAGTCCTCGAGCTGCTCGCTCAAATACTTGTGACGCTCTTCTAGGGCGGCAAACTCCTCCAGAGCGAGCGGGTTGAATGCTCCAAGCTGGTTGAGCTTCTGCTCTGCAGCGCGAAGCTCCTTTTCAAGCTCCTCACGAGATTGCTCGCCAAGCTCAGTCTCTTTGAGCAAAGTGTCAACATCCAATGAAAATCCAATGAAAGTTCATTGCTAACTCGCTCGGTGAGATTTGCGAGGTTTAGGCGAAGCTCATGGTTTTGCATCTCAACCTCGTGAACCCCTTGATTCAGTTCATTGAAGCGCTGTTCGAGTTGGTTGGCCTGCTGCCTTAGCACCGCCAAACGGTCGGTTCTCTGGATTCGTTGGGCCTCAAGATCGCGAACCTCGACTCGCAGTGCACCGCTCATAGCCTCGACTTTGCCTAAAACCTTGGGAATGAGAGCTGCAGCACTTTGAGCGCTATTTAGCTGCTTAGCACGCTGTTCGAGCACCAGGCGATCTTTCTCCATTGCGGTAGTTGCCTCGTTGAGTCGACCGCGAAGCGTGGCAACCTGCTTAGATGCAGAGATTCTGCGCTCTGAAACAGTTCCCACCGAGATGCGAAGTTCCAGCTCTGCCTGCCTGGCGCTGTCGAGCGCTTGAGCGAGCTCCTGTCTGGCCGCTTCATTCTCGGCTGCAACTTGAGCCTGAGGAAGTTGGGCAAACTTCTGCTTGAGGGATTCGAGCTCGGCCTCAGCAGTGCTCTTGCTCTCTTTTGTCTGTTCCAAATCCCGCTCAAGCTTCAAGACTTCTGCTTTAGCCGCCTCATGCTGGGCGATGATTCGTCCAACTCTTTCAGCGCGAGCGGCTAACTCCGCGTCATGCTGCTGCAAAGCTGCGAGCGCCGACCTAACACCCACTTCAGCGCTCTGCGCCTTTGATCTGGCGGCATCTAGTTCTTCGGCGAGCTTGGAAATTGTTTTGGCTAGCACCGAGAGTTGCTGGTTCGCGCTTTCACGCTCTGCGGCCAGCTCCAACTTGGATGGGGCCTTGGTGCCACCACCTCGAACCAGAGACTCAGAGACCAGATCACCTTCCAAAGTGATAACGCTCTTGCCAGTCAACGCCTTATCTCCCAGCGCAGCAAGGGCTTGGTTCAGGTCGGTAGCGATAAAGAACGGGTCTAGAACGCTCAATACGGCCTCTGGCGCTTTGACCACTGAACCTGCCGGGACTAGACCTGAAACAGTTTGCTTGGGCCTTGTCGAAACATCCCCGGAGACAACGACAAAATCTGCTCTACCTAAACCTTCTGATCTCAGATACTGCAGCGCCGCTACCGCTTGCTCTCGCGAAGACGCCACAACTGCGTCAGATAGAGCGCCGAGAGCAACAGCGATAGCTACTTCGTAGCCCTTTTCAATGCTCACTGATTCTGCAAGCAGTCCCTTGATGCCAGAAAGCTTCGCCTTTCTTACCTCCTGAGAACCGTCTGCCTGCTCAAGCGTTAGACCAAGGGCAGCGTGCTTGGCTGCAACCGCATCTCGCTCTCGCTCAGCTGCATGCAGCGCATCTCTTGCGGTATCAACCTTGGCTCGAAGCTCGAGCTCCAAGGACTGAGCCTTCTCATAGGCGATTCTGAGGGCATCATCGCTTGAGGATTCTGAAGTAGGAGCTAACTCTTGCTGTTGGCTAGCTAGCTCTTTGGTGCGCTTGGTTGCATCGGCAATGGCTTCGGCAATTGCTCCAAGCTGAGCGGTAAACCCTTCAATCTTGCTCTCTTGAACTGAGATAGAACCAGCCAGCTGGTTGCGCTCTCGGTCCTTGGCCTCTGCCTCACTGCGGATTCTGAGCTGATTGGCCTCATATTCCGAGAGCGCTCTGTTAGCGCTTTCTCTAGTGGCTTCCTTTTCGCGAAGCTCAAGGCTCAATGCCTCAATCTGCTGCTCTAGCCCTGAAAGCTCAGACTCTGCGGCGTTTAGCTCACCTTGGATTTCGGCAATTTCTATATCTCTTGAGCTGATTTCTTGTTGGCTCAGAAGGCTAATTCTTTGCTGAGCAATGCTTTGTAGTGAGCGAAGCTTGGTTTCTTGCGCTTCAAGCCCATACAGCCTTTTGCGCTTGTCATCTAGCTCAGCTGAGACTAGCTGTGACTCAAGCTCTTGAATCCCTGCTCTGGCCGACTGAAGCTGTTGCTGAGCCATCGCAGATTCAGCTTTGCGCTCACTTTCGCTCTTGGACGCAAGATCAAGCTGGGCACGCAAAGCCTTGATTTGAAACGCCAGCAGCCTGGCCTTTGAATCTCGAGCTACTGCTGCAATTTGCTGGGCTTGCCTTGCAACCTCGGCTTGGCGACCCAAAGGCTTTAGGTTTCGTCTGAGTTCAGCGGTTAGGTCTTGCAAGCGAACCAGGTTGACCTGCATTGCCTCTAGCTTGCGCTCGGTTTTCTCCTTGCGCCTGCGATATTTCAAGATTCCCGCGGCCTCTTCGATCAGGGCTCGACGCTCAATCGGGGTGGCGCGCAACACCGTGTCGAGCTGACCTTGACCCACGATTACGTGCATCTCGCGGCCAAGACCTGAGTCGCTCAGCAGTTCTTGGACATCCAGCAGCCTGCACTGCTCGCCGTTAATGGCGTATTCGCTGGCGCCATTTCTAAACAGGGTTCTAGAGATTGTTACTTCGGAATACTCGATTGGAAGTGCACCATCTGAGTTATCAATGGTGAGCTGCACCTCGGCGCGACCAAGGGGTCCCTTGGTGGCGGTGCCGGCAAAGATGACGTCTTCCATCTTTCCACCGCGCAAGGTCTTTGCACCCTGCTCACCCATAACCCAGGCCAGGGCGTCAACCACGTTTGATTTGCCAGAGCCGTTTGGCCCCACAACACAAGTAATGCCTGGCTCAAAGGCCAAGGTGGTGGGCTGGGCGAAGGACTTAAATCCCTTGAGGGTGATGCTCTTTAGATGCAAGCGCCTTCACCCCTTTCGTGTATCCCTAAAGCCTAGCCAAATTCGTTGCCCTAGATTTTCAGAAGCAACCGCAAAGCGCATCAAATCGCCCCAAATAAGGCTTCAACCCCTAGACTTGCGTGGTTGCCCATCTCAGAGAAATCACTCATGAAACAAAACGAACTTCTAAGAAACGTTGCCATTGTCGCTCACGTAGACCACGGTAAGACCACCCTTGTAGACGCGATGCTCAAGCAGACCGGCGCCTTCTCTGCCCACCAGGCGGTAGACGAGCGCGTCATGGACTCTGGTGACCTGGAGCGTGAAAAGGGCATCACAATCTTGGCCAAGAACACGGCCGTCAGCTACTCGGGTCCAGCTGCCCAGGGCAAGACCATCACTATCAACGTAATAGACACCCCGGGTCACGCCGATTTCGGTGGCGAAGTAGAGCGTGGACTTTCTATGGTTGATGGCGTTGTCCTACTTGTAGACGCATCTGAGGGACCACTTCCCCAGACTCGCTTCGTGCTTCGCAAGGCACTTGAGAGTAATTCTTTTGGTCAACAAGACCGATCGCCCAGATGCCCGTATCGATGAGGTGGTCGAGGAGAGCCATGACCTCCTCCTTGGCCTAGCCTCTGACCTGCACGACACCGTTCCAGACCTAGACGTCGATGCAATCTTGGACCTACCAGTGATTTACGCCTCCGGCCGCGCAGGTAGGGCATCCCTAACTAAGCCCGCTGATGGTTCACTCCCAGACTCCGAGAACCTAGAGCCGCTTTTTGAGGCAATTCTCAAATACATCCCTGCCCCTTCGTTCGATGAGAGCATTCCGCTCCAGGCACACGTCACGAACCTAGATGCCAGCCCATTCCTTGGCCGCCTAGCGCTATTGCGTATTTACAACGGCGAGATTCGCAAGGGGCAGCAGGTTGCTTGGGTTCGCCAGGATGGCACAACACAGACTGTAAAGATCACCGAGCTACTGGGAACCAAGGCTCTTGACCGCATCCCAATCGAGAAGGCTGGTCCTGGGGACATCGTTGCGGTTGCCGGTATCGAGGAGATCACCATTGGTGAGTCGCTTTGTGACCTCAATGACATTCGACCACTGCCACTAATCAAAGTTGATGACCCAGCCATCTCGATGACCATCGGTATCAACACTTCCCCGATGGCAGGCCGAGTAAAGGGTGCAAAGGTTACTGCTCGTCTTGTGAAAGACCGCCTAGACCGTGAGCTAATCGGTAACGTCTCAATCAAGGTCCTGCCAACCGAGCGCCCAGATGCCTGGGAGGTTCAAGGTCGTGGCGAGCTTGCGCTTGCAATCCTTGTCGAACAGATGCGTCGCGAGGGTTACGAGCTAACAGTTGGTAAGCCACAGGTTGTGACCAAGAAGGTAGATGGCAAGATCCACGAACCGGTTGAAGATCTAACCATTGATACCCCGGAGGAGTTTTTGGGTTCAGTCACTCAGTTACTGGCTGCTCGCAAGGGTCGCATGACCAACATGATCAACAATGGCACCGGCTGGGTTCGAATCGAATTCCGCGTGCCTTCGCGAGGTCTGATTGGATTTAGAACCGAGTTCCTAACCACCACCAAGGGTGCCGGTATCGCAAATGCCCTGGCAGCAGGCTATGAGCCATGGGCAGGAGATATCCAGACTCGTCAAAACGGTTCCATGGTTGCCGACCGCGCTGGTGCAGCGACCCCATTTGCCATGATCGCACTCCAAGAGCGAGGAACCTTCTTCGTTGAGCCAACCAGCGAGGTCTATGCCGGAATGGTGGTTGGTGAAAACTCTCGTGCAGATGACATGGAAGTAAACATCACCAAGGAGAAGCAGCTGACCAACATGCGAGCAGCATCAGCGGACAGCTTTGTTGGTCTAACCCCACCAAAGAAACTCTCTTTGGAAGAGTGCCTTGAGTTTGCAAGAGAAGACGAGTGCGTTGAGGTTACCCCGGAGGCAATTCGCATCCGCAAGGTCGAGCTGGATGCAAACATCAGAGCGAGACAGGCCTCGGCACGCAAGCGAGCCAGCCAAGAGAGCTAAGTTAGTTACATGGCTAGCTTCAATCCAAAGCGCTTGATGGTGATTCACGCTCATCCTGAC
>RFTL01000160.1 GCA_009923455.1 Actinomycetota bacterium | reverse complement strand
CACGAGCCATCGTTTCAGGGTTTGGTTTCGTGAACAGCAACTGGCAGGAACGTGTGTAAGTGCTGCTGTAGCTCCTAACCAGCGGATGTGCTATGCCGTTATAGAGTCCGGTGAAGTTGCTCTGCACTTTGCCGATGGTCCGAACGCTACGAACTGGGTCATGCAGACAACCAGTATCACCGATGCTTCCTGCGTCCATATTGCCTATGATCCGACCAGTGCTATCGGTCGGTTGTATATCATTGTTGATGGTTCTGCGAATGACGTGAAGTCATACTACACAGATGATGAGGGGGTGAATGTCAGCGTGGCAGTTACAGTAACAGGAGCAGGTGATGATGCCAGCGTGGCAATCAATCCGATGGGTAAGCGCATCGTGCTATATCACCACTCAGGAGACCTCTACAGGGTCGTATATGACCCACAGGGGAACGTTATCACCGCTGGTAGTGTGATAGTCGCTGGCGGTGTCAATCAAGGTAAGACGGCGATTGCTTGGCGTTTAGGTGTTTGGTTTGCTTATTACCGAGATGGTGGAAACAGCCTTATCCAAATCAGCAGTATCGATGATGGGGAAACTTGGAGTTAGATAGAAGGGATGGTGGGCAGTTGAGATGCAGAAGGACTGCCCACCGTGTCGGGAGATAAGGTTCGACAAAGGGAGTATATCGCTATGAATAGACCGATTGCATTACGTGCAGCTAAGGAAGCATTAGACAATATTGGAGTCCAGGAAGTAGGTAACAACGCAGGCAAAGCAGTTGAAACCTACCAGAAAGCCTGCATTCCTCCAGTGCCACCCGGTAGTCCTTGGTGCGCTGCTTTCGTGGTCTATAGGCTTAGGAACGCTGGGCATGATCTAGCCCTTGAAATACCTGCTGACTTTCCACGCTCGGCATATTGTCCAGACTTTGGAACCTGGGCACGAAAGACCAAGAACTGGTTGCCAGCATTGGAAGCCAAAGCGGATTATACGAAAGTCAGGATAGGCGATTTGTGTTGCTTCTGGTTTGCTCCGCTGAACCGTCTCGCCCATATCGGTATTGTGACTGGTGTATTTCCTTGGGGTGTCTACACAGTCGAAGGTAACACAAGCCCAGAAGCTGAGGACGAGGACAAGGTAGAGCGGGATGGCGATGGAGTCTTTCGCAAGGTCAGGGCATGGCACGAG
>RFTL01000159.1 GCA_009923455.1 Actinomycetota bacterium | reverse complement strand
GCGGCAGAGCCTCGAACATTGTCGGCAGACCAACCCGACTCAAGAGCAGCAATGTAGCTCGAGAGATGTTCTTCGGTAGGTCTGACGAGGTGCATGGCTGTGGAGCCTAACGTTTGAGCTAACCGGACCGTTGCGGTATGTGGCAAAAGGCCCAGAATGAAATGGAGGGCCTTTTGCCGCATGCCGCAATGGCTCCGGTTGAGCGAATGGTTAGGCCTCACTGCGCTGCTTTAGCTTGCGATAGCTCGATTCTGAGGCGTGCCAAATCAATGCACCAAATGCGGCGCCAGCGGTTGCCCAGAGAACCAAACTGAAGACTACTCCGGCAAGGGTGAAGGGGTGGTTCTTCAAAAACGCGGGCACGATGTACATCGCAATTAGCATTGGCCCTCCCCAAGCGAGTACGCCACGCACGGCGATGAACCGGACGGCACCGCCCTTGCGCTGGGCTTCCCACCTAGAAATTGACTCAGCATCCGCTGACTTCGTATCGCTTACTCCATCTTTGAGCCAGTGGACTGGTATCTCCGAGCGAAGATACACAGCACGTACCTTGTCAGACGGCCAGCCAAGCACATGGCGTGAAATGAGAGCGTTCAATACCCATCCGAGCGCGTAACCGGCAAGCATTAGAAAGACCATAGACAACAGAAAGAGAGCTATCCATGCGAAGCCGTTCGGCTGCTCCAGAATCGGGCTGTTGGGTGGTACTCCCTGATTCGCTTCTAGCCAGGTAGCTAGGACCCAGAGCGGCGCGAACGAGGTGAACATGAGGCAGATCGGTAAAGCTCCGATCGCCAACTGGTACTTGATCCGCATGCTTTGCGGCAGAACAGTGTTGAGTGCGAGAAGGGGCATTTTTGTGAGCCCTAACTTTGATGTAGAAGACAAATCAGCCAATATGGCTGGAAGTTGTCGGAAAACATGGTCGCGCGGTAGGCGAAAAATCGTTTGACATCATTGGCTTACCTCTGGATACTGTGTTTATGAACAGGTATAACAAATCTAAGAAAGTCGCCGTACCCCCTTTGGCTTCCAAGCGCCTGCTTGACCAGGTGCGCGAACGCATTCGTTATCTTCACTATAGCCTCAAAAAAAGATAATAACTACCTCTATTGTGTGCGTTTTTTCTTTGGTGCGCTAAATCGGGACGTTTTGTGTCTGGACTTGCAAGTCCAG
>RFTL01000158.1 GCA_009923455.1 Actinomycetota bacterium | reverse complement strand
GGTACTCGATCAGCTCTTCTGTCAGACCTTGGATGTTTTCCACAAGGCTATCCACAAGATCAGGGAGTTCAGCATAGAAGCCGGCAAGGGCCTGGTGCTCGGCGTATTTGCGGCTCTGCAGGTGCAGGATGTGCGCATTGGTGGCCGCATGCAGCAGCACCATCATAAATTCACCCATGTTTGCTCCTTAAATAGGCCATGACACGCTGGCAGGCATCCTGTTTCCAAGGTTTCAGGCAGATATTATCCGCCATCTCCCGCCACGCTTCAATTTGCCTTATCCAAGCGCTCTCAAAAGCCTCTACAAGGGCGTCTGAATCCATCTTGCCCTGGTCCATCAGGGTGTGGCACTTGTAGCAAGCCCAGACCGTATAGCAATCCTCTGCCTTCAAGCCCTTGCCTTTGCCATGCATGAGCTGGTTACTGTGGGCTGCTACTGTTGTTGAACCTTCATCACCCAGGCATTTAGGGCTGATGTTCAATAGGCATGCCTCGCCCTTGGCCACCTTCAGTAGATATGGATCACGATACATCTAGGTTTTTCATCTCCGTACGACGGGTGTATTCATTTGCCTTGAATACCTCGATCTGGAGTTTAGCGGCCTCGAGGAGGTACTTCAACTTTTCCTCTTCCTTGACCGCGGTCTCGAGGGCCTCGAGTTGCTGCTTGTAGTCTGGGTGGCTGTAGGCATACATCTCCTTTGCCCCCAAGCTGATCTCCTTCTTCCCATCCCCTTTGAGTTCGGCCATGAGGATGGATTTGATGGATTTCAGGTAGTTCTCGATGTATATCCGTTTGCCCTTGGCGGCTCCATAACTCTCGGCATTGGTCTTTAGGAATTGCAGGGCACGGATGGGATCAATTTCATCATTCATAAGTGCATTTCAATGAGTTTCTGAATACCTCGGCTTAAATCCCCATCTCCCATTTCCAGCAGCACCTTCTTCTGGATGCTGTTCAATTCCAACTGGATCTCTGGTGGCTGCTCTTTAGGGTGCTTTCTGGGCCTGCCGGCACCTGGCCGCTTGCCGCCCCAATTCGGGCTCCGCGGCTTAACAAAGGGCTCGCCAAACTTAAACTTGTAGGTCATGCCTGCGATACCACTCGCCCATCAGCAAGGCCTCTGCCCTGCCGTTGTGCTTTTTAAGCTTCAAGGGCGCTTCTGGCCACAGTGCTCGAGCCAGGTCTAGGCTGAGAT
>RFTL01000157.1 GCA_009923455.1 Actinomycetota bacterium | reverse complement strand
GGCAGCGAGGTGACTCCATAATGGCAGTAAGTGTTTTTCCAGCGCCAAGCACGGGTCCTACTCCACCAGTAAACAAGAGCATTAGATACACGAGTGCAAATACTGCGGTTGAATACACGTTCAGTCTTCCTGTTGGCACGTATAGGGTTCGCGCCTATAGGTTCAACGGAACTGTTACCCCTGTCGGTGCCATCCAGTTTTACGACTCTGCCGGCCTAGCAGGTTTGTCGTCTCAAAACCTAAACGAGACTGATACTGGTAACACACTTGACTTTAGCGAAGTTATTGTTCAGTTAACTGCAGCAGTAGGGCTTGTTCGCATCAACCTCAATGCAGCAGCAATTATCGAGTTTGTCGAATTTCCGGACACGTCTGCAACAGTTGCACCTGCAGGCCCATCAACTGCTACGTCTATCACAACCACAGGAAACTTCACCATTGCGGCATCAAGAGTGCTAGTTGTTGGCGGTGGTGGAGGCGGTGGTGGCAAGTCTGACGGTGGCCCTAGCATAACAAATGGCGGTGGTGGCGGTTCAGGATATCTAGCAACGGGTACTCTTTCAGCCGGAACATACTCGGCTGTAATTGGTGCGGGTGGTTCTGGTGGTGGCGCGGGTGCAGTTGGAGGCGATGGCGGTCAATCATCTTTCTCCACGATTGTTGCAGCTGGGGGCAAAGGCGGATCGAGTGATGTAACTGGCTCTAGCCGCGGTGGCGATGGAGGCAGTAGCGGAGCCGGTGGAGCTGGGCAATTCGGAACAGCCGGTGGCTTTGCAGGTGGCTCTGGTGGAGGCAACAACCCAGGTACACCATCAGCTATGCCCAACCCACGTTTTGGTCCGGCGTCTGTAGCTCCAGCAGCCGGAGCAGCTGGCGGCTTTTATGCAGGTGGCGGTATCGCTAACGCGTGGGCAAACGGAGCTTCAGCTGCAGCCAACACTGGTGGCGGTGGAGCTGCTGGTGTCAACAACGCTGGTAACGGTGGGCGAAACGGCGGAAACGGCGGCTCCGGCGTTATCTGGGTGCTAGGAGTATAGAAATGGCAATTTACGCAATAGTAAACGAAGAAGGCGTTGTCACAAACAGAGTCGACGCACCGGCAGATGCCCCGCTAGATCTCTTCTTTCCCGGTCAGCAAATCATTGAAGAAACTGAAGAAACTGGCCCGGCATTTATTGGATATGGCTATCTCCCCCACAC
>RFTL01000156.1 GCA_009923455.1 Actinomycetota bacterium | reverse complement strand
GCAACCCCGAAATCACCAAATCTTTCATTGTAGCGCACTTGAAGGTCCTGGTTCAATTCTTCCCAGTTATACATATCATTCGTGATGCTACCAGCAGGGAACGAACGGCTGTTTTTAGCAATTATTTGCTGGCGCGTATCGCTGTACGCATCCAAGCCCACCTTGTAGTTGACAAGAATGTTGTCGGAAATAGCATAGTCCAGTTGAACGTAGCCGAAGGTGCGCGAAACCTTATCTTGAAATGGGTTCTTATTCACCGTCCAGTAAGGGTTATCATACCCGCCACCGTTGCGGTAGGTACGCTGGGTTCCGTCAGCATTTTCGTACCCAGCTGAGTTGTCAAAACTTGGCGGTGTACGAAGCAAGCCCAGCATCAAACCTGATACGTTAGAGCCTTGCTGAATACGGTAACCACCAGATGAAGTGTACGCTAGTGAACCAGTTGCCTTAAGCTTTGAGGTGATTTGACCTGACCCCGTCAATCGAACTGTGGTGCGATCAAAACGGTTCATTGGAATAATTCCCTCATCGGCAAGGTTAGAAACCGACAGGTAGTAGGTTGAACGCTCAGTACCGCCTGAAACAGTTACTGAGTTGTTCAAACGAAGTCCGCGCTTAAAAAAGTCGTACGGATTGGCCGCATCTACGCCCGGATCGCCTACAAACAAGCTTGGGTCATCAACAATGTTGCCGTTGGCATCGTAACCCAAATCTGCAAGATCTGGACCCCAAGAGAACGGGCTCGTCGTACCTCCGCCGTAGGTACCGATACCTTGGGCGAACTTACTTTGAAGTCGCGGGAGTTGATTTACTTCGGTAAGTTCCGCAGAAGAATTAACATCGACTCGAAACGCCTGACCGTAGGCGCCTTTTTTGGTTGTGATTAAGATTACACCGTTGGCACCGCGCGTTCCATATAGGGCTGCAGCCGCACCTCCCTTGAGCACCGAAATGGTCTCAATGTCGTCCGGGTTGATGTCCATGGCGCGATTGGAGTAGGCAACGCCACCGCGCAAATCTTCCGTATTGGTCATTGAGTTATCAATCGGAACACCATCCACCACAATGAGAGGTTGGTTATCACTCGAAGTGAAGGTCGCATTACCTCGAATTTTGATGTACGAAGCCGCGCCCGAAGCACCGGAAGAGTTGGTCACCTGAACCCCACTCACTTTGGCCGAAAGACCAGAGATTATATTGGATTCGCCAGAAGCCTTGACCGCGGAACC
>RFTL01000155.1 GCA_009923455.1 Actinomycetota bacterium | reverse complement strand
TGCAGTACAAGCTGGCCGCTATTGCCAACCAGAAGCACGCCCTGAAGACGGAGTTTGACTCCCTTGTCGAGAAAGAAAAGACTCTCGTCGAGGATCTCCAGAAAGAGAACAACTCCCTTCAGGGCTGGTCTCAAGGGTGCGGCTGGTCTCTCGATAACGATACCCTGGAATGGGTGCAGGTTAAGCCCAACTAGGAGAGGTGCAACGTGAAGCCACTGGAAACAATCGGAGCCATACCTGTCGTATGTTCTCCTCATGTGTACACGGAGTACAGTGGGTTTTCTTATGACGCATCAACTCAAACCTTGATCGTACCCAACATCTCCTCTTCTGTTGTTGCCTTCTCTTCTATACGGCTTAATGGGGCGACTTCGGGGTACACTACCCTGGTCGCCCAAGCCACCGCATCTGGGACCTTAACGGTTCCTTCCGCTACCGATACTCTTATCGGTAAGGCGACAACGGATACCCTGACGAACAAGACGTTCGACACAGCGGGTGCCGGGAATGTGTTCCGCATCAATGGGACTGCGATCACTGCTGTTACGGGGAGCGGATCGGTTGTTCTGGCTACGTCTCCAACCTTGGTGACGCCAAACATAGGGGCAGCAACCGGAACCTCCTTGAGCTTAACGGGAGGCTCGGTTACGGCGCGTGCCGCTGCAACGCAGGATGCGGTTGTTCTTGCTGGTAGGGCTGGGGGTACGTCTAGCTACTCGGTGACAATCACGCCCACCACGCTCTCTGCCAGCCGCACTCTGACCCTGGCGAACGGGGACACCACTCTGCAAGCTGGCACGATGGCAATTACGGGCGGGACTCTCGCTCAGTTCGCTGCTACCACATCTGCCCAGTTGGCAGGCGTTGTTTCAGATGAGACCGGGTCCGGGTCTCTTGTGTTTGGAACCTCGCCCACTATAGCAACCCCCACAATCACAACTAGCGCCGTTATTCCTATTGTCAACGGTGGCACCACAGCGTCTTCCACGCTCATTCTTCAGTCTACAAGTGGCGCTGGAACGTCTGATGCGATTATATTTCGCACTGAGTCCCAGACTGAGCGGATGCGCCTGTCTACTGGCGGCTACTTGTTCTTGGGTACAACCTCATCCACGCTTGGGAAACTGGTTACCTCAGGCCATCAGGGATACGCAAACTTGGGGAGCAATATAGTCTGTTGCGCTAGGTTTCAGACTGGGGCAAACAACGCCATCCTTCTGGATACTACTG
>RFTL01000154.1 GCA_009923455.1 Actinomycetota bacterium | reverse complement strand
CGCGCTAAATTTCGACTGGCAGCACCGATTATCTAACCTCGTTTAGGTAATATCTGCAAAATTGTGAACCGACCTTACTGGATGACATGAGCAGGCGGCAACGGTGCAAGCGATCGCACATAACAGGGTGGCGCAAAGGCAGACGCAACCACGGGTCTTAAACGGCCAGGGGTACTATGTAGGTTCGACTCCTACCCCTGTTACTAAATGTTAGAATGATAGAGCGATCGCGCCGCCTAGCAGGAGAACGTAAATGGGCTGCACTTGGAGTTTGCCAAAAATTGAATTATCCGACTCCTTAGAGTGGAAATGTCCTAATCCTCATTGCCTGCATGAGAATAAAGAGGGTCTGTTAAGCAAAAAAGTGATTTGTGAGCAGTGCGGGATCATTTACACAGTGCAATCTGTTGTTACAGCGGCAACGGTACCGTCACATAGCGCGGTAGAGCAGTCTGGTAGCTCGTCAGGCTCATAACCTGAAGGTCGGAGGTTCAAATCCTCCCTGTAGCTTATAATTGCAAAAACCTCTCTGTAGCTTATAATTACAAATAGATCGCACGACCATCCACTGCTCTGCATCGACAACTGAAGCATCGACACCCACCGAGAGTGGAGTCTAACCGTTGCACGAACAGAGGTTTGGTCAGGCGATCTCACATTATTGTGATATGATTCACATAGAACCTGCGGTTGATTGGTCTACGACCGTAAATGCCGAAATAACGTGACCCCCCATTGCGCTTTGGCTTGCCAAAGGATGAGAACTAAACACGGCGGTACGGCACGGGCAACGCGCTACAGTTGCACATCGGTGGCGCAGTGGTTGCACTCCAGAGATGGCTTCAAGGAGCCGGGGGTTCGACTCCCCCCAAACCGTCCACACCCACGATAAAAGAGGCGCGGCAGGGTCAGTCTGGTAGCTCGTGAGCCTCATAAGCTTAAGGTCGGCGGTTCAAATCCTCCCTGTAGCTCTTTGTCTGCGGTCGGCTAATGGATGTGTAAGCAGCGGTCGTTATGCGATCGCTGCTTTTTTGTGGCGATTTTACACGGTAAAGTGTTTTAATCTAAGGGTAGCAACTATGTACTACCCCGATGGCCAATCCAGCGATCGCTCTGAACATCGTCACCAATGCACTACAGCGGCGTAGCGCATCGGAATCGCTGATTGTGCCTAACCACCTGATGCAGATGGCCATGTTTGCGGTGAAGGGTGGGGTTGAGTTTTACCCG
>RFTL01000153.1 GCA_009923455.1 Actinomycetota bacterium | reverse complement strand
TGTGCACATCGAAGTACACAACCGTTTCCGCAAGTCCCAGAGCTACGAGATTCTTGACCCAGCCGCAAAGGCTGAGTTCCAGAAGCACATCTCGATGCACGAGGCCGCTCTACAGCAAAAGATGATGGAGCAGGCTATGATGGGACAAGCTCCAGAAGCTCTAGCGTTGCCAGCAGGTGGCGCTAGCGAAGCTCCGCCTCAGGCTGGGCTAACTGAACCACAACTATAAGGAAAGAAATGACTGACGAGACGCAGGTTGATGTAAGCGCCCCCATTGAGGGCGAATCAGTTGCAATTGAGGCCCCGCAAGAGGCTGAATACAAGCCACACCCAGCCCACGAAAAGCTACTAAACGAGCTTCCTGAGGCATGGCACCAGAAGGTGCTCCCATACTTGCAGGAGCAAGACAAGTATTTCCAGCAGGAGATTGAGAAGTACGGCCCTTACAAGGAGTTCGTAGAGTCTGGCGTATCGCCTGACATCATCCGTGGTGGACTAAATCTTGCTCAGGCTATTGAGACTCAGCCACTTGACGTATACGAGTCGCTTACCGCTTACCTTAAACAGAACGGCATCCTTGCCGAAGAGGCTAAGCAGATGGCACGTGACATCATGGAAGAGGAGTCAGGCGAGGAGTTTGACGACCTATTTGATGGTGAGAACATTCCAGCCTCGCTAAAGCGTGAGATTGAAGAGCTTAAGAACTTCCAAGCTCAGCAGCAAGAATACCTCTACCAGCAAGAGCTAGAGCGTGAGACTCAGACTGAGCTGCAGAAACTAGAGCAGGGCATCAATGACCTCCGCTCAAAGTACGAGATTAGCGAAGCTCACGAGATTGCTATCTACGACATCATGAACGCAGCTATCAACGCTGGCCGTGACATTTCACTAGAGCAGGCAGCTCAGCAGCTTGCAGCGATGATTCCTGGTGGCTTCCAGCCTGCAGGTGGTCGTGCATCATCTGAGCCAGCTCCAGTAGTCATCGGTTCGGCAGGTGGCGCAGGCATTCAGGCTCAGAACCTGCAGGTTCCGAAGGACGACGATGCCAAGCGTGACATGCTTGCGAAGATGTTTGAGCAGTACAAAAAGTCAGCTCAGTAACACACATTGTAAAATCTTGCAATAAAATGCAAGGTTTATAGTGTTAGACTTGAAACAGTCCAACGTACAGCCCCTAAGAGGGTCAGGGCAAGCGACGATATATTTTGTTAATTGTTATTTACTCTTAGG
>RFTL01000152.1 GCA_009923455.1 Actinomycetota bacterium | reverse complement strand
CACGTTCGCATTGGCAAGGCTTCCTTCTCTGTTGCAGATCTTGAAACCAACTTGCGTGCAGTGCTCGACGAAGTACAGCGTGCAAAGCCAGCAGCTGCAAAGGGCAAGTACCTTCGCAAGATCAGCCTCAGCACAACAATGGGACCTGGTGTCAAAGTCGACATCAACCGTTTGCGCGCCGTCGAGGCATAAACCGTTCGCGCCGCAGGGTGGCATTGAAAAATTTCGCCCTTAGGCTTTCATGTACAACACAATTCTCTCGGTCCTCGCCAGAGACATCCGGTCTGAAGAAATTCAGGTAAAGGGCTTCGGCCCGCCAGACGAGGCGGACTCTTCACCTCTGGATCCTCGGATCCGTCCGGTGCGGCGTTCGTTTTTTAGCGAGCGCCCCGGGCGAAGCATCCAGGACAACCAGAGGAGGTGAAATGTCAACTGTCCGTTCCGAAAAGGAAGCCGTCGTCGCCGAAATTCGCGCGAAACTCAGCGGAGCTTCTGCGGTCATCATCACTGAGTACCGCGGAATTTCTGTAACAGGTCTCGCCACTCTTCGTCTTGCACTTCGTGAGCACAATGCCGAGTATCGCGTGTACAAAAACACGCTTGCTCGCTTTGCTGCTCGCGAAGCAGGAATCGAAGGGCTCGATGCACTCCTCGTCGGCCCCACTGCAATCACCTTCGTCAATGGCGATGTTGCTGCTGTGGCAAAGACTCTCAAGGAGTTCGCAAAGACCAATCAGAATCTCGTACTTCAAGGTGGAGCTATCGACGGCAAAACCGTCAGCGCTAGCTACATCGATGTACTTGCATCGCTGCCTTCGCAAGAAGCCATGCTCGGCCAATTTGCTGGATTGCTCCTCGCACTCCCACGCAACATGGCCTATGGCCTCAAGGCTCTGATCGATCAGAAGGAAGCCGCTTAAGGCATCCTTTGGCCAGAGCTTCTGGCCATATCCATTACGTATTACTCAACTCACAACCCTGAATTCGCAGGGTTCAATCTCAAAAGGAGAGAGCACATGGCTCTTAGCAAGGAAGAGATCCTCGACGGGATCGCAGCACTGACCGTTATCGAACTGAAAGAACTCCTCGATGCATTCGAAGAGAAGTTCGGTGTTAGCGCATCAGCACCAGTAGCAGTGATGGCAGCCGGCGGAGCAGCCGGTGGCGCAGCAGCTGCAGATGAGAAGGACGAATTCGACGTCATTCTCACCGATGGTGGCGCTCAGAAGATCCAGGTCATCAAGG
>RFTL01000151.1 GCA_009923455.1 Actinomycetota bacterium | reverse complement strand
AGTGTAACTTTCGGGGGGTGGTGCAACAACACTGGTGTTGGAGCATGGATGCTCATGCCATGCTGGTCCAGGGGTGCGCTGCATTTATGGCCCTTAGCAATCGAAGCAGGGTGTGGCCACATCCTGGCTTGGTCTCTGGGTGCACCTGATAAGGTGTTGGTGATCTCTGTCTAGGGTGAGGCTTAGGGTCGCGGCGTCCGGCTGTTGGTTGACTCTGATAGCTGCTTGAACTCAACTCCTAACGACCCCAAGCGAAATGCGCGCTCCTGGGGTAAACGACGAAACCAGCCCATTATGGATATCATCAACCAAAACCAAGACGAGGTTCAGGTTCGACTTACCGTCGATGAAGTCGTCGCAATCTCTAATGGCCTTAATGAGGCTCTGGAGAGCCTCGAGGAATGGGAATTCCATGTGCGGATGGGTGTTACGAGGAGCGAGGCGGAGGGCCTGTTGGAAGCCTTTCGGAAATCACAACACGATAGTGGTTGGCTTCGCCTTGTTAGCTCATCCGGCACTAAGAGTTTGTGGCCTCGTCTTGCGTGGTAGTGGATCTATTCTTCGTACACTCGGAGGTCGCTCCAAGTGCCTGAAAGCTTTTTCGACTTCAGCACGGTGCTCATGTCCAAGAAAGTCTCGAAAGTGACTTCCTTGCCATCTTCCCATGAAGCTTCGCATTCTTCGCAGACAGATAACGTTTCATTGGTGGCAATGATTTGTGTGCGAATAACCCACCCTTGTTTGCAGCGTGGACAGCGAGTCTTCATGGGAAATTGGTAGGGTGGGCTGGAGTTGTATCGGCGATTCGTGGTTTCCGGGCAAGTCTGGCTTGGATCGCCCAGCCAATTGGACTCTAAACTTAGTAGGCTAATGAACCATGACTGAGCGAAGCCGTGACCGAGCCGCAGGTCTCTGACTATTCGGCCAATATTTCGGCTACTTGTTCTAGCCAAGCATGGGCTGAGATGCCGTCGGCGCTCGGCAAATAATAGCATCCAAGTTCCGACTCTAAGCTTAATTCCAGGGTCTTTTCGTCCTCCTGGTCTAGGTGTTTTATTATGGCTTCGCGCAAGCGCCTAATCTCGGGAGGAGAAGCGGCTCTTTTATACTCATGCACTACCTCTGTGGTCGTTTGTGCATCATATCGCCAATCTTGATGAAAATAGGAGGAGAAGAACTGCTTCAGCGCCATACGTTCACTGGAGTTCATGTGGTTGGTGGGGTAGTCGCGGATTATTGATCCAGCAGGGCGCACTTAAA
>RFTL01000016.1 GCA_009923455.1 Actinomycetota bacterium | reverse complement strand
TAGACAACCTAGAGGCTGCAGATGTAGCGCTTGATGCTCGTCTTGACACAATTGAGGGCTTCAATGCTGGGACCCGTCTCACTGCGATCGAGACGCTAAACACCACTCAGAATGGTCGTTTGGATGCAATCGAGACCCTGAATGTCACTCAGACTTCCCGTCTAGATGGCATCGATACCCTTAACACCACTCAGAACTCTCGACTAACCGCAATTGAGACCCTGAACTCCTCTCAAGAGTCACGCCTAACCGCACTTGAGTCAGTTGACACCAACTACGACACCAGGCTAGACAACCTAGAGGCTGCAGATGTGGCTCTTGACTCTCGCCTTGACACAATCGAGGGTTTTAACGCTGGAACTCGTTTAACAGCGATCGAAACTCTAAACACGACTCAGAATGGTCGTTTAGACAGCATTGAGTCGCTAAATACTACCCAGAATGGCCGTTTGGATGCAATTGAGACGCTGAATACTTCTCAGGGCAGCACCCTGACTGCATACGGCACTCGTCTAGACAACATCGAGACATTAAACACCACTCAGAATGGTCGTCTAGACAGCATTGAGACATTGAATGCTACCCAGAACTCTCGCCTAACCGCACTGGAAGGCACGATTGATGGTGGGACCCCGTAATGCCCGAAGACACCCAGCCTCACGTCCGTATTACGCTCCAGACCATCTACGACAAGCAGCTTGACAATGAGAGGCTTCTTGTACGTACTCTTGAGCGTCTTGACAATCTTGCAGATGTGCCTGACCGCCTTCGTGAACTGGAGCAAAAGCAAGCTGAGGCGAGCTGGGTTCCAAAAGTAGTACTGGCAGCACTGGGCTCGGGCCTGGGGGCATTTGGCACCGCAATTTTTAGTTTGTTAAGAGGACTCTAATGGCTAACAAATTCCAGTTACCTTATCCAGACAAGATGCTTACCGGACACTTCGGCAAGATTCGCACGATCAACGGTAAGAAGACTCAGCCACACCGTGGAACCGACTGGGGCGTGCCTCGTGGCACTCCGATCCCTGCAGTTTCTGCTGGCACCGTTATGCTGGTTCAGTTCAGCAAGGTGCTCGGCTGGGTGCTCGTGCAGAGCGTCAAGGGTTACGATGGCAAGGTCATGTACGTCTCGTACTGCCACATGGACACCGAGCCAACCCTAAAGCAGGGCGACAAGCTCAAAATCGGTCAAACTATCGGCAAAATCGGCAATACAGGCATGTCAAGTGGCCCTCATTTGCACGCCACTCTCTCTCCGGCCATTAAAGGCGTATTTGCGGGCACAGTGGTCGATCTATACAAATACCTATCCGACCAGATTAAAAATGGCTCAGCGAAGCACGCAGAGCCTCAAATTTCTCCAAAGGTAACAAAAAAAGAGACAAAACCAGCAGTATGTCCTAATTGTGGCCAGGAGGTCAAGAAATGAACATTAAGCGCATTGGAAAGCGTGCAGTAGCGTACATCATCCTCAAGGTCTCCGGAACCCTTGGTGGTGGATTCGTTATGGGTGTTGAGGTATGGCAGGCTGCAGCAATGGCAGCTTTTATCGGAGCCATGGAATTGGCCGAAGAGCTATCTCGTGCATATGTAGTTGACGGAGAAATTTCCGAGGCAGATGAGAACGAGATTTTCGGTGGACTAGCCGCTAACGACGAAGACCCGGAGCTGGGAGAAAAATAATGGCGAGCGCCGCATGGCAAAGAAAAGAAGGCAAAGACCCTAAGGGTGGCCTTAACGAGGCAGGTCGTCGCTCGTATGAGCGGGAGAATCCTGGCTCGGACTTGAAGCCTCCTGTGAAGTCAGGCAACAACCCTCGTCGTGCGTCGTTTCTAGCTCGCATGGGCAACATGCCAGGACCAGAGTACAAAGACGGCAAGCCAACTCGTTTGCTCCTATCTCTACAGGCGTGGGGTGCTTCTTCCAAGGCAGATGCCAAAAAGAAGGCTCTTGCTATGAAAGCCAGCAAGCTTAAGAAGTAATTACTTCACTTGCTCTTGTAGTATACGGTCCAGCGTGCTTCTTAGCTCGCTTAATGCTTTCTGGCGTTGCTCGGCAGTTAGGTACTCAGTAGATCTAGTTCCAGCCATCCAGTTCCAGGCTAGTCGTGCAAGATCCTTTTCTCGCTCTGCAAGAGTGGTTTCCTTGTCCCATGTTCTTCTGCTGAACTGCTCTGGGAAGTAGTGAGCGAGCGCCGCATGTCCTAGACCAAGACCCAGCTGTCCGATGACTTCTTCTGTCAGGATTGCCAGGCTCTCTTCGTTGAATGAACCAGAGCGCAGCAAGTCCTGTCCACTAGCAGTTCTACCAGCAGCCCATGAGATTGCAAAGTTTGCAAATAGTGGGCTTGAGCTGTAGAGGAAGTTCTTTGCAGTTCCCAGAGTGGATGACATTAGGTTGGTTGCAGGGCTCTCGTAGCTCTTGTAGGAAATTTGGCTTAGCCAGCCATCTGCACCAAGCAAGTCGGTAACAGGGTTTGCTAGTGAGAACGAGTAGCCCATATTTCCAGTTAATGGGTTCATGCCACCTTGCTGGTAGCTACGAAGCATGACACCCTTAGGGTCAAAGCTACCGAAGTATTCAGGCTGGTTGCCCTCTTGAGTCTGTAGCGCATACTGAGCCCTAAGCAGAGTGGTGATAGCGCCAGGCTTGTCCAGGATGTCGTGCACGACCCAGCCAAGAGTCTTTGCCTGCCAGACGAAGAACATGATGAACTGACGGGTCACAATGTTGTTAAAGCGGCTGAGGTCCTGAACCTGTGGGTGGTAGCGGTCGGTCTTCTTCAATGCCGCACGAGCTGCATCTTCTAACGAAGTCCAGTTGTTCTTTGACAGCTCATCTAGCCACATCGTCAGGCGGATGAAGTCGTCACGGCGGGCAGCAATGCGACCGATCCCAAGGCTGAGCGCCTCATAGCCACGCTGTAGCTCACGGCCAACACCGTTCTTTGACAGTCTCTCTAGGTGCTCAACGCTGCTGTAGTCTCCAAGCAATTCCAGGTTACGGCTGCTTGCAGTTGGCACTTCTCCACCGATGGACTTAAACAGCTCTGCCAGCTCAGAGTACTTGTAGGTAACAGCCTTGCCCTTAATGGTGATCGCCATGCCTTCTTTGTTCGAGACAGGGTCGTTCTCAGGGCGAACGGTGTAGCCATCTTTTGCACGACGAGCGTGGTAGGCAACGATCTCTCGCTCCATCTTGCCTAGGTCGAGCGACAGGTCTCGCATGTTCGGCATTAGGTGCTGAAGAGTCAGGGCTGAGCGGAAGTAGGCTACAGGGCTAGTTACGCCACCAAACAGGTTGGTCCACAATCCACCGTTGAAGTTCATGATGAAGTTTCCAAGACGGAAGATAGTCATCGAGCGCTTTGCAAAGTTCTGGAGCTCATCGAATCTTGCAGCAAAGTCAACAATTCCATCCATCTTGGTGCTGTAAGGAAGACCAAGGTCAGCAGATGCTTTAACAATCTGAGCTGCAATGTCAGAGTAGTAGTAGTAGTCAGAAGTGTTCATGAAGTAGAGCAACTCACGACCTTGCTTCTTTAGCGAGCCTACTTCTTGAATCTTTACCAGTCCTTCAGCCTTTGCTCTGGCTGCAGTCTCAGCGGCTGTTTCTCCAGGCTTTGCGAAGTCAGAGATCTTGATACCGTGAGTCTTGGTCAGGTAAGCAGCCTGGTGCATCAACTTCTCGGCACGAGCAATTGCAGAGTTTAGAGTTGAGTACATCTGGAATGGGTTGCTGATATCCCAATCTCTCCACTGTTGCGCTAGCTCTACCACATTTGTGGTATTTGGGTTAAAGCCAAATCCATCCTTAACCTTTGCCAGCTGAGGTAAGCCACCATCTGGACCCTCGGTTAGCGCCTTTACAACCTCAGAAGAACCGATCTGTCTTAGGTTGATGTTCAGCCATTCAGCAGGAAGTCCAGCACGGAGCAACTTGCCCTGCGCTCCAAAGAAGTGTCCACCGAATCTCCATAGGTCAGCAATTGCTGAGATTAGCTGAGGATCGTCAGCAGGAATTAGAAGTTGACCATCGGCTCCTCGTAAGTTCTTAAAGAACTCAACGTGGTCTAGGGCAGCCTTTAGGGCACCAATGTCTTCTGGGTCCACAGTCTCTCTGAGGGAACGGCTTGCAAGCTTCATGATTGTGTCAGACGACAGCGCCACCTTTGGCAAGTCCTCATCAGGAATCTGCTGAAGAATCTTGAACGCAAGCTCAGGGTAGTTCTTACCAGTTTCCTGAGCAATCTTGTTCCACTTCACTGCATACTGCACCGCAATGTTTGTGTACTCAGATGGACCTTCGATTGCCTGGCGCTCAAAGCCACCCATGTAGGGAGCAACGTTCTGCTTCTTGTAGTCGAATGAGAACGCACGGAGTCCGCCATCAACAAAGTTAAGCAACCATGGCATGATGCCACCGTCGGTCACCACATCGTTGAACAGCATGTGCTGCTCATCAAGATCTGGAGCGTAACCATTCTTTTCAAGAGCTGCAATCTTCTGAAGGTACAGGTCAGCAATTAGCGGCTCACGTGCTTGCATTGCCTCTAGCAGTGCCTCGTTAACCTTGTCCTGCCCACGCTTCTGGCGCAGTGCTTGCTGAAGGTTGCTGATCTTCTGAGCTTCGTCGCTAACAATCTTGCCGGCTTTTGCAATCTTGTTAGCAGTTGAGATGTCGAACAGGCTATCTACATCCACCTCTTTGGCGATAAGAGCCTGAGCGTCAAGGACTGCCATTACTCTTTCGGCCTCGCTGCCAGCGTCAGTGATCTTGAGCAGGTTGTTTAACTCCGACATTGCCTCAAGGGTTGCCTGGATTCTGTCGCTAGAAGAAGCGATAGGGCTTTGAGCGATCTCCGTCCACTTGGTCATGATTGACTCTGATAGCTGACCAGCCTGGTAACGCAAAATGCCAGTAGCGTATGTCGAGTTAGCTAGGTGCTTCTCGTATAGCTTCATGGCGGTGTCTGGGTCTAGCAGCCGCTCCACCATTACACGAATTGCGGCTGTAGCCTCTTCCGGTGCGAGGTTAACCCACGAAATCTTTGCGAACTCACTTGTCGAAGCAGCACGAGCGCCGATCTCCATAGCTTGGAACATGTGGCGCTGTAAGGTAGCTAGCTGCTCAGCGCTGAAGTAAGCGCCAGGAGCAAGAGTGTCCATAGCAGCTACGAGCAAACGGGCAGCGGGTAGAACCGCAGTAGGAGGCATGGACTGAACACGACCAGAGAAGAAGAGCTCTATGACATCCTGCTCTGGCAGAAGGTCCATAATGTCATTCTCGGTCAGGGCAACAGCAACAAGGTTTAGCTCGTCAACTTCCTTACCAGACTTGCCAAGAGCGCCAGCGAGACCGTTAGGAATAGCCTCACCAGTCTTTAGGCTGATGGTGTGAACTGGAACGATACCTCGAGCTAGCAGGTAGTTGTCCCTGATGCTCATGGCCAAGCGAGTCATCTTAGCGACCCACTGGTCTTCGGTTAGCTTGCCCTTCTTGGCGGTAGGAGCCATGTCACGAATGGTGCTAATCATTGACTTAAAGCCAGTGTAGTTCGTGTAGTCTTCCCAGCTTCTCTTGAGGTAGGAAGGACCCTTAGCTCCTGGAATTAGATACTGGTCGATTGGGCGACCTAGAGAGTCGATGGTCGTCTTCTCAAAGAACTGCGCACGGTGCACGAAGAACTGCTTCATTGACGAGCCTACCGACTGCATTGCAAGGGTGGGCAACCAGCCAAGTCCTAGCGCCTCTACTTCTGCAAGTGTTGCAGTTAGGTTCTCGTAAGCCTTGTGTGCGGTCATAGAGATGTCTGGAAGCGAGTCAACGGCTTCCTGGACTTCGTCTTTACCGACTAGGTTGATTTCCTTAATCCAGCTGTTGCCCTTAGCTCTTTCAATCTCAGCCTTCTCAAGGATTGGCTCAGCCTCGTCAATTAGCTTCAGGATGGTTCGGCGCTGAGGCATTCCGTTACGACGTAGGTAGCCCTGAGCTTTCTTGCCCGCTGGAACGGTGTTACCCAAAGCAGCAATGGTCTCGATGACTTCCTCAGGAGTGGCAGGGCGAACTTCGTCACCCTTGCTGCGGTAGCTCTCAAATAGCTCTCTAGCGTTGCGGTAAGCACGACCCTTGCCGGTCACCTCAAGGTTCATCATGTGCTGCATTGCCTTGGCCCAGTCGTCACGGCTAGCGGTGTCGGTGACACGAGCGGTGCGCAGCCAAGAGAAGAATGCAAGCGGGTTCTCGTAAGCCAGAACCTCGTCTAGCTTCTTACCCTCCATTGACTCGCCAACAGGCTTGTAGCCCTCTTTTGCGAACTTACTTTCCATGCGGCGAAGGATTGACTCAAAGAACTTTGCTTCCTTTTGGACAGAAGCTGCATCTTTACCTGCAACCTTGTTCTGGATAGCAACCTTCTGGTCCATCAGCTTTGCAGTTGCTTCTGTGCGAACAAGAATGTTTGCAAGCATTAGCGTGCTCTGAACTGCGCCAGTTGCATATGGCATGGAGCCGATCTCGGCAAGCTTCATAACCTCATCGACTCGAGACCAGCGAGGCTGGATTTCGTCTAGTAGGGCGTATGCACGGGACTCTTCAATCGCATCTCTAGCAGCGGCATTTGCAGCACGAGCTACGAAGTCTGCCACCTTGCCGATACCAGGGTTGCTCTTGGTTAGCTCAACCTTCTTGCCGCCAGGCATGTAGTCTGCAATCTGCGCATAGGACAATGGCTTTGAGCCTGGAATCTTTGCCTCTTCTAGCAGCTCCGCTGGAACCTCAAACTTCTTCTCCACGAAGATCTGCTTGGCAATCTGCTGCTCTACCTGTGAGTCAAGTCTTGCGATCCAGCCAGTCTTGAACTCCATGCCCTCTTCGACAAGAACCTTCTTGATGGCCTTTTCTTTGAGCTCACGCACCATGTTCTGCTCGGAAAGCAGGACAGACCTACGCACGATAGCCTCGAATGCTTTGCGGTCCTTAGGGCTTAGGTTTGCAGCTCCTAGCTTGCGCTTCTTCGCAGCAGCAAGAGCATCTTGAAGCGCTCCTACAGTGATGCCCTCGCCTCCCCAGTTCTGAGCGACTGAGTTTAGAACGGCTACTCTTGCCTCGTGGGTGCGAACCTTTGAAAGACCCTCTGGCAAGTCCTCTCTGCCTGCAAGCAGCACCTCATCGACGTATCTGGCAAAGTAGCCACCGTCGATTGACCCAGAAGCCTTGCTTCCTGCATAAAGAAGCGCCATCTGGTTTGCAGCTGCCGACTGAACATATTCGAGGTTAGCGTCTAGGAATACCCAGTCGAAACCAGCAACCGAGCCTCTGGTGTACGAGCGTTCTGCCTTTGCGACAATGTTCTTAATCTTCGAGAAGAATGCCTGGCGAATCCTAGGGTTGTCTAGGTTCTCAGCCTTCTTAATTTCGTCACGCAGCGATCCGCCGAGCTTAATGATGGACTTTGTCGTTTTGTCCTTTGGCAGGAGCTTGAAGAACTCATCAGTAAATACCTTGGCAAGAGGCTCTCCGCCCAGGATAGGGGCATCTCCCTTAGATGCCTTCATGATGGCATCAACGGCTCTCTTTACATTCTTTATCTCTTCAAGCTCTTTAGTTGGAGCAAACCCAGTTCTAGTCTGCTGCTCAGCCTTCAGGCGGGACGCAATCTCCCTAGAGCCAAGGACGACAGAGCGAACCCTGCCAGCCTCTGAGAATGGGTTAATCTGCAGGTCCTGTAGCTTCTGAATTGCTTGGATCTGCTCATCTTTTGCCTGGGCAGCAAGGTCGATCATCTCTCTGACTTCTTCGTCAGTTAGCCTGATTGAGTCTCTTCCAAGCTCAGCAGCCTTACTGGAAATGATTGCCAATTGCTTGTTTGAGAATGGAGTCTCAAAGTCTTTTCTAACTAGCTCGCTTAGCTGGAACTCTCCGTATCTTGCACGAAGAATCTTGTCTCGAGCCTCTGCGGTCTTTGCCTCAATCTTGCGGAAGATTGCAATCTCAAGGAACTCTTGAACGTTTGAAGCTGCATCGCCATCTAGGAGGTCAGCGTCCCTGATGCCTGCTTTGCCGAGCAGTTCACGCAGTTTCTCTGGATACCACTTACCGCTAGCCTTTACTGCAAGTCGAGTTACCTCGCTAAGAGTTGGAACACCGCCCGCACGTTGTTCTGCTGTCACGGCGAACTCGTTGAGGGAGCGTGAGCCGACCTCTAGCGTCTTGGGGTTGTATTTCTTGTCACGTAGCGAACGGATGTACTCGAACTCTGGGGTTGCCTTAACCTGGCCGCTTAGACCCATGTACTCAAGGCGCTCACCAGCGATACGGATTCCGCCAGGAACCTTGCTGAGCACGTCTTGGAGAAGTTCTCCGCTTAGGTTCTCAGCGTCCTTGATTGCGGCTTCAATACTTGCCTCGCTGTCAAGGCCAGCGAATCCCTTACGAAGGTTGATAGAAAACTCAGTCAGAGCCTTCTTGTCAACTACGCCAAGCTTGCCTTGCTTTGATAGACGCTCACTACCTGCTCCAGCCTTCTGCTTAAGAACACCGGAGAGGCGCTTCATCATCTCTCGCTCTTCAAAAGATGTCTTCTTGACTTCTCCAGGCTTTGGCTTCTTTTCGTGAGCACCTAGCGGGCTTAGCAGGCGCTTGAGCGCTGCTCTAATAGTGTCAGTGTCTGCGTTCTGACGGAAGTCGTCCCAGGCTGCAGCAATGTTGCCCTCAGCGTCGTCAGCAGCTGCACGGAATAGCTTGCCTACAGATTCCACACGGTCAGCGTCGAACTTAGGTGAAGTAGTGCGCACAAGCGCTGGGGTGGTGTCAGCAAACTTCCTTGCGACATCATCCATTAGTTCTGACTCGAGCTTGCTTGCAAGAGTGACACCCTCTGCCTCTGCACGAGCTCTTAGATCTGCAAGGTTAGCAAATCCCTTTGCCTCTGCCTTTGCTAGCAGTTCTGGAATCTGAGCCTCGAGACGACCAAGCTGAGTACCGATTAGGCGGTCAACTTCTTCCTTCGGCATCTTCTGCGTTTCAGCTTGCTTGCGCATAATTGCTTCGATGTTCTTTTTGACATCGTCTAGCGAAGCAGCAAAACTAAACTCTGGGCCAAGCTCACCCTTAGCCTCAATGTTTCGAGCAAGTCCTTGAGCCAGCAATCTCCTGGCCGCACGAGCCTCGCTACGGGACTTCATGCGAGCAGCGGTTGCACGGTGCGCATCCATAAAACCTCGGCCCATTTCCCTACCGATGTAGATCAGCGGGTTGGTCTCCATGACGTTGTATGGAACAGTCCTCGCAGGCGCTTCACCGTAGAGAGTTGGTGGAGTCACCGTTTGAAGCTCGTCAACGCTTACAGGTCGACCCTCTTTAGCAGCAGCGGCTTTTAGCTTTGAACCCTTGGCAACAGTTCCAACAGCTCGTGCAGCGCCCTTTGCTGCACCGCCTAATCCAAGGGTCATGAACGAGAATGGGTCGGTCGCTACGTCCCAGCCGAACGAGTAGAGGCCAGCTTTAGTAATCGGTAGGCCTTTACCCTTTTCGACACCAATAAACGGCATGTCAAATGGGATTACGTTCGGGACCTCAAACAAGACATCTTCGCTACGAGTCTCTTTTAGGAATGGCAGATTCTGAGTTGCTTCGACGTAGCCTTTTGTCTGAAACAGGTCATAGCCACCCTCGACCGGCTCTTCTCCGCCAAAGAAGTTCTTTAGCCAGGTCTTAGACTCTTCGCCTGGAGGCATGAACGAATAGGCAACACCCTTGGCTAATCCGCCCAGGCCACTCCAAGTAGAGTTCCAAACGCTACCTAGATAGTCATCGATCTCATCTGCCTGCAGGCCGTCTTCGGTTAGCTTGTGCGCACGATTGGCGTAAGGGATGATGTCGTTGGCCATGTTGGTGACACCACGACCGACAGATGTGACTGCCCTCAGGATTCCTGAGACTGCATTTAGGCCGCCCTTAGCAACCTGTCCGAATAATGTGGAATCAGGGGATTGCTGAGACTGAGCTGGGGTTACGTATGGCACATATGGCATCGACGAAGGCGTGCTAGTTCCAGTCCTCTTTACGGACTGCAGCACATTAAATAGTTTATTAAGGTCGGTAGCCACGGGACTATTCTACCTTACTTGCCAGCTCCGTAGCTTGCATAATCAGGGCCGTAGTAAGAGATTGGAATACCCAATGCATCGACAGCAATCTGCTCCTGAGTCGTCAAAGGTGCGGCTCCGAGCTTGGCATTCTTTAGCTTGTCTGAACCACTAGCTTGAAGCTGACGGAACTGACGCTTAGCCTCTGGGTTGTTTGGATCTAGCCCAAGGTCAATCATTGCCTCACGCTCAGATGTCTGGCGAGGAGTTAGGCTCTGGGATGGGAACAGCTCGTTAACAATCTGCTCGTTCATTCTGGACTCAAGTAGCTTGCCTAGTGCGGTTAGCTTCTGAGTAGGAGTCTTTGCTTTCTCTGCAGCGATCTGTGCGTCAATCTGAGCCTGCTGAGCGTCAAGGTATGCCTTCATGCCAAGAATGGTCTGGTTACGAGTATTTCCAGTGGCCGTAATCAAAGCATTGGTGCGCTCAAGAGCGGAGCCTTGCTGGCTACGTAGCAGGTTCTCCCAGCTTGTAGAGCTTGCTGCAACATCTCCCATTGCCTTGTTTAGGGCAGCGTCAGAGGAGTAGTCGGTCAGAATTGATTCTGGGGCAATACCAAGTTCAGCAGCAGCTCGCTCTCTGTTGGCCTGCTGGCGCTTCTGCTCTTCCGACAGACCGGTCTGCTGAGCCTCAGCACGTGATTCGCTAGCGCTGATTGCGCCAGTGTAACCAGCCTGAAGCATATTGCCCATCTTCTGAATGTCGCCAATCAAGCCAGTCGACGGCTTTGCCTCGTCCGTGGAAAGGACTCCATAAAGGTTTTGCGCATCAGCACGGTTAGTTCTGTAGTTGCGCTGTGCGGCAGCTCTCTGTGCCTGGAGTTGGCGTATTGTGCCCCAGTTAGGGCCACCTTCTGAATAGGTCTGAGCAGCAAGCAAGTCCTGAAGGCTAGTTTGCTGTTGAAGCCTCTCTACTGGACGCTGAAAAGTATTGCGCTCAGCACTCCTCGGAGTTTGTCCAGGAAGACCTTCTCCTCTACTGGTAAAGCTGTTAACTACCTGGTCTAGGCTTGCTCCAGCGCTAACAGGAACCGCTCTTGCAGTAGGCGAAGGCAGTGGAAGATAACCTGCTCTAGTTACATCGGTAACGTCCATCTTAGCCTCCCTGCGCTCCAGCAAATCTACGGGCTAGGTAGTCTGCCATGATCTTTGCCTTGGTAGTGTTTAGAGTGTTTAGATCAGCTGTAGCACCGAGGTCCAGCTGTCCGAGGAAGTCAGTTACGGCCTGTCTAGCTTGAGCGTCAGCTCTAGTCTTATCTGCCATAGCCTCAGACTCTGCTTGCATAAAGCCACCGCTTCTAGCCATACCTCGTGCTGCGAAGTCGTTTGCAAGACCTCTGTAGTTGCCGATTGCTGCACGATCGATTTCAGCAAGTGCATCAGTTAGCTGACGGTTTGCCTGCTCCCTTTGGAAGGTGCGGAGAGCCGCACCAGCATCATAGGTATTCTGCGCCTCTTGGATATCCAGGGTCTCCTGAACGCCTAGCTGGCTTTCCAGGTCCGTATTTGGCTTTGCAGTCTTAGTAGGCGTAGTCTTAGTCGGCTTTGTAGCAGTAGAAGTGCCAGCAGACTGTGGCTTAGCAGTCTTGGTCGTCTGAGTTGGTTTAGGGACTATACCCTTTGCAATTGCCTGCTTATTTGCTGCAGCGACCTGCTGGGTTGTCTTGTTGTCAGGCTTTGCATACGAAGGGATGTATCTGGCAACTGGTGCAGCAGGCTTAGGGGCAGCTGCTGGCTTAGATGTAGCAGGCTTCTTTGAAGCAGCAAGAATGCCGGCAAGTGTGGTCGTGTTAACCATTACTTCCTACCGATCTGACTTTGAGGCTTTGCAAAACTGCGGGCACCATTACGACCCTGTACCCATTTTAGCAGAGCAGCATTCCTTGCACGCTGTTGCGTAGCTCTTTCTTGGTAACCTTCTTTGGCTAGTTTCATGCCAGTATTTGGTCCAACAATTCCAATGCCATAGCGTTTAGCTCCAGCTGCGTACTTGTTAAAGCCAGCTCCACCTACATTGCTCATTATGCTGTCCTCGACATTGCTATTCTTCGGCCGTTTACTAGGTATAGCACCAGTCCATCGATACGGCTAGGTGCCGTCTTTGTGGTGCCGTCGTTGTTAAAAGCTATTGTGAAATACGCACGCTTAAAGGTCTGCTTTCCGCTCACCTTTACAACCTGTGGGTTTGGGTTCTCAGTTGGAAGACCGCCGACAATAACTGGCACGGCTGCACCGAACGGTAGCCATGGAATCTCATTTATCTGAGCCTCGTACCACGTGTAGTCATCAAGGTCATTCCATGTCATCTGTGGCTTGTTAATTACGTCGATAGGGTTAATGGCCGCTTCGACCCAGTTAACACCAACCATGAGAAGCTCCCAGCCGAATAGCCTCTTAAACAGAGATGGCTGACCGATGTCATAGGTGCGAGTTGTAAGCCTGCACTTAATAATTTCGGTAGATGTTGAAGTGAATTCGAGTGCAAACTTGAGCAGCCCCTGACTTCCGTGATTTTGGGCTGGAACTCCATACGCAGTGGGGACGGCAGATGAGTCTAGGAAGGTGCCTCGAGGTGCCTCTATAAAATGAGCGGCCTCAGTAACAGATTGCCACTCAACCCAAAGATCAGTCTCGGTGTCATAGCAGTACATGTATCCGTGGTGCCACACGATTAGGTATTGTCCGACCTTGGATACGGCTTGCTTCATGCCAGAGTATCCAGGCTTTACTTCAAACTGAACCTTGTTTGCAGGGTTGAAGCTGTAGAAGTTGTAGCCAGCAAACTGATAAAGAGTTCCGGCATGCAGGACAGCAAGGTAGTTATCACCCTCTACGACGCTCTGTGCTGAATCGGCTCCGATGTTGTTTGACATGACAGTCAAGGTTCCGAGCGAAGGGTCTGCAGATGCGCTAAATGCTAGTCGATAGGTTGAGTTAGAACGAAACAGGAATAGCTCGCTGTTGCCCTCGATGATCTTGATTAACTGGTCTCCATCACCTTCGTTAATGTCGATGGTGTTAGCAACAGGGAACTCGTCGATGGATGTGCCAAGTGCTGTGCTAGTTAAATTGCTGTAACGCAAAGTAGAGGTGTTCGTAGTGCTTCCAATAACTGCACGGCTTGAGACGTAGATTCGACCTTTTGTGAAGTGAATCTGGTTACCTCTCGGCATAGCAGCTACGGTAGTGAAAGAGTAAGAGCCAGACACTTTTGCCCAATATCCTCCGCCGTTTGCGGAGTTAATGAGGTAGAGCCTGTTCGCATAGGTGGTCATGTCCTCGGCTGCATATTGCCAGGCTTCTGTCCACGTGTTTCCAACTAGGTTGTAAAGCCATGTCTTGGCGTTAGTAGCGACAACGAGGAAGACAACGCCTTCTTCGTTACGGTAGTAACCCAGCGCTTTTGCAGTTGTCGTTCCTGTTGGATAGTTTGTGACCTTAAGAAATGGATGACGGCTTACAAGCTTTCCCGTGCGAGAAATCACCAAGTTGACGATGCTCGATACTTCGTTCTCTGCAATAAGAGAGGGGTCGATTACGTTGTTTAGACCACCAGAGAAGTCATTGATTACTAAGCCTTCTCTAGCCATTATTCATCCTCTGGTAGGACAACCTTGGTCGGGTAGAACTGCACGTCAACAAGATCTTCTTGAGCCAAGTGCCTGTTCATCGAATCTCTGAACCGTGCATCCTGGTATGCGGTTGCCTGCCAGTTCTCGTCCAGACGGTAAGCCTGAGCAAGCACGTAGTCGACAATCTGGTTGTAAAAACGATCTGGAACCTGTAGCGCTTGGGATAGCGATGTTAGGTTCTGAGGATACGCAATGTAAAACAGCTCCATGCCGTCATCAAGGGACTTGTCGGAGGCGGGGTAGATATACAGGTCGCCGTCCCACTCATACCAAATCTTTGGCTCGCCCTCACTCTTTAGCTCAGGGTCGTCCTGGAGGATGCTTTCCTGTGCTGACTGGAAGCTAACGCCACGAAGCGGCTTGCCTTCTACGTGAACACCTTGAATCTGTGAGACTGGGCTGTTGCTTGGGATTTCATAAAGACTCTGTCCGGCAACGAGATCGTGAAATGCTCGTCCTCGAAGGGCCTTGTGGCTTGATGCAACCTCACGCTGAGCAGCATTAACCCAACGGAGCAAGTCTGAGGACTTTAGCTCTACCAGCGCCTCGTCACCGAAGATGCGCTTGACATCTACGGCTACTTCATCAGCGGTTCTGGTATAGAGATCTCTAGGCATTTGGGTCGAACAACAACTTTCCGTTGTGGCGGGCAAAATTCTTTGTCAAACCTAGTTTAGCAACATCTCGTGCTAATTCTCTTCGCTCAGCGTCTCTTTCTTCTCTCTCTTTTGCTTTCATCATGGCATGAGCTGCATTTAAAGCCTGCACATCATCAATTGACATACCTGCATTTGTCACATCTGCCTGAATAATGTCAGCCATAATTCTTTCGTCAAGCTGCCATTCTGCATAGTTTTTAAGAACATACTTATCTTTTGCACCATGCACCACGATGCTATAGGGACGCTGCTTATCGAACTGAGGGTGACCCTCAGAAAGCTTGATGATGTAGATGTTTGGGTCATAGTCTGCAAGAGCTCGTGCCAGTCGATAAGCGCTAACTGGTACATCTCTAAGGCGGTCTAGCTCGCTTAGGTCAGGGAGCATTCCGTTTTGCTTGAAGTACTGAACTGCCATTTCTCTCCTTATGACTAAAGGGGCACAGGAATAATCCTATGCCCCTTCAGCGGGTTACTTACTAGATACCGGAAGCGATACCAGAGATAACACCGTGGGTGTTACGACGGTAGGTGCTGATCTCGGAGTAGCTGCGTAGGTAAGCGATGAATGCGTCACGACGTGGAACCTGCTTCCACTTCGAGCCGTCCTCGTCGATCCACTCCCAGCCACGGCTGGTGTTGAGGTTAACCTTCTTGGAGTTAACGAACCACATCTTGCCCTTAGGAGCATCGAAGTCGGCCTTGAAAGGTAGGTCACCGAACTCGGTTGCGAAACCAAGTCCACGGTTACCACCCTGTAGGTCAACCTTGTTGACGTAGCGGCGCTTCTCCTCGAGAGCCTTCCAGTAGCCGTTCCATGAACCGTGGTCGGTCCAGATAACGTCTGGCTTGTCGCCGTCCTCAGCAATGTCGGTAACCATACCGATCATGTCTTCCTCAGTGATCTGCTGAGCAACGCCAGAGACAGAGATGTCCTTGGTGTGTGCAGCCCATGCTGGGGTAGTTGCTGGGTCGATGCCGTGTAGCACACCAGTGCCGCTGATGATTGCACCGAAACCAGTCCACTCCTTCTTCCAGTTGTTCACCTGAGCAGAAGAGGTTGAGTTCGAGCGCACAACAGCAGAACCAACGGTAACCGAAGAAGCAAGGTTGCGGTCGAAGGTTACAACGCCAGTGGTCTTGTTGATGGCCGTGATGGTCACGTAGCCGCCAGTGTGAGCTGGGGTTGGTACTGCGTTTCCTAGAGAAGCAGCTAGAAGAACATCAACACGCATACCTACGTGTAGGTACTTAACGTCGTCTAGAGCAAGGGTTGCAGCAGCAGAAGAGTTCGCAGTCTTTACTTTCGCAAGAGTTCCAGTGCCGTCACCGAAAACCTGGCGGTTCTGGTCCTTAGCAATGTCATCACGAATACGCTCGATCTCTTCGGCGGTTACGTCAGCGAAGGTCTGGTAGTTCTGGGAGGCCTGCGCCATAACCTGACCGGTTAGACGTACGGAACCGTAGAACGACTTTAGGCCAGTCTGACCGTCGACGTACTGCTGGTTGCCAGCCTCTGGTAGGTCCTCGTCCTCACCACGTGCACCAATACCAGTGTTACGGCCTACGTGTGCAACGAACTTGACACCTAGACCACCAACCTGAGTAATGTTGCGTGCGGTCGACTTGATACCATCCAGCGCTGGAGTTGCGTTGTTAATCTGCTCGTTAATGTCACCGTAAACATCCTTAAGGATGACGTTGGCAATAGCGAGGTTCTGTCCTTCGGACATACACACTCCTAGTGTTAAAGGTAATAAAAGGTCTTCACTTCGTTCGCCCTAGCCCGAAGGCCGTACTCACTACTATTTGCTACTTTATCACAAAAAGCTTATGAGCTAAGGGTTCGCTTTACGATTTCCTCAATAGCAGCAATACGGTCCTCACGGGAGTTAAGGACTCTAGGAGGAGTTGCAGGGACCTTGTTTGCGTTACCACCAGCAACACGAGGTGCTCGCTTGATCTGACCACGCATGCGCTCAAGCTCCTCGTTGTATTGCTCGTAGCCTGCAAAGATTAGCTGCTCTAGTGAAGCATTTGGATACTCATCAGCAAGCATCATTGCACGGCGGACAACGGCCTCTTGGTCGAAGTCTCCGTACTCGCTAGCGATTGACTCAATGGAACTCTCGATCTCCTGCTCCATCTGGTACTGAATTTCCATCTCTTCACGAGACTGCATGGTGCCTTTTAGCGCCTCAAGCTCTGCCTTCAATGCCTTCAGCTCAGCAGACGATGGCTCGGTGTCAAATGGGTCCTCAGACTCCTCGTAGTCCTCAGCAACCTGAACGGCTTCCTGAATCATCTCAGTAGCCTGCTTCCAACCGTAGCGCTCAGCTAGCTCGTCGTAGACAGCCTTAGGGTTGCTGGTAACCTGACGTGCAAGCTCCATAGACGCTTCGATTACGTCAGGGCTAACGCCAGACTCAGCGAACTTGCGGTATGGGCTGAACTTCTCAAACTCAGAGTCAACACCTGCCTGCCACTTGGAGATAACTGGCTGAACCATGCCGTGCAAGGACTTTGGCAATACGTTGTATAGCTCGTCCCAGGCAGGGTTACCCTTTGCCTCTGCTTCGCTATCGGACTCTTCTTCTAGCTCAGGCTCTTCAACATCCTGGTCTTCGACCTCTAGGGTGTCTTCCTCGTACTCGTATTCTTCTGACATGGTGCTCCTTATTTCCTGAAGGTTGCTGTTTTCTTTGCTATTTTTTCGGGCTGAGGGACGAACTGCTCGCCCTTTTTATTACCCTTTGCCTTTGCGGCGTTGGTTGCTCTCTTCTCAGCGGCAGATAGGCTTGACCACGCTGCCTCTGGAAGATAACGCTTTTTACCCTTTGAAGGAGTGCCGTCAGAAGTCTTCCACTTCTGTTCAGTCCACCTCTTCAGGGCTTGCTGTGTGGGCTTTAGGGCCATTAGTTTGTATACCCTCCACCGCTCTTTTTGTATTGGCTTGCTAGAAGCTGAGCCTTACGAGCCGACCATTCTCCTGGATCGCCACCTTTAGTGCCCGCCTTGATTCTTTTGAATAGTGCTTTGCGGAGAGCGGGCTTGGTGTAGTTGCCCGCCTCGTTTACTCTTGACTTCTCTTCCACTACGCCCCCTGTTGCATTGGAGGTTGTGCACCAAGTTGCATCTGCTGGATTTGTGCAGCTTGTAGTGCCGCAAGAGCCATTTCGTGCATGTCGATGTGCTTGTTCAGCTCAGCCTTCTGGCTGTTTGTTAGCAAATCAAATGCAGGGCTCTTACGGAAGTTGTCGTGCTCTTCGATGTGAACTGCGTGGTTGTCCCACTTGTTTACAGGAACAACAGCAGGTGGCATCAGAGGCTGACCAGTGTCTTGGTTGTACATGGCTGGGTTGCCTTGCTCCACTCCGGTCTGCCATGACTGGTAGTGGCGCATTACGTCCATCTCACCTAGCGACTTGAACATAATGTTCTCACGCTGAGCACGTAGCTCGTCTGGGCGAGTTCCACGGTTGTCGGTGTAACGACTCAAGGTTGCGATGTCTAGTAGCTCCAAGCCCTCCTCTGGCGGAATCATGCCTAGTCGCATCATGTCCATTACCAGTGCTTGCTTAGCAGCCTTTGACGTAGGCAGAGCCGAACCAGCCTCGATCTTGATGTCAGTTCCACGAGCGATGTCTGCGCCACGGAACATCTCAGCAGAGAAGCCGTTATTGTCACCGGTCACCTTAACGGTACGCTCACCAGTCCAGTACTCAGCTGCAAGAGTTAGTGCGCAACGAGCAACCTGAGATAGACCTTCCTCGATTGAAGCAAAGGTAGGAGCCAGGTAGCTGTCGTCACGCTCTTGTAGGTAAGCGATAGCAGTAGCAGCCTCAACTCCTGGAGGGGTCGATCCACGAGAGACCTCGTGCTGACCAGAAATGTTCTCTAGGTCATTGTCTAGCGCCTGAAGTTCCTCGGACACGTAAGGAGGCAGCTGAGGCATTGGAGCTGCAGCTGGATACTCGAATCCTGGGCGAACTCCGATGTACTGACCTGGAGCGGTGTTGATCTTGCTGACGGTTAGTGAGCCCTCACGGTAGTAAACCTGAGGCTTAGCCATCATGTTCTTAGCCTGAATGCGCTGAGAACGGGTGCGGTTGATCTCACGCTGTAGCGGGATAATGTCGTCAATCACGCAAGCTGGGTAGTACTGACCGCTAGGAATGTGGTCAAACTTGATGATTGGGAAATTTTTGTATCCAGCAGGGAATCCATCGATAGACGCTTCGACAATGATGTCGTCAACGATTGTGATGTATCCGCCCTTTGGAAGCAGGTTAGTTGTTCCAGGCTTAATCCACGCCTCGATAACCAAGCTTGCGTCAGGCTTGCTGTTGTTCTCACGAATGTCCAATGCGGACGAGATGTCAGCAATCTCTGTAGCGGCAACTACAGTTGGCTTCTTGTCCTTGGGGATAAGGTCGCCGTAGGTCATCTTTAGCCACTCAATTGGCTTGGTGTAGACGTGCAGCACATATGGCTGCTTCATGTGGTCAACGATTGACAGGTCTGGGACAAAGATGTTGAATGGCGAGACGTGGTCGATGCAGATGTCGCCCTCTTGCTCGCTCCAGTCGTCATACTTCTCAGAGTCCCAGTAGACCTTGAGGTAACCCAATCCGAGGACGGAGATGTCACGTGCAACCAGGCGCATCTCGTGTGCTACACGCAGACGGTCATACAGGCTGTCCCAGATCTGGGTTGCAGCTGTTGCAGCAAATACATCCTCGATGTCATTCGACGCAGGAAGTGCAACGGCTGACGGCTTTTGTGAGGTCAGCTTCGCAATCTCGGTGCGAACGATTGGACGGATTTTGTTAACGGTAATGCGTGGCAAGTTCTTGTCGCCACGTGGGAGCTGGGACAGGCTGCTCTTGGTTGAGTCCCACGCCACGTACTGCTTGCCACGCTCAAAGGACATGTTCATGTACCACTGTCGTACACGCCACTGTTTAGCGTCCTTTGACTTCTGATATTCGCTCTTGAGGTAGTCGACGAGCTTCTTGCCCTTGTCAGACTTCTGCAGCTTTTTGAGCTCGTCGTCTGCCAGTAGGCCATTGTTTACTGCCTCGACTTCTAGGACGAAGTCTACGGAGTCACTGGACTCCATATTCCTTTCGGATGGCATCGAAATCGTATTCGTCATCATCTACCTCTGGATAGTTCTCAGTTATTAGTACTGCTTGGTTTTGGTTTGGTACTAGCGTTCCGCTTGCTGCTGCTATTTGCTGGAACGCTATTGGATCCTTCACTGCCAGCAGATTCACTGTCTGGCTCAGAAGTGTTGCCGTCTCCAAAGTAGTCGAGATTAGCCCGTGAGTTGCCTTGTTCAGGCTCCTTGTCATCAGCCAAAACGAGAAGGGTAGAATCAGTAAGAAGGTCAGCAGTAGCAGAGATTGAAATGTCTCTAATGTCATTTACAAGCCTTTCGGTCACCGCAGGGATGCGGTCTAGTCTCTTTTTCATTTCAGCATTTTCTGTGCGTAGCGCATTTGCTACTTGTGGGGTTGCAAAACCTAGCTGATCGGCAATTGCAACAAAGACACTGTAGCTCAAATAGACCATTCCGTAGTAGTCAATCTGAGTGTCAAGGTCAATTAGTGGGTTCTCCGGCTTACCCGTAGTCCCCGTGACAATACAACGATTCGGGATATGTGGAGCCCGCTCGTAGACGTTAAATACTCTAGCCATTATTCCCATCCTACGGCATCTTCTGCCGTTGACCTAAACTTCCACCCTGATAATCCTGGGTCTCGTCTATTATCGAACTGAGCGATTGTTGGCGTATCATCAAAGTCCATAAAACGCTCCTTTAACCCTTTTATTGTATCAGGGGTCAAGTCATCCATTAGTGTAAAAAAGTATCTAGAAGAATCAAATGCGTGGTTATTTTTATCTTGTATATCTTCTAGTTTGTTCAGGCTAAGTTCCTGCTGCCTGTTTGCACGGCGCTTGTATTTAAGCTTTGACAGCTCAGAAATTAGATTCGGGCAGTCGTCGGTAATCTGCCAGAACGGTTTACCAGTGTTGGGGTTAATCTTCATGTATTGCTGCATCTTGTTAAGACCAACACCAATTTGCTTAGGGATGATATCGATAACCACATTCATGCCATGCAGATTAAATTCCTGCTGGTAGCTTGTGCCCTTAACTCCGTTAGTTTGAGCAAGTGCTGGGTCTCCAACTGTCAGGTATGGCTCGATTCCCATCTCGGCGTTCTTTTTGTGGAACACCTGAGCGTGCTCAGCGATTGTCATATGCGACTGGTAGTGCTCCGCAAACGTGGTGATCTGGCCATCTGGTGCAACTGCGTGCCACAAGATTGCCGTAGGGTCACGCCACCCGTAGTCAATACTGACGTAGATCCTGTGCCGTTGCGTTAGCTTGAAGTGGGTTGGCGGAATGGTGTGACTTAGTTGATTGAAGTCTTTGAAGACGGCACCACCAACCTGAATGAACTGACCCTTCTCACGAATGGCTCGTTGCTCTGGCGTTAGCGAGCTTAAGTACTCCTCAATAGCAGCCCGTTCTAGATAAGGGTTATCCGTCATCTCAACTTCGATAACGCCGAAGGACGGGTGCCCTTCCTTTCCAGGCAGATAGACCTGTTCGTAGATGTATTCCATACCCTCAACTGGGGTAAGTGTCATCCACCAGTCTCCGTTGGTGTCAACCAGACGAGCTCGACACTCGTCGTATACTAGCTCTGGCGGCTCCTCGTCGAAGTGGACAAAGTGTCGTGAAGTTCCGGCGAACTTCTGCAGGTCCTGGTCGTAGGACATAAACTCGACGAAGGAGCCGTTTTCTAATGTCAGGACTCGCCGTTCCTTGCTGTAGCTGTCGTCCCATGAGCCGTTGATTAGCAGGCTCTTTGGCACCCACTGAGCGAACTGTGGCAGCAGGATCTTGTCGATACCAGATGCGAAGTCTACGCCGACTACACGACCTCTTACTGGAGTCTCTGGCACCTTGCGGTGTGGGTGCTCACCCTTCAGGTAGTAGATGTCCTCAATAACACCAGCGACGGTCTTGCCTGAACGGTTACCTCCGATGTAGAGCCTGTGCTTGTGCTGGTCTGAAGAGAATGCCAACTGCTTTGCGTGAGGCTTGTATCTGTTCAGATTTGGTTGCACCGAAGTTAGGCGCAGCTGCTCGGACGCTTTATACAGCGCCTCTATAGGGTTGGCTTTCTTTGCTGGTCTAGCCACGGATTATCTTTACCAAGTCTTTCAGAGTAAGCCTAAGAACAGTATCGCCGTGAGCCACGGCAGAAGTAGCAGACAAACTAGCGATTGCTTCCAGGTCGGTATAGGCCCACCAGTCGCCAGCTCGTGGATAGCCAACGCCAGCACGCTGAGTAACAAGAAACCCAAAACTAGCCCCAGCATTCTTCTTCTCCCTACTGGCTTCTGTCATCCACTTCAAACACTGCTCGTAACTGGCCTTCTTGGCCATGTCGCCGCCCTTTAGTTCAAAGACTATTAGTCCGTGCTTCGGGTCTCTAAGCCAGACATCTCCCTGGTCGTCAGAGCCAGTAAGCACATTGCGGTGAGCTTCAAGTTCACTATAGCCAACTGATAATAAAAAATTACGAACTGCAGTTTCTGCTCTAGTGCCTATTGCCTTAGCCTTACTCATGTGTCTCCTTCTGGTAAGGTTATTACATGCCACTACAACCAATCAGAAGAGACCTCTCGCAGGTTGGCGAACCAGTCATAACTGACGTAGATAGTGGCATTACTGCTATACATCATACACTAGGGCCAGCGGCGTTCCAGGCAAGCCCAGGATCCCATCGACACGATGGCAGTGACAGCCACAAATTGGAACTCAAGAACCTAGAAGGTCGCAGTATTGCCGTGCAGGGAGGGTCCCTAGGAACTCAGCCTACTTTCAATGGGGCTCCATTGTTCACTGGCAGTTACACCCTCGTTGGAAACATCTGTCACTTCCAGGTAGATGTCGACATGGACAACATCACAAATTTTGGGACTGGGCAGTATTACATCAACCTGCCATTTACGGCCGAGCACAATTACCACCTGAGCGACGGCTGCCTGCATGACATCTCAACAGGCGATCAGTATGCCGTTCTGGGGCACGTGCTTGCTGGATCCAACCAGCTAAGGCTATTCAGTACTGCTTCAAATGGTAGACAGGTGCCATTTGAGCACAATGTGCCAGTAACTCTATCGATCGCAGATAATTTCCACATAGCTGGAACATACGAAATAGTGCAATAAGTAAGGTAGAAGATTCATGCCAGCACAAACCGTTATCAAGCTACGTAGAGGCACTGCAGCGCAGTGGACCTCTACTAATCCGGTCCTAGCCGCAGGTGAAATCGGGCTTGAGACGGACACTCTTCGCACAAAGTATGGCAACGGCACTTCAACCTGGACTGCATTGTCTTATTCCGTAGCCGATGCTTCTGGTACTTCATCAGTTGACTGGACATCGGTTCTAAACAAGCCAAGCACTTTTCCACCTTCAACACATACTCACGTTGCAAGTGACATTACTAACATTCAGTCATACGTGGATGGCAGAATTAACCTTGTCATTGACGGAGCTCCTGCTGCGCTGGACACCCTTAACGAACTGGCAGCGGCGCTAGGTGATGATGCAAACTTTGCTAGCACTGTAACTACATCGCTTGCAGGTAAAGCTTCAACTGTTCACACTCACACAATTGCAAATGTAACTGGTTTGCAAACAGCACTTGACGGTAAAGCAAATACAAGCCACACTCATACCATGCAGCAGGTCCACGACATGCCGCATCCATTCCTATTGATGGGAGCATAATGCCAATTAACTACAAGATCCTGGGGCAGTCAGCGCCAGCGAACACGAATGACGCAAACTTATACACCGTGCCTGCTAACACTCAGGCGATCATTAGCACCATCTCGGTCACAAACGATACTGCAGCAGCAACTACCTTCCGTATTTACACCAGGATTAATGGAGCAGCAGCTGGTGCTGTCAATGCACTTTATTTTGATGCCCCACTTGCTGGAAACTCAACTCTTTTGGTCACTGCTGGGCTTAGCTTAAATGCAGGTGACATTGTTACCGTAAGATCTGGCGCGGCGGACGCTTTGACCTTTCAGGCATTCGGTAGCGAGGTGACTCCGTAATGGCAGTAAGTATTTTTCCAGCACCAAGCACGGGGCCCGCTGAAGTTCTTGCATCGTTTAGATTCAGGCTTACCGTCGCTACAAGCCCCTCGAGAATCCCGCTCAGCTCATTAGGCGGCCAGGCTTCTTACAGGTTTAAAGCATTTAGTTCCGATGGTGCAGCTGGAGTGACGGTGATTCAAAGAAGTGCGTTCTTAGATACTTTGAGTACTACTGGCTTACCAGCTCACTACCAAGGATCTTCAGGGACTGCGCTTAGTGAAACAGAGCTTGTTATTACAACGCTTGCGAACACCGCCTCTTTTGAGCTTAGCACAACAGGCTCGGTAACGATAGTAATAGAAAGAATAGCGCTTGCTACGGCCTTGTCGTTATCCCCAAGTGGAACCTTAAGACAGGTAAATACCAGTGGAAGCGTGACCCTTGCTTCGGCAAATAACATTGCCGTACTTATTGGTGGTGGTGGTGGTGGATCACGATCCTCAACAACTACATCAAGCGGAGGTACTGGTGGGGGCAGTGGGTACATTCAAAGATTTGCCATTTCTGCTGGAACCTACAATTTAGTTATCGGAGCCGGCGGGGTGGGGAACAATAACACAAATGGAACGGATGGGTCTCCATCTACATTTGCTGGCTTTACTGCGGCAGGAGGTATTGGCGCTGTAATGCCATCACCTTCCGTAAACCTGGGTGGAGCGGGAGGGTCTGGTGGAGCCTCTGGCCGTGGTGACACAAATAGCTCAGGAAACCCAGGTGGGTCAAATGGAGGTAACGGCACTGGCGGGGCATTAGGCTCCGGTATCGCAGTTCCGTCATGGCTAAATTCTCAGCTTAACGTGGGGCAGGTTGGTCCAAACTGGTTCGGATCAGGCGGAGGCTTTTATCAAGGTGGCGGCGGGGCTGCCGCTCAGGGAACTTGGGTCGTTGCCCCAGACTCTGCGGCAAACACGGGTGGCGGCGGATGTGGTGGAACCTATGGCCCACATGGGGACCCGTTTGGCGGAAACGGCGGATCAGGTACTTTATATCTACTTGAAGGAGTCTAAAAATGGCAAGATTTGCAATTGTTGACAATAGCATTGTTGAAAGCGTCGTTATTGCCGATGAAGGCAGTGAGTCTGTTTTGGCAATTATGTTTGAAGACAAACTTCCTATCATGGAAACTGAGTTAACTGGCACTGCATGGGTTGGTTCCGAAGTGGTAGATGGAAAGTTTAAGCCTGCTCAGCCATTTTCTTCATGGGTTTTTGATGATGCATCTTTCAGCTGGCAAGCTCCCGAGCAAATGCCGTCAATAGGAGACATGCAGGCAACTTACTGGAACGAGGAAACGCTGTCTTGGGTTATTGTTGACTTTGATCCAAATGAGATAGTTGGAGAATTACCTTCCGAACAGTAGAGTTGCCTTGTGAAAATTATTAAGGCTGCTGGAATATCGCCACATCAAGAATCTTTAGTGCAGGCCTCTGCTTTAATTCCGGATTGGTATAAAAAAATTAAACTAACCCCTCATGGAGGGAAGCCTGTGCTGCGAAGTGATGGGCAAAAGGATCTAACGGTCAAAGCATGTGCTCCATTTTTAGACTCCTTAACAAGTGGTTATATGATTACCCTTCAACAAGACATTCAGGTCTCAATCGTTGATGGTAAGGAATATTTCGCATGGCCGACTAGCCCTACCCCAATGGGAGGAAGAGGAGAAACATCCCTGATTCCAGCACCAGAAGGGTATTCGCCTACAGATTTGTTCTGGATAACAAATAATGTCATTGAACTTCCTAGTGGCTACAGTCTTTTGGTGACTCATCCCAACAATCGATTTGACTTACCCTTTTTGACACTATCGGGAATAGTTGACGCTGACGGTTTGATGACGAGTGGACGCTTGCCGTTTTTTATCAAGAGTGGCTTTTCTGGTGTAATTCCTAAGGGTACTCCTATATGTCAAATACTGCCATTTAAGAGGGAAGCGTGGAGACTGCTAGAAGATCCAGCTCTAGTTGAGAAAAACCATAAAAACTCATGGCTTTCCTCATCTGTTGTATTTGGATGGTATAAGCGGTCGATATGGCAACGGAAGATTTATGACTAACTACTCCTTTAGTATTCTGCTATAGTGGCCTTAACAGGAGACTCTGGAGGAACTATGCTGGAAGGCTTACAGCCAAAGCAAAAGGAAGCTCTCTGCGGTTTGATGAGAAAAGCTGCAGCAGAGCTAGATGCCGATGACTACAAAATCCTTATGGATGCTATTGACGATCCACGCTGGACAAGCAATGGCTTAGCTGAAGCTCTGCGTGAGCGAGGCTTTCAGGTTCATAAGAATGCCGTAGGCGAGCACCGAAAGGGAGCCTGCATCTGTGCTAGGTAGCCTAAAGCTAGAGCCTAAATGGGACACCATTCACCAGGCTCAGCCAGTAGTTATTGGCACGCCTAAGCCAACCAAAAAGGTAAAGTCTAAGCACAAAGTAGCAATCGCCCTACCCGATCCCGCAAATCGGGGGGCGATTTCTTTTTGACCAAGGCTGGGATCCATTCCACGACGAGGCGGCAATGGATGTTGCCTTGCAAATCATTCACTTCTTAGAAGAGACTGACCGTGTTGATTGGGTTATCAACCTTGGAGACTTTCTTGACCTCCCCAGCCAAGGTCGCTTCGACCAAGAGGCAGGCTTTGCTGGGACTACGCAGAAAGCAATTGACAGGGGGCATCTATTCCTTCAGCAGCAGCGTGCTGCAGCGGGGGCAGATGCGCACATCGTTCTCATAGAGGGCAACCACGACCGCCGTATGGAGAAGTACATTCTTTCTAATTCGGCGGCAGCTTGGGGTCTGAAGCGGGCAAACATGGACGAACTGCCAGTAATGAGCCTGCCCTACTTATTGCGTCTTGATGAGATTGGAGTTGAGTACATTGACGCATACCCCGCTGGAGCCTTTTGGCTCACCCCAACCCTCCGAGCAGTTCACGGAAATAAAGCTCGTTCCAATGGCTCAACAGCTGCCGCATACACAAACGCTGACCCTCACATTAGTACCATCTTCGGGCACGCACATCGTTTGGAAATACAGTCAAGAACGGTATTCAATCGTGATGCCTCTATCCAAAGTGTCGCCGTCAGTCCAGGTTGCTTATGCCGAGTTGATGGCGCAGTGCCTTCAGTTAATGGAAGCACTCACACCGACGGAACTCCTGCCAGATACCATGAAAACTGGCAACAAGGAGTCCTAGTTACAACGATTGACGAGGATGACAAAGCCTTCCATGAACTTGTGCAAATCAAGGATGGCGAGGCTTGGTTCCGTGGCGTACGGTTTAGAGCTAAGATTAAATAACAGGCTTTAGTTCCGTGTAGCTAAAGTGAACCCCACTTGCATTGTAGGTGGGGTTTGTCTTTATAGCTCAGCTAACCTCTTAGCCTCAGCTTCTAATATCTCATCCATGGTTGCCTTGGTATTGGCATCATGCTCAAACCAGTCAACACCTAGCTCACCCTTTGGGATAAACGGCTGGGTGTGGACTGGTCTTTCACCATAGGCTGGGTCATTTACAGCGTGCCATGTATTGTGGCAATGGTCACAAATCCTGTGGAGATTGCCCACAGCATTGTTCATTGTGTTCTTGTCAGGTCCATGGTGACGGTCACTCGCAGGCCGCCCCACACAACCGACGATAGGATTAACTCCACCGCCAGCTCTTTTGAGACCTGCCCACTCACATACCATTCCAGGATGAATTGGATACATCTGCGCCGCCCTCTTACGACCTGTACTGATTGGGTCTGCGTAGTCGGCAAGGTCTTTGCCTCCGACGTAACCATCAGAGATGTATCCCGTGTCAACATCTTTAGAACCTTCGCCTGCTTCAGATACTCCCTCAGCATCTCCCTTTACCTCTCCTGTAGGTGTGAACTTAACCTCGCCACCGCAACAGCAATCAACATCCTCGAAGTGCCAGATGGCGTGGCACTCATGGTGCATTCCAATCCTGCAGGAAAAGCAGGGGTCGTC
>RFTL01000150.1 GCA_009923455.1 Actinomycetota bacterium | reverse complement strand
ATGAACTCATCTGTATTCAGCGCAACGGTAACAGTACCGATAGCTGCACATGCCCTCAGAAAGTTCACATGACCAGAGTGAATCAGGTCGAACGTCCCGCCCGTGTATATCTTCAGTCCCATCGGTTTTCCCTTCTGACTTTGAGCGACCATCCGCGGACGCCGAGTTCTTGCGCTCTGACCTTGTCTTGAAATACTGAATGATTGCGATCGAAAGTAATGCTATTGCGTTCACTGAAGCCGCTTCTGAGAGTCGATGAGTTGTCGTGGTGTACTACAGCATCTATCGTATTGAACTTGACGCCGAGTTCACGCATACGCCACTCGTAATCGTCATCATCGTAATAAACCGGATGGAACACTTCATCCCAAAGCCCAGCCTTCATGACCGAACCTTCAGTTGGAATCACGCAGCTCCATTTAGGCTCCACGCGCACAAAGTTGAATGCTGTAGTGTCTACGTTGTTTGCAATGGCTTCAAGCGCTCCGGGTTCGAACCAAGAATCATCGTTCGGAATCACCCAATACTTAGCATGCGGGGTAGATTTGATAATCAGGTTCCATGCACCGTTAGCTCCCAAGCCATGCGGAACACGCAATAACCATAAGTTACGGACGTGCTTAGTTAACTTTGGCTCGAAAACTTTAGTACCGGAGTTGTCGACGATGACTAAATGCTCTACGGGGTAGTCAATCGAGTCCAGCAATCGCTGAGCCAGATCGAACCGACTCAGCGTTGCGAACCCTAGGACTGGAATCACTTGAATAGGTCCTTCAAAAATGGTAGCCAGCTCTCGTTGAATACCTTGTCAGCATCGAACTGCTTAGCGAACTCTAGAGCTACGTCCGAGTGCCCACGCTTGTCATAAGCTTCCTCCAGAGCGTTCACTATGCCATTTACGGATGGAATCATGAAGAACGATGCCTGTGGCTCATCCCAGAACGCTTGACCGTTGACTTTCCAGCTATCTTCTGATGCTAGGTCGGCAGATGCGGCAAAGTTGCTTGTAATGACCCTCGTACCACATGCCTGAGCCTCCACAGTCGGGATTCCAAAGCCTTCCCCATATGAAGTGGTCAACATGACGTCAAAAGCCGTGTAAAAGCCTGCTAGGTCCTTCTGCGGGTATCCCGTGCGGAATAGCACTGGGTCTGGCAATAGCACGTTCTCTTTAGGGATGCCGACCATGGGCAGTAGCACCGATAGGTCGAAGCCACCATAGGCACGTGATGGATCGGTGTGAATGTAGAGGTAGCTGTT
>RFTL01000149.1 GCA_009923455.1 Actinomycetota bacterium | reverse complement strand
GTACCAGTTACATTTACTGACTTCGGATCCAACGTTATCCCAGTAAGACCCGTTCCAGAAAGAGGCTCCGAAGATAAAGCTATACTAACGGATGTATTAATGACTCCACACCGAGCAATACCAATACCAGCAGCTAAAGCAGAAGCTGGTACTAAGCCAGCAGCAATGCCTTTGCCAATATTACGTTGGACGCCTTGGGTTGGGAAAGGAATCGCCGCAGAAATACCAGCGTTGGGATCACCAAAAAGGCGAGTGTCTACTGCAGAAGTAACATCGGCTGCAACATTGGCAGCTGCACGACGTAAACCTTTTTCAGGCAGATCACGAGCAACGTCACCAATCTTGTTACCAAGACCGGTCACACCTTTTTGAGCTGCTGCAAGCAACGCAGGGTTGTACTTACCAGCAAGTGCGCGAGCACCAAGAAGACCTGCTGCACCACCGAGGGCGGCACCGCCACCCATCAGTGCAGCTTCTCCTGGCGTAGCTCCTTGTTGAGCGCCATAAGCCGCCAGTCCTAAACCAGCGGCAACTGGCACACCATATTTAAGAGCGCCACGCATGGCCTCACTCCATCACAAAGAGTTTGTTAGCAACAACCTGAGGCTGAGCCTGGTTCAGAATCCGCCATGCTTGCGAAGGATCGTAATCCATCTGCTGCTTGAAGGAACCCCAGAAGTTCTCTGGCTGCTGAGGAGCGGCAGCGGAAGGAGGAGCCGGCATGTAGTTGGCGTTCGGATCCACTTGCTGGGTCGGGTAACCAGGGGTCACCAGTTCCTGCTCGTTCTCATACACAGGGTACGGACCTTCGGGACCGAAGAACTGAAGCGTGTAATCGCTCAGAACATCAGGATTGGTCAGAATCTCGTTGTAAGCCTGGTTCTCCTGACGCTCGTTCACAGCGAACTCAGCGTACTGTTCAATCAGACCTTTGGCTTCAGTGCCCCAGGTGACAGCGCTATCCAGCATGTTCTCCAGTTGGAGAGCATAGTTATTTAGGATTGCGGGTGCTTCCAGACCGTACGCGCTTACCACGTACTGGCTTTCCGGACTCCACCCCAGGAGTTCCGACACCTGCTCCAAGGATAGATTGGAGGAGGTTGGGGAAGAGTTGGGCGAGGATGTCTGGTTGGCTTGCCAGGTCTGCGGAGCCGATTGTTGCGTAGGTTGGCCGCTGGCCAGGCCGTAATTGGCCGGACTGTACTGAGTCGTCGGAGATTGTTGACCCTGGAACGGGGATTGAACTGGACTGCTCAGCAG
>RFTL01000148.1 GCA_009923455.1 Actinomycetota bacterium | reverse complement strand
TGGGGGCGTGATTTGCTTTGCAGCTTCCCATGCTTTGGGTTGTTCCTCTGCTGGCAGTGCGGCGATCGGACGCATCGCAAACTCACCCGGAACGGTAGATCCTTCAATGCCCAGGCGATCGACTGTTTCGGCATAACTCATTAGCAGCCGTGCATAGCGATCGGCAATGCCCCAGCGCATCCGACAGTATTCTTCAAAAGTGCGATAGGTGGATCTATAAAGCTGGTGCGATCGAATTTCCAGCAAAGCTTTCGCCATCTCGACAGATGCTCTCACGCCTTGCTCAATTCGATCTTCTAATTTGGAAAGCTGAATCTTTTCGTCAACGTTGAGCGTGAGCATTGTTCATCCTTTTGGTGAGGGTGGCGATCGTTGCAACCAGGAGCGTGTGAATCTCTTCTGGTGTTTTGCTGTGCTTCCGAGCAATCTGCTCCTCTGTCTGCTGCCCAAAGTAAAACTCCAGCAGACAGGCTTGCTTCAGCTCTGGTAGTTTGGCAATTTCACCCATCAACCTCTCTTTGAGCCGATCGCGTTCAACCTGCTCCAGGTCTGCATCCTCAGACCCCATGTGCAGGCAATCATCAATATTGGTCAGCGGCTTCCGCGCAACTGCCTCCTGGGTCCATGCCCAGCGATCGGCGTTCATCCCACACGCTTCCGCAATTAGCTCCGAGTCTGCTGCTCTGCCTCGCTTCTGAAGTAGGCGATCGATTCGCTTCACGCTGGCGCTGGCTTCAAAGGCGCGGCGTGGGATTTTGAGAGAGCCGTAATGATCTCTCAACCAATGCTGCACCTCGCCCTCAATGTATGGAACTGCAAACGAGCTGAATGCCACTCCCTTCTCTGGCTTGAACCGTTCCACGGCTTTCAGGAGTCCGAGATAACAAAGTTGAACCAGGTCGTCGCGCTCCAGGGGGGAACCATCTAGCAGTCGATTCGCGATCTTGAGTGCTAATCCTTTATTCCGAATCACCAGAGCATTGCGCTCTGCGATCGGCAGAGGGTTGGAAGAGATATGCATTTGCTTTTTGTGGGGAAAGGCATTTGTCTGGCTCAGCCGATCGCGATCGATCAACTGGTCATACCCAAATTTGCCACCATTTCAAGGGAAAAACACTTTCCCTTGTGCAAAATACTGTCTTTTTTGCTACTGAGCGCTATAGGTAGGGGCGATCGACTCTATTTTCGTGAAGATGGGGAGCGAGTGAGGAAGACTGTGAAGTAATAATACAGCGGCAAGCTTTCGGGCAAGTTGCGCGA
>RFTL01000147.1 GCA_009923455.1 Actinomycetota bacterium | reverse complement strand
AAAAACTGCTGGGATAGGACTCGAACCTACAACTACCAAATTAACAGTTTGGAGCTCTACCATTGAGCTACCCAGCAGTAAATAGAATACGTGGAGTCTTTAGCCTAAACGCTCTGTGCCGAAACAGCCCTGCGGGCTTGGCAACAGGCGTTTTCTCTGCTAGCTCCCTTGCGAGAACTAACGGAATCAGCCGAAGTAGACGCTACGCCTGACGGCTTCACGTCCTCTGCACAACTGTCCGCAAAAGGCAGACAATCTGCAAGCCGTCCTCCCGACGGCGTGAGTTTGTTTTCTTTGTTCGAGCCTAGCAACCACATCCGCTTGATGTTGTTGCTGGCGTTCAAATCTCTGTCGTGGTTCACCCCACACGAGGGACAAGTCCAAGACCGTTCGGCAAGCGTCAATGCCTTGTGGACAAAACCGCAAGCACCACAGGTCTTGGAGCTAGGCTCGTAGCGGTGGATTTCACCGAGTGTCTTTCCAACAGCATCTAGCTTCTGCCGTAGCAAGCTCTTGAACATGCCGAAGCATGAGTCTTGAATCTTGCGAGCAAGCGAGCTAGAGCTGTCGTGTAGCATCCCTGCTACTGACAGATTCTCGACAGCGTAGCAGTGGATTTGGTTCTCGTCCACCAACTGCCGAGTCGTTTTGTGCAACCAGTCAAGACGACGGTTGGCACGGGATATGTGGAGCACATTCAAGCGACGGACTTCTTTTTGCCGTCTGTTGCTCCCCATCACAGACCTAGAGACAACCGCCTGTTGTCTCTCAATTCTTTTGTCGAGGGCGGTTACATTCTGAGGGATGTCTATGGCTTTGCCGTTAGACATCACGGCAAAGGTCTTCACCCCCAAGTCGATGCCTACGGTGTTGCCCTCGTCGTAGGGCAACTTCGGCACTTCAGACTTTGAAATCTCGAAGCACAGGCTTGCAAAGTAGTTGCCAAGCCTGTCTCTGCTGATTGTTACAGTCTTGAGCTTGTCGCTGTGTGGCATTGCATAGCCACTGCGGAACTTCAAGCCTTTGATTTTGGGGACTTGTAGCCTACCCGTACCGTCTCCGTCGTAAACAACCTTAGGCTTGTCCGAGAAGGAGGCTGAGGGCTTGGTGTGTCTTAGGCTCTTGAACTTTGGAAAACCTTTGGTTTTGCCAAAGAAGCCTGTGTAGGCGTTAGCTAGGTTCTCGGTCACTCGTTGGAAGCTGTCGTTTGACACTTCTCTCAGCCACTCGTTGCCCTCCTCCTGCTTGAGAGGCTTGAGC
>RFTL01000146.1 GCA_009923455.1 Actinomycetota bacterium | reverse complement strand
TCTTTTTTCTCGGCTTCAGCAATTTTTGCAGTCAGTTCTGCAACCTGCTGTTCGAGTTCAGCGGTGCGCTCATCATTGGCTTCAGTGGCAGCTTCCAGCTCATTGGACAAGTCCAAGTACTGTTGCATCAAGGCTTCCATGCGGTTGCCTTCTTCTGCCAAATCAGAGACATTGGTGCGGTCGATCTTGCCTGTACCCTTGCCTTGGTTGTCAGTACGCTCTTTGACATTCTGAATGGCCAAGCCAGCGTTGATCAGATCACCCTCGTCGACTTGTGTGCCTATTTGAGCGGCTTCGCCACCTTCGTAAGCATCGTGGATAACCTGCAGTGCATCGAGAGCTTCCAATACGCTGATACCTGACTGCTCAGCCTGCGCGTTAACCGCAGCCATGAACTTGTCAATGTTCTTCATGATGAAGCGGGGGAACTGTTCACCCTCATCAGTGATGGCATCAGACGCGAGCTCTTTGACATACTGCTCGGTAACGTCGTATTCCTTGGCCAACGTGGCGTAGTCGCCCCGCTGGGTTTTCTCAGTCAAGCGCAGCAACAAGTCGACCTTGCGATCAGACTTGTAGATCATACGAAGTGCGTTGCGAATTAGGCCGGGGACGCCTTCGACTTGCTGTTCTTCGATTGCCTGCTCTTGTTGTACTGTAGGAACTGTCCCAAGATTTTCATCAGTTTGTCGTTCTGTGGTGACTTGGGGGGCACCTGAAACGGCTGCTTGGGCTTGTCCATTTACTTGCGCGTTCTGCGTGGGCTGACCATCGCCAACACTGGTGTCTGCACCGGTGCCTGCCCGTACTCCGCCTGCTGGCGGCTGTCCAGTTTGGAGGCCAAGCGATCCCTCTCCGAGACCTGTTGCTCCGATGGGTTGAACTTGAGCGGGTCGTACAAGCCCAGCTCCTCCAGCATTTGCTTCTCCTGCGCCGCCTTCGACTGGAACTGTTCCCAGCCCGGTAGTTGTTTGCAATTGCAATTTTCCATCTTTAGCTCCTTTTTCAGCTTTGGATTGTTGAGCGGCTATGCGGCTATGTAGCCGGAAGTATCTTCACCGGTTAAGGCGTAGTGGATGGCGTTAAGCTGGTCTAGCTTATTACCCTTCTCGGTTTGAGACAAGGATTCGAGAATCGCTGCGGCCTGCTTCACGTCCTGCACGTGGCCAATTTGAAACGCATCAGCGGTCTTGGCCAATGCCTTCATAACTTTGTCTGCGGCACCTACAGGGTTGCCTGCGTCCAGCTTGACGCTGATTAC
>RFTL01000145.1 GCA_009923455.1 Actinomycetota bacterium | reverse complement strand
CACATCAATATTAATACGCACCCCTACTTCATAACCGAGCTTATTCGACTCCAAAGCGCTCATCGCCGAGATCTCAGCCGCTTCATAGGCTTTCACCTGAGCAAGGCCTTGATTAAAGCCTAAGAATGCTTGGCGAGTCGCTTGTGCAATCGAACGTCGGATATTTTGATAGTCAGAAAGCGCCTTCTTTTCTAAAGCCGCTTTTTCACGAACGACGGATTGTGTGTAGCCACTGGAGAAAATCGGTACTGTGACTTGCACAATGCCTTGTGTAGAAAATGATTGCAACGAGAGGGTGTTGCCTGTGACAGCGTTAAAGCTGTCACTGTCGGTGTAGCTGCGACGTCCTACCAGCTCTAGCGTGGGGAGATGGCCACCCACCGATTTGGAAGTCTCACGCTTGGCCACTTCGTAACTGAGTTTGCTAGCAACCACGCTGTAACTCACATCTTCTGCCTGTGCGACCCAGTCATTCATGGATTGAGTAGGGGCGACACCCATTACCGCATTCACATCAATGGCTTTAGACGCGGCTTGAGTGACTGTGGTTTTCTTCTTGGATTTGGCAGCGGCTTTTTTAGCCCCTGCGGTTTTGGCATCTTCGTTAACAACTAAGCTAATTTTTGCTTGAGGGGCAAGGCTTTTGAGTTCGCCAATGGGTTTACCCACGATTTGCTCAAGTGCACCACGCTTAATCGTTAGGTCAGCTTGGGCGGCGATTTCTTGAGCGACGACTAGGTCAAAGCGTGACTGAGCTTCATGGGTATCTGTGATGGTGGCTGTGCCCACCTCAAAATTACGCTTCGCTTGCTCTAATTGTTCAGCAATTAAAGCTTTCTTATTACGCGCCAAGTTGAGCGTGTCTTGAGCATTCAAAACATTGAAGTACGCTTCGGTCACGCGGATGACTAAGTCTTGCTCAGCAGCGGCATATTGAGCGGCTGCGATATCGGCACTCAAATTCCCCTGGCGTGCTGTTTCATATTTGTCCCAACTAAAAAGGGGCTGAGTTAGGCGGATATTCCAACCTCGACTCATGAGGGTGCCTATCCGAGGATTAGTCGAGCCATCTGAAGAGGTGACCTTACTGCTTTGATCATTCTTAGTTTCACTAGCGGTACCTATAACCTGAGGTAGTAAGCCTGCAAAACCCTGCCAACGCTTCTCACGACCCGCATCATAAGCATAACGTGCTGCTAGAAACACAGGATCATTGTTAGCCGCATCGCGATAGAGACTGATTAAGTCATTACCAGAGCTTGCTTCCTGAGTTTTCTTGGCCTTGTCAGC
>RFTL01000144.1 GCA_009923455.1 Actinomycetota bacterium | reverse complement strand
GACTCATATCTGCATATCAGACCGTTCAGGCCAATCTTCGCTCAGTGCAAAGCATGCAGCAGCGTGCCGCAACTGAGGCCGAGAAGCGAAGACTTGAGTTGGGTAAGGCGCAACTTAAAAGCCAGTCTGACATCCTGGAGATGGCGCTCAAGATGCAGACATCTCAAGAAACCATGGAAAATCAGAGGGCGATTGCGGGAATGAAGGTTGCTGCCTCCAGGGCAAAGGCCGCTGGTCAGGGATCTGGCCTTTCTCCGATCTCCAAGTTGTCGGACATGGTGAAGAGCGAGATTGAGGTCAAGCAAAAACTGATTGAGACCGCACCGTTCAACTCACCCCAGAGGCAAGCCTTGCAGGATGAGATCGACAGTCTAGCCAAACAGCTTTCAAACCTGAACATCGCCGCCCAGCAGCAAGCCTTCGGCGGTGGAATTACTGGCGCAATTCCGGTAGTCAATCCGCGCTTCTCGAAGGCAATCGGGCAAAGGTAGCTTACCATTGTCCTAGGAGTGATAAATGGATAGAGCAGAGAAGGTCGTATACGTCAACGGATTCGGCCTGATGCGTGTCCCTGTTGGATTGCAGGGTGAGGATCTTGAGAAGTACGTCAGCCAAGAGGTGGACAAGTCCCTCTCCGCGCCGAAGGTCGAGAAGACTTCGGTCGAAAGCAAGAGTGGCAAATCGGTTGGCCCAATCGATCAGGTTGGCGCTTTCCTTGGGACTCTACCTGAGGGCATCGCCTCTGGAGTTGGGTCCACGCTCTCTGGCCTTGGCGCTCTCACCACGATTGAAGCCCTCAAGAAGGCTGGCGCTGGTGTGTCTGAGTTTGGTCGAGACATCTCCGAAGAGCTACTCACGCCGGAACAAAGAGAGAGCATGGGCGCTTCCGGCGGCAGGCTTGCCGGAAACATCTTGACGTACCTCACTCCTGGTGTTGCGGCTAAGGCGCTTGGCGCTGCTCCTCGCGCAGCTATGGGAATCAGCTCCTTGATCTCTGGGTTGAGTGGCGCTGGCGAACAGGAAGAGATGATGCAGAAGGCTGTCGAGTCTGGCGCTGAGATCTCCCCTGAGAAGAGATGGCTCTTGGCTGCTGGCGCTGGCGCTGCATCTGCTGCACTTGAGCGGCTCCCATTGGAGCAGTTCATGGGGTCGAAGGTCGCCAGCAAAATTCCATTTATCGGAAAGTTTCTTTCTGAAGGACTGGATCCTAAGACAGTCCAGGCTGTAGAGAAGCGTTTCGCGGGAGATCCGGCAAGGATCGCAGAAGAGCTTGCGACATTGGAATGGCGG
>RFTL01000143.1 GCA_009923455.1 Actinomycetota bacterium | reverse complement strand
CATGGCGCTGAGAGCCGCTGGTGTTGCTGGTTCTGGAATCAAGCAAAGCACGATCAAAGACACAGCTGACGAGATCAGGAGCCGCATCGGCCTGAAGCAAGACAATATCATCAGCAAGTTCCTCGGGTACCTGGAGAAGGCTTCGGAAAAATCTGAGGCCATCACTCGCACTCAGGTCTATAAAGATGTTCTTGAGAAAACTGGAAGCGAAGCAGAGGCTCTGTTTGCCGCCATGGAGACTATCAACTTCTCCCGGCGCGGAACCTCTCGCGGTGTTCAGATTGCCATTGCTCTTCTACCGTTCTTCAACGCTAGGCTCCAGGGCTTAGATGTCTTCTACCGCAGGGCTATCCGTGGAGAGAAGCTAGCGCCGACCGAATCCCTTGGCGACCTCCGCAAGAGAGCCATTCAGCGCATGACCTATGTGGCTGGCCTGTCCGCTATATATGCCGCAGCAATGGCCGGGAATGAGGCGTGGCAAAACGCCACCGATGAAGAGCGGGATGGAAACATTTTCATCCCAGTTGATTGGGTTCCTGGCGTGGAAGAGGGAACTGTACTCAAATTCCCTATCCCCCAGGAGTTTGGCATCGTCACGAAGATGCTTCCCGAGCGCCTTGTCTCGATGTATATGGGTCAGTCCGATGGCCCAGAGCTAGTAGACGCCATGTCTCGCGCCATCATGGGTACGCTGGCATTTGATCCTCAGGTCCAGGCCTTCAGGCCCGTGTTTGAGGTCTCTGCCAACTACGATTTCTACACTCAAAAGCCAATTGAAAACAACTACCTGCAAAGACTCCTCCCTGGAGACAGGTACACGGAGTTCACTCCAGAGATCTACAAAGAGATTGGCGAGGCCACTGGCGTCTCTCCTGTTAAATTGCAGCACATGGTTCGCGGGTACACTGGAACTCTCGGCGCGTATACTGCTGACGTAGCCAGCCTTCTGTTTGGCGCAGGCGCAGAGAATCCTCAGCCAGAGAGATTCAGGGCGTCTCAGCCATACCTTCTCCCTGTTGTTGGCCCATTGTTCAAATCTGCCCAGGGGCGCAGGGCGGTAGAGGCAATGTATGAACTTCAGTCTGTCTCTGAGATGGCCTCCAATACACTCAAGCTGGCTATGAAGGGCCAGAGAGACATGTCGCCTGAGCGCATGGAAGAACTACAGTCTATGCTCTACATAGACAAAGCAATTCAGCCTGCGCTCAAGCGAATGCAAACCCTCAACCGCATGAAGAGGACGGTCCAGGCAACACCCCAACTATCTGCGGCAGAGAAGCGGGATCAGCTAAATGAGATCCAGAAG
>RFTL01000142.1 GCA_009923455.1 Actinomycetota bacterium | reverse complement strand
TATCTTGTATCTGCCGGCCGTACTTTTGCTGCCATAAACGCCACTGCAGGCGGCACTCTAGGCAATTTCAATCTTGCTCAGATGGATGCAAGGAACAGTATCGAAATTACTAACTTGCTTGCCCTAGAGCAGCAACTAAAAGAATTCGGTCCGAAGGCATTCAACACCTTCAAGAATGACGCTAGGAAAATCGGCACGCCTGCTAGAGACAGCGTCCGTAAGGCATTCGCTGGTGTAGGTTCTATGGGTCCATTTGGTTACCCGCCAAACAAGCGTCCGGGTAGAACATTCGACGGCTGGCTAACTAACGGCCGCGTATCGTGGACTAGCAGCTTTGCAGATGTAAAGAACAACAAGGGCATCGACGTTAGCTACAAGAGCCGTAGTGCAACGAAGGATGTTTATAACCTAAAGACTGGTAAGGATGGCACGCTATCGGTCATTCGTATTCGAGTCAAGAAACCAGCTCTGATCATTGCCGATATGGCTGGCCGTAAGCGTACTCACATGTACAACAACGGAAAGTTTAAAACTCGCACTTATTCAATCAATCTGTTTGGCAAAGGCGTTGTGGAGCGTACTCACAGAATCAACGCGGCAAATAGCGATAGGTTTGTTGAAAGACTTCGCAATGCGACTGGAAAGCTACAAACAGGTGCATCACGTTACGCTTGGCCTGCAGCTGAGAAGCACGTGCCTGAATACACACGTAATGTCGATGCTTTGCTGAATAAGACCATTGCTGAAATCAATAGAACGTTAGGACGATAATGCCTGCACCAATTATTCTCCCGATTCTGTCGATTTTCAAATCTGCAGGTTTGAATCGAGCACGCCAAGCCCTACTCGGTGCATCTAAGGACTTCAGTAGCCTAGCTGGCACCATTGGTCAGGCTGCCGGTGCTTTTGCTGCATTCAACGCCCTTACAAGCGCACGCCAGTTCACTCTAGAGTCCGTAGAGCTGACTCAGCGCTACGAACGAAACCTATTGGCCCTGCAACAAGTCTTTGAGCAGATGACGCCTCAGATGCGCATGTTCTCCAAAGAGGTTGAAGCATACGGTCTCTCACAGTCACAGGCGGCTCAGGCTTCGGTCTTCCTAGGTTCAGTACTAAAGCAGTATGGCTTCTCGATTGAAGAATCAGCAAGCCAGACTCAGCGTCTTGTAAAGCTAGCTCAAGACCTAGCAGTTACCTATGGCTATGACGTCCAAGAGGCACTACTAGCCATCACCGCTTTGTTCCGTGGTGAGTACGACCCGATCGAAAAGTTCGGTGTCGCCATGAAGCAGAACGAAGTAAATGCTGAGGTTGCCGCTC
>RFTL01000141.1 GCA_009923455.1 Actinomycetota bacterium | reverse complement strand
CTCGTTCTCTGCCTGGATCTCGAACGAGTCCGAATACCATTCTTTCTTAAACGTGACCTTATACGTCTTAAGCTTCTTGGCTCTCTTCACCTCTTCCTTGATCAGATCCTTTGTAGTACCACGGCGGTTACCAATGATCTGATTGAAACGATTTTCAGGAAGAGAGGCAAGAGATCCCCAGGATTCTGTTGAACGGTTTTTTACTTCAATCATTCGTCTACTACCTTATAATTTGTACGAAGATTTTGGCGGTCTTCCATTAGCATCGAAAGGATCACACCCATCTGATTATATTCTTCCTGAATCTCACCGGCCTGGTGGAGTCGGAAGAAACCACGATAGATCTCTCCGACTCCATTTTCGATGATGGCATCGGTCTCTTCAAGATGCTTAGGCTGCATCGGCCATCTCCACAGCGGTTTCCAGCGCACGAGTCTTGAGACCCTTGTTGTAACCGTACCAGGCAGACTGGAGGCGGTTGTCAGCATTACGACCGATGACGTGGTCGGTCATGAACGTGACGGCGTTGAATGCCTGCCACCACGAACCTTCGGCATACTGTGCACCAGGCTGTTGGTCGATCACGTCCAGAGCCATCTGAGCGTTCTTGCTGATCTCCTTCTTCGAACCAGAGACCGGGAAGACGCGAGTGAAGTAGTCGACGATCGACTCTTCGTTGTAACGCTTCGAACCGAGGTACGCAGCCATTTCCTTGTACTTGGCCAGCTTCTCCTTGGCGATGCCAAGAGTTTCCTTGACAGCGTCACCGTCAAACTCGTTGCGGTGAGAAACCTTCACCATCTTCTCGGACTTGGTACCGAGCGAGAGCGACAGAGTGTTGTTGCACACAACGCGGATCGGAGTGAAACGCACGTCGATTGAGTGACCATACTTATGCGGATTCGTGAAGAGCAGGTACGACTCGACGGTATCACCGCCGAAGAGGTCGAAAGCTTCCTTGACCTTCGCAAGGGCCCAGACGATCTGACCGTCACGGAGCGAACCGGCGGTGTGCATCTCCATCTCACCAGCGGCGATGAAGTCGTTGAAGAACTCGAACGCAGCAGAGTTCTGGTTGGGGATCCAGTCATTCGTGATGACGTCGAGGATCTTGTTGTCACGATCACGGACAAGAGCCGAACGGCCGATGTCAACCTGCTTGCCACCGATCTCGGCGAAGGCAGGAACTGGAGTCACATTCCAGTCGAGATTAGCAGCCTTGAGCATCTGTTCAGGAGTCAGATCGTTAGGAACCTGAGTACCAAGACCGTGCCAGGGGGTTTCGCCAGCCCAAGCCATCGAGACTTTGCCGTCGAGCAT
>RFTL01000015.1 GCA_009923455.1 Actinomycetota bacterium | reverse complement strand
GATTTGGTCCTTGCGGTTTTCTTCTTGGTTGCGGGGTTGGAGCTGAAACACGAATTGCGCCTCGGCGCGCTCAGCTCAACGAGAACAGCTCTGGTTCCAGTTCTTGCGGGAATCGGCGGCATCGTTTTCCCCGCTGTTATTTATCTCAGTTTTACCTGGGGAACTGACTTGGTTCGCGGCTGGCCTATTCCGACGGCGACAGATATTGCTTTTGCGCTAGGAATTCTGGCAATCTTCGGATCGCGACTCCCAAAGTCAGCTCGAGTCTTTTTGCTTGCTCTCGCGATTTTTGACGATCTTGTTGCCATAACAATCATTGCGATCTTCTACACCTCAGATCTTAGGTTTGAGTGGCTCCTGCTAGCAGCACTTATCGCCGCGATGCACGTGGTTGCAGAGCGCTTGCGAAAAATCCCGATAAATCTAGTTCGGACGGTCACATTTTTGCTGCTCTGGTATGCCGTCTATCAGTCCGGAGTGCACGCGACCATTGCGGGAGTCTTACTGGGTTTGATTATCCCCGCCACAAGAACTCACTCGCTGGTAGCCAAAATTCAGCCCTGGACTAACACCGTTGCACTTCCGTTATTCGCATTCTTTGCGGTCGCGATATCTCTACCTTCGTTTACCGCAGAGATCTCCCCTGTGTTCCCAGCAATCGCAGTAGCCCTGCCAGCTGGAAAGATAATCGGCATCTCAGTACTGGCCTATCTGGCAAATCGAATGGCGTCTTCAAAGGATCGTCTCGAGTTGGGTTATCTCGACTTTGTGGCAATTGCAGCAATTGCTGGTGTTGGATTCACCGTATCCCTATTGATGACAAACCTATCCTTTGCAGATCAGCCCGAGATTTTGGCTGAGGCAACTTTGGCGGTCATATTCGGCAGCTTGGTATCGATGGCAATTGGAGCGATCCTTGCCAGTCTCAGAGGGCGGCACCATATGCACAAAGCCTCAGTAAAGCTCACAGAGCGCTCCGATTCTTGAAACCGCTCTGAGGTACTTCTTGCGGTATCCTCCAGCAATCATGGTTTCGGAGAACACCTTGGTGGCTGGAACTTTGCCAGAGGTTCGGAGTGGAACCTGTTGCTCGTAGAGGCGGTCGACAAAGCTGACTAAGCGCAGGGCTGCGACCTGGTCCTCAAGCTGATGCAGGTTCATTATCGCCAAAGAACCAACCTCATCAATCAGCTTGCGAAATTTGGTCGGGTGCAGCGTGCCAAGGTGAGCCAAGAGTTCATCAAAATTCTCCAGGAAGCCATCCTCCTGGTAGCTGATCCAATCTCTTAGCTCCAGTTCACTGAGATTCCTGGAATCCTGGGAGGAGTCGCGGTGACGGTAATCCTCGCCATCAACGCTGACAATCTCAAAGCGCTCCCCTAGCCCTTGGATTTCACGCTTGAAATCCTCGGCTGCAAATCGCCCTTGACCCAAGGCGTTTGGTGGCGTGTTTGAGGTTGCGGCGAAGCGAACCCCCTTTTCGCTGAGCTCCTTTAGAAAACGAGACATGAGCATGGTGTCACCTGGGTCATCAAGCTCAAATTCATCTATGCAAAGTAGCTGATAGCTAGAGAAGCTGTTCACCGCCTGGCTAAACCCTAGGTAGCCGACCAAGGATGTGTACTCCAAGAACGAGCCAAAAGCCTTTTTGCCGCTGAAGGAATGAAACACGGAGGCTAGTAGGTGAGTCTTCCCCACTCCAAAGCCCCCGTCGAAATAGATGCCCGGAATCGCCTCGGTTCTTGCAAAAAGCTTTCGCTGAGGACCGGTTACGAATTGTTTCGCCTTGTCTACAGCCTGCTGTTGCGAGCTGAAATTAGGGTCGGGGCGGTAATTCTCAAACCGAGCTTTCACAAACTCAGGAGGCGGAACAAGTTGTCGAATAAGCTCTTCTGTGGCGGTGGACGGAACCACTCCAACCAGGGAATTTGGTTGTTTTTTTGTCGGTTCTACCACTGAGACTCCAATTCGTTGGGGAAAGTTTAGACAATCTTTAGGAGTGCTACGTGTCAGACAAGTTCGCAGGCTACGCCCATCCGCAGGTTCTAGTCACCACCCAGTGGTTGGCTGAGAATCGCCAAAGTGTGAAGGTTGTGGAATCAAACGAAGACATTCTGCTCTACGACACCGGCCACATCCCAGGAGCGATCAAACTGGACTGGCACACCGAGCTCAATGACCCAGTTCGTCGTGACTACCTTGATGGCGAGGGCTTTGCAGCTCTTATGCAGCGCAAAGGTATCTCCCGCGATGACACCGTTGTCCTTTATGGAGACAAGTCCAACTGGTGGGCATGCTATGCGTTCTGGGTTTTCAAGCTTTTCGGTCACGAGGATGTCCGACTACTTGATGGCGGGCGGGCAAAGTGGATCGCCGAGGAGCGCGAGCTAACCCGCGAGCTGCCAAATCTCCCGGCCGGAAACTACCCTGTGGTTGAGCGAGATGACAGTGTTATCCGTGCGTTCCGCGATGATGTCCTCAAGCACGCGGGATCGCCCATCGTCGACATTCGCTCCTTCCCCGAGTACACCGGTGAGCGCCTGCACATGCCTGACTATCCAAATGAGGGCGCTGCTCGAGCAGGCCACATTCCATCGGCGAAGAACGTTCCTTGGGGTAAGTGTGTCCAGGAGGACGGCACCTTCAAGCCTGTTGAGGGCTTGCGTGAGGTGTTGCTAAATGAGACCGGTTTCAACGAGGACCAGAAGTTCATCACCTATTGCCGAATCGGTGAGCGCTCGTCGCTGACTTGGTTCGCCCTGAAGTACCTAATCGGTGTAAAGGATGTGCGCAACTACGACGGCAGCTGGACTGAATGGGGCAACCTGGTTGGTGTTCCAGTGGTCAAAGGTGAAGAGGCTGGGGTCCTGGCGTAGTGCATGAGCGTCTCCTTGCAGTAGTAGATGATTTCCAGTCGATGACTGGTAATGATCGACTGCAGATGCTTCTGGAGTATGCCGATTCGCTTCCCGAGCTCGACCCTAAGTTTGGTGAAAATCCAGAGCTTCTAGAGCGAGTAGAAGAGTGCCAAGCGCCTGTTTTCATAGCGGTTGAGGGTACTCAGGAAAAAGTCGATCTTCATTTCTCCGCGCCTCGTGAGGCCCCTACGACTAGAGGTTTTGCTTCGGCTCTGAACCAGGCTCTAAATGGTCTCAGCGCCAAAGAGATACTCTCGGTTTCCGATGATTTTCCCACTCAGCTAGGCCTTGACGAGTTGATTTCACCACTTCGAGTGCGGGGCATGCGAGGCATGCTCGCTCGCATCAAACGGAAGACCGCTGAACTTGCTGGCGATAACTGATAGCTTCGGCGCTGCAGCAGTGGGCGATAGCTACCTACTTGGTTTGCTTTCGGGTCAAAAGATAACTGCAAGCCTCGTTGTGTCAGAGCTTGGCTCCACGAGAGATTCAGAAGGCGGCTCTAAGTTACTTGGCGGTGAGACCGACCTGCTTTGGCTCAGAACCCTTCGCAGTCGCGCGGAGTTGGTCATCACATCCGGCAAGACCTATCGAGCCGAAAGCTACCGCATGCCAAAGCGCGCCGATCTAATGGTTTTTTCCAAATCTGAAATCACTCCTCCGGTTGTCATCTCAAATGACCAGAGCTTCATACCGAAGGTGGGTGATTATGACAGCCTCGCTGCTGAGATTCTCGCTGCAGCCCAAGATTACCGATTTGTCCATCTGGAGTTTGGACCCAGCACGCTCCTTCAAATAGCTAGAGAGCTCGGGGTCGGCATTTGGGTGAGCTCATTGTCGCGCCAGGGCATTGAGACCTTTTGCGAGGCTAGCAACCTGAGTGCTAGAAACCAGCTTCAAATTGAGGATTTGGCCCTCAGTTACTGCCTGTAACGGCGTGGCAGAAGAAGCCTTCGGACCAGTCAGAATAGGTTTTTCAGGTGGAGTTAGACCTATCCGAAATCACTGAACCCTTCAGGGGTATGCTCGCCTCTCTGGTCGAGGTTCAGACGCGCGAGGAAATTGAACTAACTCAAATCCCATCCCCTAAGGGCATCGCTCCAGAGGCCTTCGCAATCTCGGCCGAAATTAGACACCAAACTGAGTCCGATCACGGGGTGAGCCGACTGGTTTTCTGCCGCGACCCGCAGTCTCCAGAGGGTTGGAACTCAGAGTTTCGCATCATCGGGTACGCAAAGTCCCCGATTGAGCTGGAGATGGCGAAAGACGAGTATTTATCTCAACTCCCGTGGGAGTGGCTGCGTGATTCACTAAATCTCTGCGGCGCCCAGTTTGCTCACGAAGCTGGAACCACCACAACCGTTGTATCAACTGGCCATGGCTCGTTGATAACTCAACCACAGCATGCTGAGTTGGAGATTCGGGCCTCGTGGGCTCCAGTCGGATTCGATCTCAAGCCGCACCTAGAAGGCTGGATTGAATTACTCGCGCTCATCAGTGGCTTACCTCCAAAGGACAGCAAAGTTGTGAGGCTTGGGTGAAACTCGATTCCCCCCGCCTACCGGTAACTCTGGTCACCGATAGTGTCGCGCTATCGCAACTGATTGCCGCCCTTTCCAATATCGAGCAGGTTTCCTTAGATGCCGAAAGAGCAAGTGGGTTTCGATACTCGCAACGCGCATACCTGGTCCAGATAGCCACCGACCGAGAGATTTTCTTGATTGATCCGATTGCCCTTTCAACAGAGGATCAGAGTTGGCCTGAGACTTTGAGGGCCGAACTTGGAAAGAAAACTTGGCTGCTTCACGCAGCCACACAGGACCTTCCCTGTCTAGCGGAGCTTGGATTGTTGCCGAAGAAGCTCATCGATACGGAGCTTGCAGCCAGAATCGCTGGTATGTCTCGAGTGGGACTTGGTTCGTTGTGTGAAGAGCTTTTGGGTCTGGAACTTGCCAAGGAGCACAGTGCTTCTGATTGGTCCATCAGACCCCTGACTGATGAGATGCTCAACTACGCCGCCCTAGATGTAGATGTGATGGCAGAGCTATGGAAGGCTTTAGAAAAACTCATCGAAGAGCAGGGGAAGCTCGATTGGATCGAGCAGGAGTTCGACGCCTTACTCTCATTTAAACCCAAGCCTCAGGCCACGGAGCCGTGGAGAAACCTTCCAGGTTTGAGCAAGGTTAAGGACTTGAGTCGGGTGAAGATAGCGGCGAGTTTATGGCTCGAGCGGGATGGGATTGCTAGGGCTTCAGATGTGGCACCAGGGCGCTTGATTCCTGATCGATCAATCATGGCGGTTGTAAACACTCCCCCGAGATCAAAGTCAGACCTCGCTGCCAACAAGGAATTTCAGGGCCGAGCATCCAGATCAATGCTCACTAATTGGTGGGCGGCCATTGAACGAGCTGAGGAGCTGGATATTGAGCTCAAAGCACAGGAACGCGGTAATGGGATTCCGAATCATCGTTCTTGGGAAAAACGTTTCCCGGAGGCGCACAGGCGACTAGAAACAGTTAGACCAAAACTGGTTGATCTCTCAGCAGAGCTTTCGCTTCCGGTGGAGAACCTGTTGACCCCTGATTACTTGCGCAGGGTTTGTTTCGCTCCAGAGGAAAACATTGGTGAACAACTTCGAACTTTGGGTGCCAGAGACTGGCAGATCAAGCTAGTGGAGCCTCTGATCCAAGTTGGGATTGCTGAGTCTCAAGAGGCTTAGCGTGTGGCACTTTGGTGCCCACCACCTGAGCCACGATTTCGTGTGCGATTGCCTGAGGGGTAAGGCCCAAGCGCTCAAGAATCTCTTCACGTTCGGCGTGCTCCAGGAATTCTGCCGGCACACCAATTTCATTCAATCCGGTATCTACGCCGGCAGCTCGTAGCTCCTGGCGAACCCTGGAGCCGAAGCCACCAACTCGAACCCCATCCTCGAGGGTGACAACGAGTCTGTGTTCTGAGGCCATCTGAATGATGCTCTGTTGCACTGGGACAATCCATCTCGGGTCAACAACTGTTGCGCCTATCCCCTGGGCCGCCAGCAGCTCGGCAACCTTCATTGCAGTGTGTGCAAAGGGGCCCACTGAGATTATTAGGACATCTTTACTCGCAGAACGATGTAGTACATCGACACCATCTTCAGTTCTAAGCTGAGCCTGAAGCGGTGCGGGAACCGAACCCTTAGGGAAGCGAATTACCGTTGGGGCATCAGAAATTGCAGTGGCCTCCGCAAGTTCCTCCCTCAGGGTGGCCTCATCACGAGGCGCAGCAAGCCGGATGCCTGGGACAACCTGGAGTATCGATAGATCCCAAACACCGTGGTGTGATGCTCCATCAGGGCCCGTGATGCCGGCTCGGTCCAGCACGAAGGTCACTCCTGCCTTGTGAAGCGCCACATCCATGAGGAGTTGGTCAAATGCGCGGTTCAAGAAAGTCGAATAAATAGCTACCACTGGGTGTAAGCCACCAAATGCCATACCAGCCGCCGATGCAACCGCGTGCTGCTCCGCAATTCCGACATCGAAGGTTCGGTCAGGGAAACGGTTAGCGAACTTGTCTAGTCCCACCGGAATCAGCATTGCTCCGGTTATTGCGACCAGGTTCTTGTCTTGTTCGCCAAGTCGAACTATCTCTTCTGCGAAGACCGATGTCCAAGAGCTTGAGCTGCTCTTCTTGATTGGCAGACCGCTCTCGGGGTTGATTTGTCCCACGGCATGGAATTGGTCCGCTTCATCCTGCAGTGCTGGGTTGTAGCCCTTACCTTTTTGGGTAATGGCGTGAACGATGACTGGTGCGCCATAGCTTTTGGCTTGATTGAGGGCCTCTTCCATGGCCTTTAGATCGTGGCCATCGATTGGTCCGATGTACTTGATTCCGAGGTTAGGGAAGATACCCTGAGGCGCGTTCTCGGTAACGATTGAGTGGCCGGCTGCGTGAGCAGCTGAGAATACCGCCCTACCCAGGAATCCAAACTTGTAGAAGATCTTTTTGGATAGTCGATATCCCTTTTTGTACCAAGACTCTGTTCGAATCGCGTTCAGGGTCTTTGCGAATCCACCAATTGTCGGCGCATAGGAACGACCATTGTCATTTACAACAATCACAAGCTTTCTGTCGTTGTCGTGACTGATGTTGTTCAGGGCCTCCCAGGCCATTCCTCCGGTCAGCGCACCATCGCCGATAACCGCGACTACGTGGCGATCCTGATTGGTTGACTTGAATGCCCTACTGATTCCGTCAGCCCATGAAAGGGATGACGATGCGTGCGAAGATTCAACAATGTCATGCTCTGACTCGGAGCGTTGCGGATAGCCGGCTATGCCGTCTTTTTGCCTAAGCCTTGAGAAGTCCTGTCTTCCCGTTAGCAGCTTGTGCACATAACTCTGGTGACCCGTGTCCCAAACAATTGAGTCCTTTGGGGAATCGAAAACTCGGTGAATCGCCACCGTCGTCTCCACAACACCGAGGTTAGGCCCTAAGTGTCCACCGGTTTTTGAGACCGACTCAACTAGATAGTCGCGAATCTCCTGGCATAGCTGAACAAGCTCTGAATCACTAAGTGTCCTCAGAACCCGGGGCTCCGTCACCCTTCGCAGAATGTTCATGATGAACTAAACCCTAATCGGATTTAGATGATTCCTAGGCGACCAGGGATCGAAGAACGTACTGCAGGATGCCGCCGTTGCGGAAGTAATCAGCCTCACCCGGGGTGTCAATGCGGACGGTCGCATCGAACTCGACAGTTGGCTTTCCAGCTGGCGAGTGGGCTGATGGCTTTGCGACTACTCGAACGGTCTTTGGAGTGACGCCTTCGTTCAGCTTCTCAATCCCTGTGACATCAAAGATTTCGGTGCCATCAAGACCGAGCGAGTCCGCAGTTTCACCCTTAGGGAACTGAAGCGGAAGTACTCCCATTCCAATCAGGTTAGAACGGTGAATGCGCTCGAAGCTCTCCGCGATGACGACCTTGATTCCCAGCAAGCTGGTGCCCTTAGCGGCCCAGTCGCGAGAAGATCCCGAACCATATTCCTTGCCCGCTAGAGCAACCAGCGGGGTTCCATTGGCACGGTAATTCTCTGAGGCATCGAAGATGAAGCTTTGGGCTCCAGAGCTGGTTGTGAAGTCTCTGGTGTAGCTACCCTCGACATTGTCTAGCAGCTGGTTGCGCAAACGGATGTTTGCGAAGGTGCCGCGGATCATGACCTCGTGGTTTCCTCTTCGGGAACCATATGAGTTGAAGTCCACCCTAGAGACTCCACGTTCGGTCAGGTACTTACCGGCTGGAGAATCCGCTTTAATCGAACCTGCAGGCGAAATGTGATCGGTGGTGACTGAGTCACCTAGCTTGACCAGCACTCTGGCACCATGAACGTCGCTGACAGGGTCTGGAGTCAACTTCATGTTGTCGAAATATGGAGCCTTCTTTACGTAGGTGGAGTTCTCATCCCAAGTAAAGATTGACCCCTTTGGAGTTGGAAGCGATCTCCAGCGCTCGTCACCATCGAAAACCGATGCGTACTGAGTCTTGAACATTTCAGAGTTGATCGAAGAATCAATAGTGGCTTGAACTTCTTCTGGTGTTGGCCAGATGTCTCTGAGGTAAACATCGTTTCCGCTGTGGTCTTGTCCAAGTGGATCAGTTTCAAAGTCAAAGTCCATGGTTCCAGCCAGGGAGTACGCAATCACTAGTGGTGGAGATGCAAGGTAGTTCATCTTCACATCAGGGTTGATGCGCCCTTCGAAGTTTCGGTTACCAGACAGTACTGCGGTCACGGCCAGGTCATTCTCATTGATGGTCTTGGAGATCTCATCGCTGAGGGGCCCGGAGTTACCGATGCAGGTGGTGCATCCGTAGCCCACAAGATTGAAGCCCAAGGCGTCAAGCGATTCGGTAAGTCCAGCCTTTGCGTAGTACTCAGTTACAACCTTTGAGCCTGGTGCGAGGGAGGTCTTGACCCAAGGTTTGGCTTTGAGGCCCTTTTCGACCGCCTTCTTTGCCAGCAGACCTGCAGCCAACATGACAGAAGGGTTTGAGGTGTTGGTGCAGGAGGTGATGGATGCGATGGTCACCGCGCCGTGATCTAGAGTGAACTCCTTGCCTGAAACCTTGGATGGCTTGTTGGCTTCGCCTGCGTAGGTTGGCAGCACCTTTTCAAATGCTGACTTGGCTTTTGAGAGCTCAATTCGGTCCTGAGGGCGCTTGGGTCCTGCAATAGACGGAACCACGGTAGAGAGGTCTAGCTCTAGATACTCGGAGTAGACAGGCTCGATAGCGGGATCGTGCCACAAGCCCTGCGCCTTGGTGTAAGCCTCGACAAGCGCGATCTCCTGCTCTGACCTGCCGGTAACTCTCAAATAATCGAGAGTGACTTCGTCGATTGGGAAGATTGCGACGGTTGAACCAAACTCCGGAGACATGTTTCCGATGGTTGCTCGGTTGGCCAGCGGAACCTTGGATACACCCTTGCCGTAGAACTCGACAAACTTCCCTACCACTCCGTGCTTACGAAGCATTTCGGTGATGGTTAGAACCACGTCAGTTGCAGTGGCGCCTGTTGGAATCTCACCGGTTAGCTTGAAGCCGACAACCCTTGGAATCAACATTGAAACTGGCTGGCCCAGCATTGCCGCCTCGGCTTCGATTCCACCCACGCCCCAACCAAGAACTCCAAGGCCATTGACCATGGTGGTGTGTGAGTCGGTTCCTACGCATGAGTCTGGATAAGCAACCAGCTCGCCATTGACCTCGCGAGTCATAACGGTTCTGGCCAGGTATTCGATGTTTACCTGGTGCACGATTCCGGTCCCCGGTGGCACTACCTTGAAGTTGTCAAAAGCTGTTTGGCCCCAGCGCAGGAACTGGTAGCGCTCCGCATTTCTTTGGTACTCAAACTCAACGTTTCGCTCGGCGGCATCTGGTGAGCCCGCGATATCGATTACCACCGAGTGGTCAATTACCATTTCGGCTGGAGCTAGCGGGTTGATCTTCTGTGGGTCTCCGCCAAGCTCAGCAACTGCCTCGCGCATCGTGGCAAGGTCAACCACGCAAGGGACTCCGGTGAAGTCCTGCATGATTACTCGGGCAGGGGTGAACTGAATCTCCGTGTCCGGCTCAGCGCTTGGGTCCCAGTTGACCAAAGCATCAACGTGAGCCTTGGTGACATTTGCACCATCCTCAGTGCGAAGCATGTTCTCGAGAAGAATCTTTAGGCTGTATGGCAACTTCTCAGCGCCTAGCTCAGCCATGCTGTAGTACTTGTATTCCTTGCCAGCAACAGACAAAGACTTAGCTTGGAAACTTTTACTCATCTTGATTTCCTCCGGAGTTACTCGAATAATCTACCGCTTTTGACTGCTGGATTCTTCTAAGTAGAACCCAGGTCAGGGCCAGTAGCCCCGCGTATGCTGGCGCACCCATGATTGCCCTGGCAAGAGCTAGCTGCTCAACCAATCCCGCAAAATAAAGTGGCAGCTGGACTAGGAGTCTCAACCCAAAAAAAGCGACCCAAATGAGGGTTACGACCTGGAACTTACGTTTTAGAGAGCGATCCTGACGCCAGTGGCTCAGACCAAACAGCAATTGCCCCGCATAACCAAGCAGCGGCCTGCCAATTAGTACGCTGAGTAGAAGCACAGAACCGTAACTGACGTTTGTGATGAAGCCGGGAACGAAGTAATCGGCTGCCTGTCCGCCATCACGAAGGGCTAGGAACGCGGCAAGACCAACTGCCGCCAGTCCAATCAGGGCCTGCATCAGTGACTTGCGCTGAACCAATCGAACGATGATGAACACGAGGGAAATCGAAACTGCAGTGCTAACCGCCCAAAGAGCGGACTTGGTAAGTGCGAAGGTGAGTGAGAATGCGGTTGCCGGCAGAACCGCCTCCAAAATCCCGAGCACGCCACCGATGGACGCAAGTAACGATGAACCAGTCAGGGCTAGCTCTTCGCCGTCCTTTGCAAGTCCTAGCTTCTTTGCGACCTGGTCTTGATTACTCATTTGCGGTGGGGAGGGTGATTGGCAGAAGTTCGCCGGGAGGAAGTGCGGTCTCCCCTCGATTCACAGCGACCGATCGATAAAGGTTCACTAGCTTGATATAAGTAGTCGGTTGATAAATCTCAGGTCCAGTCAGCACTCCGCGAAGGAACCAACGTGGTCCATCAACACCGACGAAACGCGACTCTCTCAGAAATCGCTTGCCATTCTCAGTGACCGAAGTTTGAACTCTCAGCTCAGGCCCTAAAACACCTTGGGCAATCTCAGCGAGGCCATTTTGTTCGTTGATGCCCTTGGCGATCGCATTCATAGTCATTTCCCAAAGCCCATCGGACTTTGTGGCGGCAAAGGCCTGAACCTGTAGCCGATGACCATCGAGCTCCAGTGATAGCGAAACAATCCGCTTTGAGTTCTCATCAACGTCGGCTTTGATTGTGATGCCAGGTTGGGGTGAAATTCTTAGCGAGCCGAAATCCAGGTACGGTGTGAGCACGCCAATTTCGCTTACATCAAACGGACCGAGCTCTAAACGGTCAGCAGGTTCTAGTTTCGCCATTAGCTTCTTCCCGAAGATCCAAATCCGGTCTCGCCTCGAGCACTTTCTGGTAACTCAGAGACTGGGTGAAACATCGCTCGCTCTACCCGCTGAAAAACCAACTGCGCAATGCGATCCCCGCGATTGATCGCGAAGTCTTCCTTCGAGGTGTTCAACAGCGTGACCATGATCTCGCCGCGGTAACCAGCATCCACCGTGCCTGGGGTATTGAGCACGGTAATTCCATGCTTTGCCGCAAGCCCGGATCTTGGGTGAACCAGTCCGACATAGCCATCCGGCATTGCGATTCTGACGCCAGTTTTGACCAGCGCACGCTCTCCTGGCCCCAAGACCAATGATTCAGTGGATCTCAGGTCAGCCCCTGCATCCCCCGGCTTTGCATAACTGGGTTCAAAACCCTCTTCCGCGATGATTAGAACGTCTAGATGCATCCCGCCAGCGTAATCTATTTGAGTGAATCTTGTTTTCTCAGAGCGCCTTCTTCCTGCCACCACCACATACTTGGCGCTTTCGTTGTCTGGACCGATGGTCCTTCTGGCAGCGCTCCCCTTCGGGTTTGATTTGGCGCTGATTCTTGGAGTGGCCGTCCCGATCGGATTGGCAGCCCTCGCAACCTGGATAGCCCCGATTATCAAAGTCACATCTGAGGACTTGATAGCCGGAAGGTTCAAAATTCCAAGGTCAATCATCTCCGAGGCTAAGGCGCTAGATCGGGATCAGGCCAGATTCGAGCGTGGACCTGGAATGAATGCGAATGCTCGCATGCTCTTGCGCGGGGATATTCCTGAGATGGTGAGAATCGAACTAAACGACCCTGAAGACCCAACACCCTACATCCTGGTTTCAACCAGGAAGGCACAGGCGCTAGTTAGCGCACTCGGTGCAAATAGGGCCTAGCTTGCTCTTGCTTGCCATCTGATTTTGCGGCTTAACCAGGAAGCAGCTCATGCAGGTGAATTCGTTCTCCTGAAGCGGCAGGATAACCACCTCTAGCTCTTCATTTACAACGTCTGGGATTGTGAAGGAATCGACATTGTCAGCGTCATCTTCGCTGATGGTTGGCTTCGAAGGAATTCGCTCCTTGATTGCTTCCAAAGATTCCGTATCGTCATCGTTTTTCCGCTGAGCGTCGTAGTCAGTAGCCATTGAGCGTCCCTTCCCATTCCTCGGCGTGAACTATGCCCTAAGCCAAAAAGAAATGCAAGTTAGAAACGCCGACTGCGGAATTCTCTTGGGAAACTCACCGAGTTAGATGCGACAAAGCATTGTTTTATGGTGGGAAACTTCAACCGGAGGCTCACATGGAACTGAAGTTCATAACTCGAGAGAGCGATTTCCTAGTGTTTGAGACTGACACTGGTGAGAGGGTTCGAGTCCTTATTGACGATTCGCTACGAGAGGCAGTCAAGCGGGTGCCGCAAATTAGCTCCGGTGGCGTCAGCCCAAAGGAAGTTCAATCCGCAGTCCGTGCTGGAAAAACTCCAGATCAAATTGCCGCTGAGCTAAATGTTCCTCTCGAGGCAGTGATGCCCTTCGCAGCTCCGATTCTTGATGAACTTAGATTTGTTCTCCAGCAGGCCCTCACCACCAAGGTTGCCCATGGTGGCAAGATGCAGGAATTTGGAGAACTGGTCTCTCTGACCTACCCAAACCCAGAGTTTCAGATAACCAAGCCAGCAGATAAGTGGGTATTGACTTCAGGCACGAGCCTGAAATGGCATTTCGATCCGCGCACCCGAGTGATCGATCCGATCAGCCCGGCTGCACAGGAGCTAGCAAAATCGATTTCTTCCGAGCGCGAGATGATACGAGTCGCTCCCCCAGTAGTCGCCTCGGAACCTGTGATTGCGCCTGAACCAAATCAGCGCGTTCTCGAAGTTCCAGAGGAAGAACCGGCCGCATCCGTGCACGACCTGGTTGAGGAACTAAAGGCTCGACGCGCGGCTTCGACCCAGATCAAGCCCGCGAGTGCAAAAGGTAGAGCATCCTTGCCGAGTTGGGACGAGATAGTTCTGGGTACCAGCTCAGATGTTGAATCTGATTAGCGGTATTTGGAGCTCCTGAGCACTCAGGCCACCATGGTGAGCAACCATGCGATAGGAACGGGGCTTAGAAAATCCCGAGTGGTAAAGGGTGTTTGAGCCCTTGGCCAGCAGCACCGCGTGAGGCAGCCGCTCCCTAGCTTGAGGCCCAATCTCACCGTATATTCCGGCTTCAACTAGTTGCGCAACGGAGTGTGCAGTGAATTGGCTAAATCTCTCTAGCTGAATCAGAGCGAGTTCGGCTTCTTGTTCGTCCTTGAAGTAGAGATACATCGATCTTGTATCTCCCCCTACAAATTCAACTTCAAGACCATCAAGCACGCTATCCAGCTCGACTCGCTTGGCATCTGAGGTGTCCAACATCCCATGATCTGAGGTAACTACCACTCCTACATCCTTCGGGAGGTCACGCACGAGCTTCTCCACCAGGCTGTTGAGTTGTTCGAGCAGATTTCGCCATTCGGTGCTCTCCCAGCCTTTGATGTGACCGAGCTGATCAAGCTCCTGGACATAGAGGTAATTGACTGATGTTTCGTTCTCTTCGAGTATTTTTCTGGCCAACTCGAAACGTGCTGCTAAGTCATCGGCTGCTCGAAACTGTGCCGATCTCATGGTTGCACCTGTAAAGCCTGTGTTTCTGTACTCCTCAGAGGAAACAACGTTCGTTACCACTCCGGAAGCTAATGCGAACTCCGAGATGGTTTGATTTGGTTGCCAAAGACGCGGATCGGTCTCTTCACTCCAACCGTTGAGTAAATTCATGCTGTGCTGAAAGTAGCGGTCCTTCACCACGTGGCCGATGATCCCATGCTCACCCGGGGTCAGCCCGGTCGCGAATGATGTGATGTTCACACTCGTTGTTGAAGGAAAGGCAGCGTGCAGGATCTGCCCCTTTTCTGCCAAGGAGGCCAAAAATGGAGCATGACCTTTTGCGGCCAGCAAATTCTGATAACCGAGACCGTCAATAAAGACAACTAGAACTCTCTTGCGTGGTTGAAACCCGAGAGTTGAGCGTTCTCTTAGCACTGACTGCAAGGCTGATTTGAACACATGCCGAATGCTCCCGAGTCCTTTGGGCACTGGAGGTAGAGTCGTTGGCACCGTAAGAGTTTTACACACCGAGGATTATGACGCAGTCAAACGAACGCATCATTGACGTTGATGTAGCAAAGGAGATGCGCGAAAGCTTCCTCGAGTATTCGTACTCAGTCATCTACTCCAGAGCGCTTCCCGATGCCAGAGATGGCCTAAAGCCGGTTCAACGACGCATTGTTTACCAAATGGGCGAGATGGGACTGAGGCCTGATCGTGGCCATGTAAAGTCGGCCCGCGTCACCGGTGAAGTTATGGGTAAATTGCACCCACACGGTGATGGCGCTATCTATGACGCGCTGGTGCGCATGGCCCAGGATTTCAGCCTCAGGCTGCCGCTGATTGATGGACATGGAAACTTTGGAAGCTTGGATGATGGCCCAGCTGCTGCAAGATACACCGAGGCAAGACTCGCACCAGCATCTCTGCTGCTAAACGAATCACTTGATGAGGACGTAGTCGACTTCGTTCCCAACTACGACGCTCAGCTCACCGAACCTAGCGTTTTACCAGCAGCTTTCCCAAACCTCTTGGTGAACGGTGCTTCTGGAATTGCGGTTGGTATGGCAACCAACATGCCCCCGCACAATCTTCGCGAGGTTATCGCGGCTCTTCGGCTACTGATAGAGAACCCCTCGGCCTCACTCGAAGAGATCATGACGGTCCTGCCCGGGCCGGATCTTCCCTCTGGAGCCATTGCGCTTGTTGGTGAGACCCTAACTGAGGCATATGAGACTGGTCGTGGATCCTTCCGAATGCGGGCCAAGATCAGCGTTGAAAATGTTGGTCCTAGACGAACCGGATTGGTTGTTACCGAACTTCCATACCAGGTAGGCCCTGAGCGAGTAATCGATCGAATCCGAGATGCGGTCAATACTAAAAAACTTGAAGGTATCCACGATGTCGTCGATCTGACCGATCGTGAGAATGGGCTCAAGCTGGTGATCGAACTGAAGACAGGTTTTGATCCAGCCAGTGTGATTGAAGCTCTCTACAAGTTCACTCCCCTAGAAGAGAACTTCGGAGTGAATAATGTTGCGCTAGTTGAGGGTCGACCCCAGCAACTGAGCCTCAAGCAACTGCTCGAGGTCTACATCTCTCATCGACTTCAAGTGGTTCGCCGCCGAAGCATCAACCGCAAAGATCGAAAGAGTGCGCGGCTTCACTTGCTTGAGGGTTTGCAAATTGCAGTATTGAACATTGACGAGGTTATCGAGGTCATTCGCACCTCTGACACCGTTGAATCAGCACGTTCAAGACTGATGCAAATCTTCGACCTCAGCGCTCTGCAGGCCGATCACATACTTGAGTTGCGACTTAGGAGACTCACTAGGTTCTCGGTAATTGAGCTTGAAACTGAGGCGGATGAACTACGCAAGGAAATCGAAGAATTGGTTCGACTGCTGGGTTCAGAGCAGTTGCTGCGAAATTTGGTTTCTAAGGAATTAGAGCGAGTTGCTGCAGACTACGGTGATGAACGAAGAACCCAGCTGGTTGATGCTTCCGGTATTGCAGTCGCAACTCGTGCGAAGGTTGTAGTGCAGGAACTAACAGACGAGCCCACAAATGTCTACCTCTCGCCAACAGGCGCTGTGTTCCGCTACGCGGGTGACCTAGAGGTAGAGAACGGCTCGCTGTTGTTCTCGAGCACAACCAGAAGCGATGTCGGGTTTGTCAATGCAGCGGGCGATGCAATCTGCGTCCACGTTTCAGACCTTCCTTCCTTCTCACCCGGAGTATCTGGCTCCATGCCAGATGCCACCGAATTCTTGGGATCGACTTCGCAGGTTGTTGGGGTCATACCTTGGCTCAGTGATGCGACTTTTGCCATCGGAACAGCCCAGGGTGTTGTTAAGCGATTCGCCGGACCGCTTCCAGACCGGGAGCAGATTTCGCTAATTAGTCTCAAAGAGCTAGATGAGGTAATTGGCATCACTCGCGCAACTGATGATGATGAGCTTGTGTTTGTATCTCGCGATGCAAATGCCTTGGTCTTTCCCGCAAAGAGTGTGAGGCCTCAAGGCTTGCCTGCTAGCGGTATGGCGGGAATCAACGTAGAAGACTCCAGGGCGATTTACTTTGGCAAATCAGGTGATGGTGAATTACTGCTCACCGCTGCAAATCTCTCAGCTGCACTTGGTGACACAGACCCGGGTGCTGCAAAAATCTGCGCTTTGTCGGAGATCCCAAGAAAGGGCAGAGCGGCGATGGGCGTGCGAGTCCAACGCTTCCTAAAGGGCGAGGATCAGCTTTACTTTGCCAAGGTGATCTCCAAGGGGATCCTGTTTGATCTAGACGGAAATCAGATGCCGGCTATAGCTATGGATTCAAAACGAGATGCATCCGGCTCAAAGCTAGAACGATATATCGGCACGGCTTTTTAGGCGTCGATTCTTTCTCTATCAAAGTCGTCCGCAGCGTCGATGATGAAGTCTTTGCGAGGGGCCACCTCCGAGCCCATGAGTAGCTCAAACATCTCCTCGGCGAGTTGGGCATCGGCCGCGGTGATTCTTCGGAGTGTGCGGTTTTGGGGCTGCATTGTGGTCTCTGCGAGCTGATCTGCGTCCATCTCGCCAAGACCCTTATAGCGCTGAATCGGCTGCAGATAGGACTTACCTTGTTTATCAAGACGCTGCAGTAGCTCTGTCAATTCTTGCTGGGAGTATGTGTAGATCGGCTCCTTGGTCCTGCCGTTTTGAACCATAACCCTGTGAAGCGGTGGGACTGCGGCATATACCCGGCCAGCCTCAACTAGCGGCCTCATGTATCGGAAGAAAAGAGTCAGTAGCAACGTTCGGATGTGTGCTCCGTCAACATCCGCATCTGACATGAGGATGATTTTTTCGTAGCGAACCTGCTCCAGTTCGAAGGTTCGACCCGATCCACCACCGACAACCTGAATAATCGAAGCGCACTCGGTGTTTGAAAGCATGTCCGAGATCGACGCCTTCTGAACATTGAGGATCTTCCCACGGATCGGAAGTAGTGCTTGAAACTTAGAGTCTCTGGCCAGTTTTGCAGTGCCTAGTGCACTGTCTCCCTCGACAATGAAAAGCTCCGAGCCCTCGGTGGAGGATGCCCTGCAGTCGACAAGCTTGGTTGGCAGGGATGAGGACTCCAGGGCATTCTTGCGACGCTGGGTGTCCTTTAGGGTTCGGGCAGAAATTCTGGCCTTGGCCTCGTTGACAATCTTTTCGAGCAGTTTCTCTGCTTCCTGCTTGGTGCCGCGTATGGAGCCTGCGAGAAACTCGTCTAGATATCTCGAAACAGCCGCGGCAACAATCGGACGGACGGCTGGAGTTCCTAAAGTCTCCTTGGTCTGACCTTCGAACTGCGGTTCGGGAAGACTTACGGTAATCACTGCGGTTAGACCGGCTACGACGTCTTCACGCTCGATCTTCAAACCGTTGGCTTTGAGTTTTCTTGAGTTCGCTTCAACTGCAGCTCTTACGGACTTGAGGAGCCCCTGTTCGAAACCACTCTGATGAGAACCACCTTTGGGGGTCGAGATGATGTTTACGAAGGACCTGATGTCTGTGTCAAAGCCAACGCCCCAGCGAATTGCAACCTCAACTTTGCACTGCCGCTCAACCTCTTTGGAAACCATTGAGCCCGAGTCATCAAGAACTGGAACGGTTTCCTTGAATGTGGCTACCTCTGAGATGCGCTTGGTTGGCACCAAAGCAGCATCCCTGCTCAGGTGCTCGACATACTCTGATATTCCGCCCTCAAACTGGAATTCCAGCTTGGTGCCGGTTCTGCGATCCTCCGCCGTGAGCTTGAGTCCTGGTACCAAGAAAGCGGTCTGACTCAGTCGGGATTTAAGGTCGTCCAGCGAGAAGGCGGCTGATTGCTCAAATATCTGTCGGTCTGGCCAGTAGCGAACCCTGGTGCCAGAGATCCCCTTTGCGACCTTGCCTAGTTTCCGCAGCTCAGATTTCTCGTCAAAGGCGACGAACTTTGCTTCTGGGGAAGCGTCTGCGAATAATCCAGGCTCTCCTCGCCTAAAGGACATACCCCAAGTGTGCCCTTCGCGATTTACCTCTACATCAAGTCTTGAACTCAAGGCGTTAACAACTGAGGCGCCAACTCCGTGGAGGCCTCCTGATGCGCCATAAGATCCACCACCGAACTTACCTCCGGCGTGAAGTTTGGTGAATACAACCTCGACGCCACTGAGCCCGGTGCGTGGCTCAATGTCTACCGGTATACCTCGACCGAAGTCTTGAATTTCGAGCGAGCCATCCTCGTGGGCAGTTACGTTGATTTCTTTACCGTAACCAGCTAGCGCCTCATCCACTGAGTTGTCGATAATCTCCCAAAGACAGTGCATTAGTCCACGGCCATCGGTTGATCCGATGTACATTCCGGGGCGCTTTCGAACGGCCTCTAGCCCTTCGAGAACCGAGAGGTGTCTTGCAGAGTAGTTTTCCACCCCGTAAAGCTAATCGATTGAACTATTCCTCAGATGCTGCCACTTCGCAGATAGCGAAACTAAGGGACTTATAAGGTTTTTTGTCGCACGGCCGTGTTTCAATAGTCGCGATGGAAAACACAGCGGAGAAACTACTAGCCACCGATCGTTGCGATGTGTGTGGAGCACAGGCTTACATTCGAGTTGAGCTCGAGATTGGCGAGCTGCTGTTTTGCGCCCACCACGGCAACGCCAATAAAGAGAAGTTGCAGCCGATCTCCATTAGCTGGCACGACCAGTCTGAAGAACTTACCCAGCGTTAGACGCCTTTTTGACCTCGAAGAGATAGCCCTCTAGCCTCTTTTCGACCACCTCTGGAAGCTTGTTTTCCACCCCGAGTGATCTCAGAACTAAGTCAAGCAAGTCTGGCGATTTAGCAAGCACAGGGCCATAGAGTGTGGTGCCCATAAAGGCTCCCCTAACGAACAGATCTAATTCGATTAGCTCAGAGTTGCGATAACCAAAAGCGGATATCTCACCATTGCTAACCTCACGAAATTCGCTCTGGCGAGATCCCTTGCTGGCTGCAGGTAGCCCAACCAGAATTTCCAAATAAAACTCGTATACGGAGCCAACCAGCAGTGTTGGTAGTCCTAAATCAAGCCGTCTTTGGAGTGAAGGCACAAGCTCCATGAGCTCCTGCTGATACTCGCGGATAACCGCGTTGTATGCGTCGCCGATGAGCACGAAGTCAGCATCCTTGTCGAAGGGCTGCACAAGCGAATAGCTGACACCACGCCACTCAAGCTGTTTCGTTAGCACTCTGATGTTGCCTTGATCGGCATTTCGGTTGAATAGCGCGGGCTCGAAAGATGAGATCTTGATCACTTTGCCAACCCCAGGTGTCGGCGGGTTCTTCTCATGGCATCGGCTGAGAACAAAATGGTCGGTGACTCCCCAGAAAGGGTCAAGAACTTATCCGCGGCATCTGCGGGGTTTTGAATAACCTCACCTATTTCCACCTCGTGATAGCTCAACACGAGAGCGAGATCGTAGGCATTGAGTCCGCCCACGATGTCAACTCGCTTTAGTTTTGAGAAGTCAACTCCCCAAAGCCAGCTTGGGTCATGTATGTCTGACCCAGCCATCAGCATAAGAGGCACCTCATCGCCAGCAATGTTCTCTAGATTCAGATTGAAGCTGGTTGGATTCTGAACCAGCATGAGTCGAACCTCACGTCCAGCAATTGTCACCTTTTCGTCACGCGCGAAGACCGGTGGCAACTTCTCGAGAGTATCTTCGACCAGCTCCACTGACATATCGCAGGTTTTTTCAACCGCGCAGATCGCAGCGGCGATGTTCAGTGCCTGGTGTGTTCCGGCACTTGGTAGCTTGACGAAGTAGCTTCCTTTAGTCGAAGCGATTTCAGCACTTATACCCTCAGTTCGCAAAACTTCGGTGGTCTTCTGAATCGAATCCGGCTTTTGGAAATTGATTGCATACTCGGGGTGCTCCCCCTCGAATCCGCGACCCAGTCCGAATCCAGTTACCTCTCGCTTTGAAGCTAGGGTCAAAAGATTTGGATCATCGGCATTGATTATCACCTGGTCGCTTGCAAGGGCTATTCGTTCCAGCTTCTGCTGGACATACTCTGGATCTACGAACCTATCCAGTTGATCAGGTAAAACGTTGGTGAGAACCGCGAGGCGGGGTCTAAGTTCCGATATGAGTGCTGCTCCATGGCCTTCATCAAGCTCTAACACGACAATGTCAGCCTTGATCTTTCCGCGAAGGTTTCCAAACTGCAGAACCGCAGCGTAGAGACCCTGGCGAATATTGGCGGTTGAGGGGTTGGTGAAGACTTCGAGGCCGTTCGCTCTTAGGAGCTCGACGATAACTTTCGTCGTGGTGGATTTTCCAGCGGAACCGGACACCACAATCAATCCCATTGGAGCAGATGCAATTGCTCGGGTGAGTAACTTGGGCTGAATCTTTAGGGCAATGGTGCCAGGGAGTGCTGAACCGCCGCCTCTTCTTATGCGACGAAGTAAGAACCGAGCAGTTTTGCCCAGCACCATCGCCGCTAAAGTGCGCAATTAGCTATCCAGGTAGTCCCGTAGCAGCTGCGAGCGTGACGGGTGGCGGAGCTTAGACATGGTCTTTGATTCGATCTGGCGAATACGCTCGCGGGTAACACCGAACTTTTCACCGATCTGATCCAAGGTCATCTGAACACCATCGCCGAGTCCAAACCTGGAACGGATTACTCCGGCTTCTCTGGGGTGCAACGAATCCAATACTCGCTCCAGTTCCTGCTGCAGCATTGTGAAGCCCACTGCATCGGCAGGCACTACCGCCTCGGTGTCTTCAATCAGGTCACCGAACTCGCTGTCACCGTCTTCACCGAGCGGTGTGGATAGCGAGATTGGCTCTCGCCCATACTTCTGAACCTCGACAACCTTCTCAGGTGTCATGTCCAGTTCAGCCGCGAGCTCCTCTGGGGTTGGTTCGCGACCAAGATCCTGTAGTAGCTGTCGCTGCACGCGGGCAAGTTTGTTGATGACCTCGACCATGTGCACTGGAATTCGGATGGTTCTGGCCTGATCGGCCATCGCACGGGTGATTGCTTGGCGAATCCACCAGGTGGCATAGGTCGAGAATTTGTAACCCTTGGTGTAGTCGAACTTTTCCACAGCTCGGATTAGACCCAGGTTTCCTTCTTGAATCAAGTCCAAGAACTGCATTCCGCGACCGGTGTATCGTTTTGCAAGAGATACCACCAAACGAAGGTTTGCCTCCAGAAGGTGAGACTTTGCGCGCTGTCCGTCTTTTACAACCCAGGTCAGGTCTCTACGTTCAGCCGGTGCGAGATTCTTTGCGGTCGATAGTTTCTCTTCGGCGAACAAGCCGGCTTCAATGCGCTTTGCAAGCTCTACCTCGAGCTCGGCATTCAAAAGCGCGACCTTACCGATCTGCTTTAGGTAATCCTTGACTGGGTCCGCTGTCGCACCAGAGATAGTTAGGTTCTGTACCGGGATGTCATCATCGTCATCGCTCAAAACTAAGACATCAGCAGGAAGCTGAATTGTTTCGGTCGGCAACTCTTCTTTAGTGTCATCTTCGACTGTCAGGTCAACAGATTCCTGGGCTTCGGCAACAATGTCCTCTACCGGCTCAAGCTCAACCTCGTCGTCGAGGTCCTCTTCGCCCTCGGGCAAGTCAACTTCAGCCTTCGACTTTTTAGGCGCCTTTTCGGCCTTGGCTTTGGCCTTCGAAACAGTTGCGATGATTGACCTCGTTTTTGGGCAGACTTTAAACCCTTGTCAAGTCGAAAGACCTGAAAGGGTTTAGGGGCAAATTATGTCACGGATGTGACCATTTCACAATTTACGAACGTGGTTTTTCAGGAATCTATTCCTGATCCTCGCCAGTTCTTCGCATCGCTGCCAGGTAGTTTTCTAACTCCTCAGCTAGTTGGTCTGCATTTGGAGGAGCGGTTTGAGGTTTTCCAATTGGCGCTCTTGCCGGCCCATCTGAGCTGTTGTAGCTACTCTCCAGTGTTGCCACCAGCTTTGCCAGCTCAGCGTTCTCTTCGATTTGGCTGTTCACCTTGTCTAAAAACTTTCTCGACGAGTCCCTTAGTTCATCGGATGGGAAAACCAAACCGGTTGCCGCGCTTATCAGCTCAAGGCCGGTCACGGCAGCACCGGGGACTTCGTTATCCGCTAGATAGTGAGGGACCAGGAGGACAAAACCAGAAACCGGTAGCTCTTGTTTCGTGAGGGTGTATTCCAGCAGGTGGACGATGTTGCCTGGCACCTGGGTCTGGGGTTTCCACTCTGAGAACCGTTCGATTAGGTCCTTGCGGTTTCCCGACACTGTAACTCCGATTGGTCTGGTGTGTGGGAGTGGAAAAGGTATTGAGTGAACCCAGGTAAAGGACTGAACCTGGAGATCTGCGCACAGTTCGGAGATGGCATTCGCAAAAGCCTCCCAGCGGAAATCTGGCTCATACCCATCAAGCAATAAAAACGGTTGATCCGCTTCATCTCGCAGTAGATAGATCCCTAGTTCGGCTGGCTCATATGACTCGATGTGGTCTTTTTCGAAAAAGAGCATTGGCCGTCTAGATCGATAGTCCAAAAGTTCATCATTGTTGAACTTGATAACGAGCTCGGAGTCGAGGGTTGCAAAGAAATGGCTGGAAAGCTGACCTATTGATGATCCTGCATCGGTAAAGCCCGTAAGCATGCCCAGCATCGGCAATCCCATCAGCTCTTCAGCTGGTGCCAGGACACGATACAAAGGGCTCATAACCCGATACTAACCCACCTAAGCTTTACGTCATGACTTCAATTTCACTTGCAGCTTCTCCTTCTAAATCAGCATTTGCGCTCCGCTATTCCGACGCTGGATTTGACCCAGTTGCAGCGGATTTCGCTCCATCGAAGGATGCCCTTACCGCATATGGCGCCAAGACCACCTCGGCAACCGTCGCGCGCGTTCCGGGACCAAAGGGAAATGTCTTGGTTGTTGGTTCAAATGGCCTATCACTTCGTGATTTCGGCGCTGTAGTTCGCAGAGAGGCGCTTACCGATGTCTCCTTGGTTGCCGCAGTAGAGACAGAAGCGCAGCTTCTGCAACTACTTGAGGGCCTCCTGCTGGGAGGAAAGACACCGACTCGTTTCAAGAAAGCAACTCTGGATCCAGTCTCTTTCGAAGTGGTCGTGCCCGCCAACCTGGTGACTACGGATTTTTCTAGAACCGAGAAAATAGCTGGGCAGATTGTCGCTATTCGAGAGCTGATCAACCTCCCAGCAAACGAACTATGGCCGGACAAGTTGGCACAGGAGGCCAAGAGCTTGGCCACTGGACTACCAATCGATGTCGAAGTATGGGATGAGAATCGTCTGGAGGCTGAGCGCTGCGGAGGAATTCTCTCGGTGGGCAAAGGTTCCGTCCGTCCGCCAAGGCTTGTGAAACTCAGTTACCACGGCGGCGGTAAGCACATTGCGTTGGTTGGCAAGGGAATCACCTTTGACACCGGTGGCCTTTCGCTAAAGCCAGCCGAGGGCATGGTTGGCATGAAGTACGACATGGCTGGAAGCGCAACTGTCCTCGGCGCGATCCTGGGTATTGCCACGCTTGGGCTGAAGGTCAATGTGACCGCATACATGTGTCTTGCCGAGAACATGCCATCTGGTTCTGCAACTCGACCCGGTGATGTCATCACGATTCGCAACGGAAAGACTGTCGAGGTTCTGAACACCGACGCTGAGGGTCGCTTGGTTCTCGCTGATGGTCTGTCTTTGGCGCAGGAGACTAACCCAGACCACATCATCGATGTTGCCACCCTCACCGGTGCAGCTCGGATTGCACTGGGTGACCGCTATGCCGGAGTAATGGGTCATGGGGATGCGGTGAAGCTGACGCTCGAGTCAGCTTCAGCTGTTGATGAGCTGCTTTGGGAGATGCCACTTCCTCCAGAACTTAGAACCATCTTGGATTCTGAGATTGCCGATCTTGCCAACGTGAAAATCGGCAACCGAGCCGGAGGAATGATGGTTGGAGCTCAGTTCCTGGCTGACTTCGTCAACAAGGAGACGTCGTGGGCCCACCTTGATATCGCGGGTCCAGCGAACAACGATGCGGCGCCCTATGGCGTTATTCCCAAGGGAGCCTCGGGCATCATGATTCGATCTCTCATCGAACTCGCTCAACGGGTAGCGCAGTAGTAGGCTTAAGCCGTTTCGCCGACTTTGGAGCTCTAATCAATGGCTAATCACGAATTCGACCTTGTCATCTTGGGTAGTGGAAGTGGCGGTTACGCAGCCGCTCTGAGGGCTGCTCAGCTTGGAATGAGCGTTGCTCTAGTTGAAAGGGACAAGCTGGGCGGTACCTGCTTGCACCGCGGCTGCATTCCAACCAAAGCCCTACTGCACTCCGCAGAGGTTGCAGATGTGACCAAGGAAGCAGCTCACTTCGGTGTCAATGCAACTTTCCAAAGCATCGACATGACAGCGGTTAACAAGTACCGCGACTCAATCATCGACAAGCTCTACAAGGGCCTAACTGGCTTGGTCAGCTCGAAGAACATCACATTCGTTACTGGTGAGGGTCGCCTCACCGGACCAAAGACCGTGACTGTTGGTGCTGAGTCCTACACCGGCAAGAACGTCGTCCTAGCGACCGGATCAGTCACCAAAACTCTCGGTATCGAAATTGGTGGTCGAGTGATTACCTCCGACCAGGCCCTTCAGATGGATTGGATTCCAAACAAGGTGGCAATTCTCGGCGGCGGCGTTATCGGCGTTGAGTTTGCATCAATCTGGCGTTCATTTGGCGCCGAGGTTGTAATCATTGAGGGATTCGACCGACTTGTTCCCAATGAGGACCCAAGCATGAGCAAGGGCCTAGAGCGCGCCTACCGTAAGCGCGGAATCGATTTCAAGCTTGGCAACAAGTTCAAGAGTGTTTCCCAGGGTCCAACCTCTGTAACTGTAGAACTCGAGAACGGCGAACAGATCTCTGCCGACCTGCTTTTGGTTGCGGTTGGTCGAGCTCCAAATGCGACTGGCTTTGGTTTCGAGGAGCAGGGTGTCGCTATGGATCGCGGCTTTGTGCTGACAAATGAGCGTCTAGCGACAAACCTTCCTGGCGTCTACGCAGTTGGTGACATCGTGCCTGGGCTGCAGTTGGCACACCGTGGATTCATGCAGGGCATTTTCGTTGCCGAGGAGATTGCTGGTCTCAACCCGGTCGTCGTCAACGAGTGGGGCATCCCGAGAGTTACCTATTGCGAGCCTGAAATCGCATCAGTTGGCCTTACCGAAGCGCAGGCTAAGGACAAGTTCGGAGCTGACCAGATTTCAACCTACGAATACAACTTGGCCGGCAACGGAAAGAGCAACATACTTGGTACCGCAGGTGTAATCAAACTGATTCGCCAGATTAATGGACCAGTTGTTGGTTTCCACATGATTGGTTCTCGAGCTGGTGAGCAGGTCGGAGAGGCGCAGTTGATCGTCAACTGGGAGGCATATCCAGAGGATGTAGCACCTTTAGTTCACGCCCACCCAACCATGAACGAGGCAATCGGCGAGGCGCACTTAGCGCTAGCCGGTAAGCCACTTCACGCGCACGCATAAACAGGTTTAGAAGGGATCAGGAAAAATGAGCGAAGTAGTACTACCAGCGCTAGGCGAATCTGTAACCGAGGGCACGGTAACCCGTTGGCTCAAAAAGGTTGGCGACACCGTTGCCGTCGACGAGCCATTGGTTGAGGTTTCGACCGACAAGGTCGACACCGAAATTCCATCCCCCTTTGCTGGCGTGCTCCAGCAAATCTTGGTTCAGGAAGACCAGACCGTTGCAGTGGGTGCCGTTCTAGCCATCGTTGGCGATGGAGCTGCATCCCCTGCCCCAGCCGCCCCTGTTGTTGAGGTTCCGGCACCAGTTGCAGCAGCACCTGCTGAGCCAGCACCGGTCGCACCAGTTGTTGTTGAGCCTGTTGCTGCCCCTGTAGTTGCTCCAGTTGTGGCCGCTCCAGCTGTTCCTGTTGCGCCGGTAGTTGTGGCCCCGGCTGCGCCTGTTGTTTCGGCTGCCGAGCTAAATGAATCTGACCCTAACTATGTGACACCAATTGTTAGAAAGCTTGCTAACGACCTCGGGGTCAACTTAGCAAGTGTGCGCGGCACCGGTGTTGGCGGAAGAATTCGCAAGGAAGACGTCATCGCCGCTGGTTCAGTAACCACAGCTATGCCGGTAGCGGCTGCAGCTCCTGCTGCGGTTCACACACCAGCCGCTGCTTCTCCACTTCGTGGCACGTCAGAGCCAATGTCCCGTCTTCGCAAGGTTCTTGCCGAGCGTGCAGTTGCCTCAATGCAGCAAACTGCGCAGCTAACCACTGTGGTCGAGGTAGATGTCACTCGAATCGCCGGCCTGAGAAAGCGAGTTCAGAGCGAGTTCCTTCAGAAGACAGGTGTGAAGCTGAACTTCATGCCCTTCTTCACTCTTGCCGCAGCAGAGGCTCTCGCTGCGCACCCGAAGATCAACTCCACTGTTGAGGGTGACAACATCGTGTATCACCCAACCGAGAACATCAGCTTCGCTGTTGACACCGAGCGCGGTTTGCTTACTCCAGTCATCAGAAACGCAGGTTCGCTCAACATCGCTCAAATTGCGCAGCAGATTGCAGACCTGGCGGACCGAACCAGAAACAACCAGTTGAAGCCAGACGAACTATCTGGTGGCACCTTCACCCTTACGAACACTGGATCCCGTGGGGCACTGTTTGACACTCCGGTTGTGTTCCTGCCTCAGTCGGCAATTCTTGGCACGGGAATCGTGACCAAGCGCCCAGCTGTGGTAACAGACTCTGAGGGTAATGAGTCCATCGCGATTCGCTCTCTGGTTTACCTAGCTCTCTCCTATGACCACAGAACCATCGATGGTGCAGACGCTTCAAGGTTCCTCACCGATGTGAAGGCGAGACTTGAGTCTGGAGCTTTCGAGGCCAATCTAGGCATCTAGATAAAACGCCCAGGTTGCCCTGGGCGTTTTTCTTATTGCAACAGAAGTTAGCGCTAGCGGGTTTCCAGCGATAGGAATCACTCGTCTGCCAAATGAGAGGAAGTAGGTTTTCATGGGTCGATTTTCCCCCTCAGCTCATTTGGTCACCCTAGGAATCTCCGCAGCTGTTGAAAAGTTGGTCTGATTGAGATGCCTGAATTCAAAGTTGTAGGACTTGATCCTGATTTTGTTTCATATGCCGCCGGACTCGAGCTGCAACGTGAATTGCATCGTCAGGTGGTTGATGGCTTAGCTCCAGATACGGTTTTACTTCTCGAGCACTCGAGTGTCTACACAGCCGGGAAACGCACAGAGCAGCACGAGCTGCCGAATGACGGCAGTGAATACTTTGAAACTGATCGGGGTGGAAAGATCACCTGGCATGGACCTGGTCAGCTGATTGGCTACCCCATCATGCGTTTGCCCCAGCCAATCGACGTGGTCGGCTATGTGCGC